>JAIORJ010000046.1 GCA_021108185.1 Methanococcoides sp. | reverse complement strand
TCCTCTGGCAAATGTATAGTCCTTCTCTCCTTCATAATCCATTCAGGGTGATCATACAACCTCTGGACTTCAACGTATCGCATACCTGAGCAGAAGCAGATCAACATCTGACCGGATTGCCTGAGAAAGGTAGTATCGATCGTGAAGAAGCAGGTTTTAAATTCCTCAAAGCTCGAATAGGGCTTGGAATTTGCATGTTCACATCAGTGCCAAGTTAGATCGAACGGTCTTGACATCTCTCAATAAGTATATATTGAGTTACACACCTTTTTTTAGTGGGGAAATGTAATTCAGGGTGTTCCAGGGCTTCTGGATCAATGCAGTATTGACTCTTGCACTTATGCTGGCATATTTTACCCTGCAAGCAACCCGAATAAGCAACTTTAATAGAATATTGAAACTGCTTCAATACATTTTGTAAATACACTGGGAGTGACAATCAATGGACAAGATGAAGAAAATAGGTATATTGGGAGCAACTGCTTTGATCGGTGCGGGACTGGCAGCACTATCTGAAGAGAGGATCAAGGAGTGTGTCAAGGATAAGATCGAAGCAGGAACAATGAGCAAAGAAGAAGGTAAAATGCTTGTTGAAGATCTCGTGAGTGAAGTAAAAAAGCAGAAGTTCAATATGGAAAAGAACATCGTTGAAAAGGTACACAACACGATCAAGATGGCTGATAAGGAACTTGCGGAACTTTCAGACAAGATCGATGAAATGAAGATCCAGGAACTTGAGGCTGAGCTTGAGAGGATGAAGAGCTTGAGGAAGGCTAACAATTAAATTATCAGGCTACTGACAGTAAAGCCAATTACTCTTTCTTTTTTTAATTCATCTTTATTTCGCATCGATATCGTTTATTATATTTATTTTTGAAAGATCTTGAATCAAACTGGTGTTATCATGCAAGAGAACGACCTTTCAATGGAAGAGATCGAAGATCTGGGGTACTATGATTTCATGAGCTATCTTGGGGTGCCGTATTTTCATGTGGGTGGTTTAACATCAACGAAAAGATTGGCTGAACTGTGCCAGATCAACAAAAACAGCAAGGTGCTCATGGTTGGATGTGGTACAGGTTTCAGTGCATGTTTTGTAGCTGAAAGGTTCGGTTGTTCTGTTGTTGGTGTCGATATTGCAGAGGTATCCATCAGAAAAGCAAAGGAGAGAGCAGAGAGCTTAGGTCTTGGGAGTAGAGTGGAATTCCGTATAGGTGATGCCTATGACCTGCCCTTTGAGCCTTGTACATATGATGTGGTGATCACTGAGTTCGTGTCACAGTTCCTTGATATGGATAAAGCGTTCCGGGAATTCGTGCGTGTATTGAAGCCCGGAGGCATGGTGGGGATCAATGAGATGTACAGGGATGTGGATATCCCTCCAGCCATAGAGAAAGAGATCATGGAAGCTGAAAGCATCTTTAGTGAGCTCACACAGTTACCTTTTTCCATCTATTCTCCTGAAGAGTGGGAACAGCGGCTCGAAAGAGCGGGATTGAGCGAGGTTCACGCATATAGGTATCATCTTTCTGTGAGCCTGAATGAACTAAAACTGGTGATCAGGGCAATGGGTGGGCTCGGAAAATTTGCCAATCTGTTCCTGGGTTTGATGATCGGAATGATCAGATATACGCTGTCAAGCAAGAAGATTCGGAATAGGTTCAAGCAGATCAGCAGGGGTAAAAGGATACTGTTGAATAAGAGATCTACTTCGAAGTATGTGGGGTATGTTCTTGGTGTTGGTAAAAAAGTTTAAGGTTCGATCAACCTGATTTATCCAAGGTATGCCGGTGACTGTACTCCTGTTCCTTGCCTCCCACAGCCTGGGCCATATTCCTCTTCCAAATAAACGGCAGATACATGGATACGAACAGCGAGACCATGAATGCAGCATATATGACATCGGCAGAATTTGCCCTTGAAACAGCAAAAATTTATGCAACTATGAACTTAATCCTCCTCTGTGTGGCGTCTATCATTGTAGTTTTGGTCATGCTGAAGGAGTTTTCGGCAAGTGCATGGGCTGCTTGATCATAGTTGCAGGCATCTTGACTTTCTTTACCTCCCTTTGGAGATAATGTAAATTTTCCGTTGTAAAACATTAAAATGAATGTTAAATATAATCCTCTACATCCATTGAATCTCCCTTATGGAGTATGACACATTTGCTACCCATTTTTTCAACTTTTTCTTTAAACGACTTATCATCAGCAGGGTTATAATGTCTACTAAATAATATTGGACAATTATAATGGCAAGGAATTACAAGCTTTGGCTTCATTATTTCTATCGCCTGTAAAGCTTCCTCTTCATCCATGGTATTGTGAATGGTTCTTCCTCCAATGGGGATCATTAAAACATCTGGATTCTTTATCCCTTCCCATTCTTTTTTATGAAGAAGGGTGTCGCCAAGATTAACTATTGTCGTTCCATTGAGCTTAATTTCAAATCCAATTGCACCCCATCCAACTCTCTCTTTTGGATCTGGGTTTACTGTTTTGGAAAATGGTCCAAACTTTAAAGTAAGTGGTCCATGAGTTGTTTTTATACCAGTAATTGACATTCCGTCCAACTGAACTTTTTCATCAACTGAAATTGTCTGAAATTTTTCTATCGGGCTGGTAAATGCAAGTCCTTTATCTCTTGGACCAAGCAGCAGAAATTTCCCGTTGATGCTTTTCACCATCGTCTTATTACAAATAACAGGTGCATTTGAAGCTTTTGCCACTCGATCTGCATGCCAATAATGATCTGGATCCCCATGAGTTACAAAGATATGGGTGATATCTTTCCATTCTGATCTTGGAATTAAACTGCTAAATCTAAAAAAATAAAAAAACAACGCACCTGGATCAATTGCTATTTTTTTATCACCGTCTTCGATCAGAAAACTATTGTATAGATAATGTGTGATTTTCATAATAAAAGTTTGAGCTTTAAAGTTTAAATAGTTGTCTTAAATTCTTCAATAGTGTTACGAATGGGTTGTCTAATCTCTTTTTCATGTCCGATGAGAATGTATCCACCCGTGTCAAAGGATACTAGCTTTGTGTTAGGTATCTCCTTTAAGGTTTTTTAGCACCTTGAAATTAATTAAATTGATAAAAGTTTTTATACCCACATATCATTTCTTTACAACATTAGCCAGTATTAATTGGGGTGTATGAACAATATGGAGTCTAAAAGGAGATTAGCTGGAGCTATAACTGGGGCATTGATAATTTTTGTGTGTCTGTTGCTGATAGTTCCTGCAAATGCACAGTCTAATGCAGAAGTCGATTACCTGAATATAGATGTCAATATCAATGATGGTTATGCGATCACTACAGTGGAAGAAAAGTTGTACAATGGGAACAATTTTGCAATTACGGACAAGTTTGAGTTCCTGATACCTGAGAAAGCATTTTTATCAGGTTTTTCCATAAGCATTGATGGTGAGGAATATCAAGCTGATATATTGAAAAAGGCCGAAGCACAGCAAAAGTTCGAAGAAGCTGCCTCTGGCGGTAGAACTGCAGGTCTTCTGGAAACCAGAGATTCCGAACTATTTTCGTATTCTCTTAATTTTGAGGCGAATCAGAGTATTGTAGTGAAACTCACCTATGAGCAGGCTCTTACAAGAACACTGGATGAATACGAGTATCTACAATATTTGCGTAGCAATCATGATGTGAATAATCTACAGGTATCCATAGACATTGATTCATCAACAGATGTATTGAGTGTTGGAACTCCGGGTTTCAGCTCAGATCTAACTTACCCGGATACCAATAGTGCCCGTGTCAGATATACTGATGTCGGACTTCCTGGGCAGGATCTGAAAGTTGTTTTCAAGACCGAAAATACACCTCTCAATGGGAACATGCTTTTCTATGAAAGTAATGGTCAGGGATATTTTATGCACACCTTCTCTCCTACGGAAGAGGAAGTTGGTGCATCATCATTGAACAAGGACATCATCTTTGTGATCGACAAGTCCGGTTCCATGAGTGGATTGAAGATACAGCAGGTCCAGACAGCATTTTCTCAGATCATCAATGACCTTCCCGAGGGTGACCGATTTAATGTTGTATTCTTTGATTCATTAATTAGGGAACCTAGCGATGAACTTTTGATGGCAAATGATACCAATAAGGCTCGATCAGTTGAACTGGTAACTGACACGAATGCAAATGGTGGTACTAATATCAATGATGCACTGTTGACCTCACTTGGTTTGTTCAACACTGAAAGTGATAATGTTCCGATAATTGTGTTCCTTACAGATGGGATGCCTACTGACGGAATAGAATCAACTGCAGTTATCAGGCAAAATGTGATGGATGCTAACGTGATCAATGCATCAATATTTTCAATTGCTTTTGGTAGGGAATACGATTATGATTTCAATTTCCTGCAGGCATTAAGTCTCGAGAACGGCGGAATTGCTGTGTACTTCGAGCCCGACACTGAAGCATCAAGCGGTATAAGCAACTTCTATGATACTATTTCCACACCTCTTGTATCTGGCCTGATGTTCTCATATGATGAACAGGTATACAATACCGTTCTTACGGGAAAGAAACATCTGTTTGTTGGTTCAGAAGTTATGCTCTTGGGTAAATACGATCAGGATGCAGAAACCGTCATTGCCAGAGTAGATGGAAATACCAGGTCAGGCAAGCATGTTTTTGAACGTGAGTTCATTGTAGATCCGGAGGAAAAGAACGACTTCGTTGCAAGACTATGGGCTTACAACAATATAATGAACAAGCTTGACAGGATGAAGGTAGAGGGCGAAACGGATGAACTTGTTTCAGAGGTCACAAACCTGTCTTTGGAATATGGTTTTGTCACCCCCTATACTTCATTCTTCGTGGAGGTCCCACAGGCAGAGGAACCAGATGAAGAGCCTGTAGATTCTGCAATGGATGAAGTCCCAGTGGAAGAAGCAATGGTGGATGAAATCTCATCAGATGAAGAAGTGGTGGATAGTCCTATGGAGGAACCATCAGATGAAACCCCTGGATTCAGCTTCTTGCTGGCAGCATCAGCAATTGGAGGTGCCTTGTTGTTTTTGAGAAGGATGGACGATTGAGGTATTAATTGAAAATGCTGGGGATTAATATAGTCTCCAGCACGTCCAATATTTCGATTATATGTGGTCTATGTTTGTATTCTATGATAATACAGAAAAATCATTTCAATAAAAGTATAATCAAATATCCTCTTTCTGACTCTCTTACTTATTAATTTCCTGAAGCATTTTTTCTTTTTCTACAGGTATTGATAGTTTCTTGAAATGGTCTATCAGGTCTGATCCCCATTGCAGAGCTTGCGGGTCAGAGCTTGTAAGCTTCAGGTGATCAAGCACCATTTCTTTATTGAAAAGTGCTATCATGAAAATATTATCAGTGACCGAGATCGACCCTATTGTTACATCTTCTTTCAGAATGAACAGTTCTGACCTGTCAGATCCAAGTATTATCTTCAGGTCCTTTTCACGATCCTGTTTCATCCTGTCAAACACGGCTTTTGTGAGTATAAGTGTTATATTGATGCCTTTTTTGGCAAGCATGGCATAGTTATGAGGGCATTGCGGGTGGAAAAAGGAAGCAAGGGTTTCGATACTTGCTGACTTTGCAAGGCTGTCATTAAATTCTTTGGGAGGCTCAAAAATACATGTCATATCAGGCTTTTTGAGCTCGCATTTTTCCAGATCCCATATCCTGTCACAAAATTCTTCAGGAATAGAGCTCAGGTTACGGCTCATCCAGTACTCATAATTGTCCTCGAAAACTTCAATGGTGCCAAGAAGGGGTTTCATTTTCTTGACAAGTATCCGTGCAGCATCTGTCAATGAATAAACTTTATCATCATATGCAATAAGGTCAAGTTTTCTCAGCTTCTTGATCTGTGGAAGCATGGCACTGGATGTAACATCGAGTACTTCCTTGATCTCATCGATATCCTTCGGTCCGTCCATTAGAAGCAGAAGTAAGTTCTTTCTTTTATCTGAAAGGAAGATTGTATCGATAAGTGAAGCTTGCATTTTTGATCTTGTCCTGAATGTATCCAAATGGCGTTTGTTTACTATCTATTTAGTTTCGTTCCTTTGTACATTCTATTCTGGATCTATAGTATTTCAAAGCCCTAATGAATTTTAACGCCTTTGCTTATTTTAAGCCCCTTTATGTTTTTTAACGTTTTTACGATACAGTAGAAGGTTAGGTTATATAAATTCAATTTCAACATCTTATTGTTAATACTCTTACTTATCTGCCGGATCTTAGGGATGCATACGCAAAATTGAATTCAGAAAAAATGAGGGATAGTCCATGACCAATAATGGAATCAATACAGCATTAAAAAACAAGCTCGAAGAGATGTTTGAAAACCGTGTATCTTTCAGTAAACTTGAAAGATTAGTATATTCTCATGATGTGGGAGTTATTCCAGACTCTGTCAAAAAGACGATATCTACGATGCCCGATGCAGTTGTCCAGCCTGTGAACGCTGATGAGGTAGCCGCTCTTGTGAAACTTGCAATTGAGAATAAAGTTCCTATCATTCCAAGAGGCGCAGCATCCAGTGGTTTCGGTGGAGCTGTTCCTGTTGCAAATGGAATTGTCATCGACTTTGCCCGAATGACAAATGTAATTTCCATTGATGCTGAAGATCTCACTGCAGAGGTTGAGCCAGGTGTGGTCTGGTCAGAACTCGATGGAAAGCTTAAAAGAAGCGGTTTGACGTTGCGCCTGTATCCAAGCAGTGCCCCTACATCCACTGTTGCCGGATGGGTTGCCCAGGGTGGTAGTGGAATTGGCAGTTATGAGTACGGTACGTTCCGGGACAACATCGTTTCCGTTGAAATGGTCGATCCGCAGGGTAATTTGAAGGTGATGAAAGGGGATGACCTTGACCTTGTTTATTCCCTTGAGGGTATCACAGGTATAATCACAAAGGTCACATTCAATGTGAAAAAGGACGAAGAGCACATTCCGATCCTTGCAGCATTCGGTGATGAAAAGAAATTGCAGGCTGCACTGGATGAAATTCGAAAAGCAGGAACTAAGGTATGGTCAGTGAGCATACAGACTCCCGGCTATGTGGAACTGAGCCAGAAGGCTGCAAACGATACAACTCTTCCAAAGGGCAAGTATCTTGCACAATTCGTGTATCCCCGATCATCTGTAGAAGTTGCGTCCGAAGTGGAAGATATAGTCAGGCGCAATAAAGGTGAAGTCCTTCCTGAGAAACTTGCCAGGCATGAGTGGGACAATAGGTTCTATACCATGAGGCTCAAACGCCTTGGTCCTTCATTGATCGCCAGTGAACTTATCGTACCCACGGATTCAATGGCTGATTTCCTGAAGGCCGTCGATAAGAAGTTCAAAGGCGATTTTGTCTTTGAAGGTATAATGGAAACTCCTGACAGGTTCATCATGATGGGATTCATGCTGGCCGATGAAAGGAAAACAAATTATCCGCTGAAATTCTCCTCCTCGCTCATTGTGGCAGATATTGCAAAGAAGCATGGGGGCAGACTGACGGCCACAGGCATATTCTTTACCGATGAGTCAAAGGGGCTGCTGGGTGAAGATCTGTTCAACAGGATCGTTGCCTTCAAGAAAGAATTTGATCCCGAACACATAATGAACCCTGGAAAGGTCCTGCCACCTTCGGTGGAAAAGGACTCCCCGATAAAACAGCTTTCCATTGCCATGAAGGGTGCAAGCAAAGGCAAATCCATCATGAGCCTTGCCGGTAAGATAATGGAAGGAAAGGATGTGGAATACAAGTATGCTGACAAATTGCCTGAGGAAATAGGTAAGGATGCATTCATCTGTGCACAGTGTGGAGCCTGCAAGACCACCTGTACAGTATATGAAGCAGACCCCTGGGAAAGCAAATCGCCAAGGGGTAAGTGGTATTTGCTTGCCGAATATCTCAAAGGTAACATTGAATTCGATGAGGAACTGGCAACTGATATGTTCCTGTGTGCTACCTGTAAGAAATGTGACATCAAGTGTCAGACGGACCTGAAGATCGCTCACCAGTTCATAAACATGCGTTCTATAATGGGTGAAAAAGACTTTGAGAACACCGGTCTTGGTATGATAAGGCAAAACGTGCTCAATTCAGGGAACTTCTGGGGACTGCCTAAGGAAGCTCTTGAGTGGAAGACAGATGACATGAAGATGGCTGAGACGGGAGCGATCGGTTACTGGCCTGGATGCTGGTCATCTGCCGTTACCAAGAACATGCCTCAGAACATAGTGAGGATACTGGAGAAAGCAGATATTGAGCTTGTAAATCTTGGGGAGCAGGAGGATATCTGCTGTGGCCTTTACCTTGCACTTGGGGGATATTCCGAGGACTTCGTAAAGACTGTTGAGAGAAACATCAACCTGATCAACGAGAAAGGTATCAAAACCCTCATATTCTCCTGTCCAGGATGTTTTGCGACCTTCACAGAGCAGTATGCTGCTGTTGCAGAGATGCTCGGACTTAACTGGGATGTTGAGACGAAGCACGTGGTCGTCCTGCTTGATGAACTTATCAAGGATGGCAAATTGAAGCTTGAAAACCCACTGGATAAGAAGGTAACATACCACGACGCCTGCCATGTTTCCAGATGGTTCAATGCCTATGATTATCCAAGAGATGTAATAAAAGCCATTCCAGGTGTGGAATTTGTGGAAATGGAACATAACAGGGAAGAAGCTCTCTGTTGTGGCATTGTAACAGCATTCAATGATCTTCCAACAGTGGCCCATTGCGGACAGAAGCGTATCGGTGAGGCTACTGAAACGGGAGCGGATTATCTTGTGACCAACTGTGCAGGATGCGCATCCCAGCTTAACCTCACCTCCAATATGATGGAAGCCCCTGTAAAACAAAAGGATATAACAGATCTCCTGTGTGATTCAATGGGAATCGAAGTGACCTATGATCCTACGGAGGCCATCGGTCAGTTCATGGGACAGGCAATTGAGCTTCTTGGAAAAAGCTGCATACACCGCCGCTAAAGTTGAAAAGGGCTGATGAAGGTCAGCCCTGTTCTTCATTTTGTTTTTGTTTTTGGTGGATGTCTTCTTTCACCCATCCTCACTTCTCCCCTCTTGTTACTTCTAAACGGTCATGGAATCAACATGCATGTTGATGGTGCTAAACTCCAAGAGAAAACTTAAAAAAGAAAGGAAGAACAAGGAAGAAACTCAATTCTTCCTTTTACGGGACAGACAAGCAAATGCCAGAATGCACACAGATGTGAGCATAGAAATTCCTGGAATGCTATTTGATTCACTTGAAGGGATTTCTACTTCTATGTCATTTACAGAGCCAGATATTTCATCTTCTGAAACTGCCTTAGCTGGTAAAGTTCTATCATCCATCTCAGATACATAAGCTGAATCAGCTGCAATAGCAAATGGTGAGAATCCCGGAGTTTCTGCTTCGAAGTATATGTATGAATCATCTTCTCCAATCTTCATAGTATTGAGGGTATTCCATTTGCCTTCACTGTGGCGATATAATGCTATTGAATTCTCATCAATACTATTCTTTATCAACCAGTCTTTTGCTACACAGAAACCTATTACAAGATCAGCAATGTTATCTTCTGTAGCGAATCCTGATTTACCAACCCAGATGTTAAGGTTACTATAGATAAGTCCGGGAGCACTTTCATCAACCATTGCAGATTTATCCTTAAGCACTTCAATAGTTGTTGAAACCCTTCCATAATTTCTCAGTGCAGAGAAGTTGATGTACTCAATTGCATTCTGTTCTTCATCGAAGACATAACTAATTTCAAGTCCATCTACGATGTTCTCTGCTTTCACATTCTTAAGTGCGATGTTCTCAAAGGTTTCACCAGTTGCTCCACTTCCACCGCCACCGCTGCTGGAGGAACTGCTGCCACCATTATTCGAAATCTTTGGTTTCTCATTGATCGTTACAGTGGCTGAAGCAGTATCAAGCCATGTACCGCCATCATCCTGTACACTGAAGCTAATGCTGTGAGTACTGGTCGAAAGACCAGAAGTACTGAAATTAACAGAACTGCTTAACTGACCGTCAAGACTGGAAGTCCAGTTGTAGCCCGTAATTGTACCATCTGAATCTGTTCCGGATCCATTGAATGTTACTGTTTCACCTTCAACAGCAGGATTAGGTGTGATTGAATCAATGGATGCAATAGGAGCTACGTTTGGAATCTCATTGATCGTTACAATAGCTGAATCAGCATCAGACCATGCACCGTCATCATCCTGTACACTGAAGTTAATGCTGTTAGTACCGATCGAAAGACCAGAAGTACTGAAATTAACAGAACTGCTTAACTGACCGTCAAGACTGGAAGTCCAGTTGTAGCCCGTAATTGTACCATCTGAATCTGTTCCGGATCCATTGAATGTTACTGTCTTACCTTCAACAGCAGGATTAGGTGTGATTGAATCAATGGATGCAATCGGAGCTACGTTTGGTTTCTCATTGATTGTTACTGTAGCTAAATCGGTTTCAGACCATGCACCGTCATCATCCTGTACACTGAAGTTAATGGTATGAGTACCGATTGAAAGGATGGAAGTACTGAAATTAACAGAACTGCTCAACTGACCGTCAAGACTGGAAGTCCAGTTGTAGCCTGCAATTGTACCATCTGAATCTGTTCCGGATCCATTGAATGTTACTGTTACACCTTCAACAGCAGGATTAGGTGTGATTGACGAGATCGTAGCAGCAGGAGGATTATTCACTCCCAAGACAGCCAGTGGCAGGTAGTCGATGTGACCCGATGCAATGGTATAGGTTTCGTCGCAGAAACCATCCCCATCCGTATCTACATTGATCTGGCTGAACCCAGTACATGTTGGTGTAAGCCAGTAATTGCCGCCAAGATAAGATCCACCCATGATGTTCATACCTTCAGTCTTTGTGGTGTTCCAGACATTGCCAGTGTTGGTTCCGGAAAAATCAGTGTTGGCAGTGTTGTTGAAGTGGTTATTGTAGATGAGATTATAGTTTGAATATCTCAGAGAGATACCGCTGCCGGTGTTGTTCGACATGACATTGTCAATTACAGTGTTGTAGCTAGAATAAGAAAGAGATATACCGTTGTTGGTGTTGTTAGATGCCGTGTTGTTGGTAATTGTATTGTTGCTGGAAGAATATAGGTCGATACCATAGGGGTTGTTTGATACTGTATTATTGATTACCGTGTTGTAGTTACTGGAATACCTCAACTCGATGCCGTTAAAGTTGTTCCAGTTTGCAGTGTTATTGTTCAGAGTATTGTAATTGGAACCCTGTAAATAGATACCGCGATTGTTGTTATATGCAACGTTATTGCTCAGCATATTGCTGTTAGAAATTGGAACAAAGATGCCGTAATTGTTGTTATATACAATATTGTTAGTCAGAGTATTGCTCTTGGAATCATAAAGAAATATGCCGACATTGTTGCTAAATAATCTATTGTTACTGATATTGCAATCTGTAACCCCGTTTAGATTTACTCCCATTTGCAAAGCACCGTTATAAGAAGATGCAGCATCTCTTATGCTAAAACTGCTGATTTTTACGTTATCTGAAGTCACATGGAAGACATGATTATTTGGATCTGCAGCACGAACAATAGTATTATCCGGATTCCCAGATTCAG
The DNA here is from genome assembly GCA_021108185.1 of Methanococcoides sp. Classification (GTDB taxonomy): domain Archaea; phylum Halobacteriota; class Methanosarcinia; order Methanosarcinales; family Methanosarcinaceae; genus Methanococcoides. Next base: position 68,610 of record JAIORJ010000046.1, on the reverse strand, counting down.
AAATTATTGTTAACTCCTTGTTCACAACTACATTTTCCGTGTACGTTCCTGGATAAACAACAATCTTATCACCATCATTTGCATTATCCACAGCTTCCTGTATGGTGATATAATCTGCCTCTCCGTCATTATCCACAGTAATCTTTTGTACTTCTTTGACATAAAATGCATCAAATGTTAATGTTCTCATCCAATTTTTATTTGAATCTTGAGCATATATTTCAAGATTTATCGTGCCATTATAGTTCGATGCATCTAAATCGGCCTTAAAACGAGTTTCATTGACTCTTATTACAGGTGCGTTTAACCATCCTGATTCATCTTCTTCAGGAGATTTATCCACTGCACCCGGAGAATAAGATACATTTAACTCAATAACTTGTGAGTTGTCGATTACATCGATATAAACTTCAATGTCACCTGATGAAACCGAATTTTCTGTATCTAATCCGGCTACATGTACATTTTCAATTTTTGGTGGAATGTCATCTCCCTGTGGATCATATTGTGCTCCAAATTCAGTTAAAGTCCTGGTTGAGAGATTCATATATGGATTTCTTCCAATTAATGAAACTTCAAAATTAGTACCAGGCTCTATCTCTGAGTAATTCTCATACGCTACAAGGGACCAGGAGTAGTTGGCATCATTATGAATCACCTCTCCATCACGTTTTACAATAATTGTATTATTAGCATTCAAAATTTCGTAAATCGATCTGACTGGTGGTTGGTCTGCCTGATAAGCTGCACTAAAAAAGAATCCATAATAATTAGATATATTCCAGGATAACAACTCTCCAGTATATGGGTGACGATTTACTTCATTGGTATAGGTTTCACCTGTACTAGGGTATAAATATTCTCCACGAAGTTCCCATTTAGATTTATAATAATATCTAGAATCGGACGTACTAGAATAGTACATAGTATATTCAGGTGTTAAGTAAATATTCTGTAAGCGACAATCTTTAATATCCCAAAGGTAAGAATGATCACCCCAGTTATCCCAAATATTTTGGAAAACAGCATGCGAGATTGAATAAGTCTGGTTTTGATGCGTGCGGTAGTAAATACACTTTTCGTCTCCCAGCTCATTTTTATTAACTTGGAATGTCTTAGGACCATTTACTCCAATTGTTGGGTATATCAAATGATAAACGACTGGACTGTCAATATGAGGTTCCTTGTTAGTACCGTTGTTATAGACCTTTGGTACCATTAGATATTCTACACTTACATTTAATGATGGGCTCTCGCTAAATCTAACAATTCTAGTGTCTGCAAATCTTCTTAAATTAAACTCTTCATATACGTAGACACGGTCATCATATACAATTTTTTTACTCATTTCAGATTCAACGCTCAAGTTTGTAAGTGGCCCATGCTCCGCAATCAATTCACTAGCATCTATGGTATAAGGTACAGTATCACTTTCGTTTATCGAAACTCTCATATCAGATGTTACATTGAAAGTTTTTGATGTCATTATTGTGCAACCTGTAGATTCATCTTGACCTACAGACCATGCTGTATATTCTCCATCACGTGCTAAGAAAGAAGAAGATCCGTTTTCTATCTCTAGAAAACGATCAAATGTACCATCATGAGAAAACACCCTAAATTTATCATATTCCACGGTGGTATCGGGAATGGGATTTTTCTCTAAAGTAATTTCATGAGCCTTCCCATAACCGAAAATAGCATTGTAAGAGCTATCAGAACTATTGAAATAAACACGTCCTGAATAAATGCCAGTGGAAGTGTCTGTATTTATAGTGAGATCTATTTCTACGGTTTCTTCGGGTCCGACTGTAATTTGTTGTGGACTAACTTCTACGTTTCCGGCTTCATCATTTAGAATGTTGCGCGAATGTGCATTGATATATAGCGTTTGATATCTATCTCCAACATTTTCTACTGTTAGAGTATGTGAATCGGTCACATTACCACTATATAATCCAAAATTTACTGTTGAATTATGAACAATAATTTGCGTATCAATTGCCTTTTTCGTGTCAATAAGCCCAGATCCTTGCGTGTAAACATCATGATCACCATCAAGTGGATTAGATGTGGTAACCAATGCATCCTTTACTGTCATCACATCCCATTCTGGATGAGCTTCTAGAATCAAAGCTGTAGCCCCACTCACATGCGGAGTAGCCATGCTCGTTCCGCTGGCACTCGTATAGTATTCGTTTATCGGATCTCCCATGCTTGTACCACTAGCACGTGCACTTACAATATCAACACCTGGGGCGACTAGTTCAGGTTTCACGAAATAACTATACATTGCAGGTCCACGTGAAGAGAAATGTGCAATATCTCCAGACTGATCATTAATTGCACCTACTGTAATAGCTTTTTTAGAAACACCTGGAGAACCAACAGTGAAATAATCATCACCTGAATTACCCGCTGCTATGCATACTACGCACCCACGCTCCACTGCCCAATTACATGCTTCGACAAGAAGGGGGTCGCCCCCCTCAACAGGTCCTCCAAGGCTCATACTGATAATATCTGCAGAGTTGTTGACCGCATATTCTATACCATCTATAATCCATGAAGTATGACCACGGCCAGATTCGTCCAAAACTCGAACGTTTATAATACTAGCATTAGGAGCCACTCCTTTATATTTTCCAGAGCTAGCATCTCCATCACCTGATATAATGGCTGCAACGTGAGTACCATGCCCATACAAATCTTCAATGGTTCCGTCTGAAGTGAAATCCTTTGCAAGGATAACAGTACCCTCATCAAGATCGGGATGTGAATCATCTATTCCGGTATCTAATACTGCTACTTTTATACCTTTTCCAGAAAGGTTAGATCCTAATTGAATCTTGGTGGCGTTAATAGCACTTACCGAATCACTAAGAGAAACTTTGTAGATTCTATCCAAATATACCTTATCGACCTCATCCGAATATTGAAGTTTTTGATAAGCTTCAATGATTTTTTCTTTTTTAAGGTCGCATGATTGGGAATGTATTGTGGGAAGAGAACGTTTAATGCTTAACGAATTAATAGATGAAGAAAAAGCCTCTTTGTCATCTTTATTTCCTGTTTGAACTTTATCCTTTAGTTTAACTATAACAGGTATAGAATTACTTTCATTGTCAGAAAGTCCTTGATCAATAAGGAGATCAATATTAAATAAAGATTGATCAAATTTATCAAAATCTACACCATCTGGGTATATATAAGTCCCTTTTCGAGTGGTTATCCGATGCATTGACACATCTGCATCGATTTGATAATTAATTTTATCACCAATTTGGATCACGGTAATAGTTTGGCCTGTTACGAGAGTAACGGATTTTTTTGAAGCATCTGATGATATATCGTTATATCCATTTGGATTTACTGTTTGAACAATAGTATCATCTGGGTTTCCGGATTGTGATCTTATTGTTAACTCCTTATTTACATCCACGTTTTCTTCATAGAAGCCTGGCAAAACAAGAATTGTATCCCCATCAACAGCATCATATACGGCAGCCTGTATCGAAGTATAATTCTTGCCACCACCATCATCCACAGTAATCGTATCTGTTGCTACTATACCTGTTGTTACTATCAAAAATAAAAAAATCAATCCCGCGAAAACAATATTATTGTGTCTAATCTTCATCCCCTTCAACACCCAAAATTATCACAAAATAATGAATTCATTTACAGTATATAGTATGTTTATTTCAATCATTAATAAAGAAGTCAGAAACTGTAGTACTTAAAAGAAGTCAGAAACTGCAGTACTTAAAAAGTTAGCACTGTTAACGAAAAAAATAAAATGTAACAAAATGCAATCATTCCATTCCTGGTTTAGCAATTAAATGTAACTAATTTTTACTCAATTGTAAAATGCAACAAAATGTTCGTGTTGTTGCATTTCTCATTATTTGAAATAAGGGTATTGGATAATATGTTAGGATAATTTTTATTGGTGATTAAAAAAAGTAAATATTTTAAAAAGGTTGTATTTTTCAGAGTTACCTATATCTCCGCATAGCAAGTCGGTGCATATCATGCGTTAATCCTTTGAATATATCAAGTATTCCACAATCAACAAAAATAGCGGAAACAAAGTGCTCAACACAATTTGAGTATCTAATCCGATCACTTCGACTTCACTGATAATATTCAATGATTTGAATATCAGGAAAATTATTGTTCCCAATATAATACTTTGGAGGATGCCAAAGATCCAAAAAATATTCTTGTTTCCCATCTGTGATACCTCACACTTTCATTTTTGTTTTTATGTTCCTTAACATTTTCCACACAAATAATTTATATATGATTATTCGGTTTTAGGAAAAACGATTTTTGCAGAGCTAAGTTCTTTTTTGTTACCAGGTTGTATATCAAAATAAATTAATAGTTTTAAAACATATTATCTATTACCGTACCATAAATAGTACGGTGAGGCAGTGAATCAGAAGGTAGAACGCCATTGGGTGTGAAAGCCCATAAATATTCAAAGTTTATTTGGCATTTGTAAATCCTTTAGATCGACCTCAAACATCGGGACAGGGTCGCCCACAATGAAGTCGGCAAATCGACCCCTGATCACTGCCATTAAATTACTATTCTACTATTTATTTTCAATCAGGTTTGGCTTTATTTTTGCATCAATATCTGATGTAAAATCTTCATCAAAATATGATCCATCCGCATTGAAGTCACACATAACATGAAGCAGAATGCCAAGAGTGATAAGCCATTTACTCTCAATGCACATGTGAAGGAAAGGATTGAAGGCTGGGATTATAGAGTTTCTGTTGTAAAATAAAAAAGGATAAGAGACTAAATAAAATCCTGTGGCTATAACTTTCAATCGACATGTATCAAAAATTTATTGGATTTGTGGTGTGCTGTGCTATGGTAATAGTAATATTCTCAATTAATGTTCAGTTGTTTCAGTTTCCGTGATTACAGAACTCGTTTTCCAAAGATAGCATAAATTCAATATCAGCCACCAAACATATTTTACTTCTGTCGATGAAATATATTTATCATAATCAATTAACCCGTGGGCCATGGCATTTCTCAGATTTGAACCCCCGCTTTTGCCTTCAATTAGCAAGCCCCTTAAATCAAAGACTATATCTTCTGGAATTATCGACATTAGCTCAGGCATTACTAAAGTAGTATTTATATCATATTCATTTTGTATACCATAATGATCAATTCCTGATGTGATAATCCCATTGTTGCGTAAAACAAACCGTATGGAGTTTTCTAGTTGTGGAATCAGTAAATGTATGCTTGTCAAAAAGTCTCCTTTTAGACCGAAGTAAAGACCTAAAGCATAGATGTTTTCTCTTCCCTCTGGAACAAAAGGATTATCTGAAACAATTGAAAGCAAATCTTCGGGTTGTATTGTATCATGTTCCTCATTGATTTGTATTCTAGCTGGCTCAAGTATACCTAATACAAGCGGCAAGTGGTAGAATCTTGCTTTTTTGAACATGTTGGCTTTAATTGCTTTTTCTTTTTCCATTCCATTATCTGAAACAATAGATCCGCTTTTTCCCGTTGTTTTTCCTTCGCTGTTTACGATTGTTTTACCAATTATTTGAGAAATTAGATTCCCACTATCAGTTTCACCAGCATCTTCTAATTTCGATTTTGCTGGTGATGTTGTTATTGATGCAAGTGAGCAAATTGCTTCCAATTTTGTTTTTCCTTGAACAAATTCTCTTGCAGCACGATTTTGTTCTTCTGGGATTGAAAATTCGCTTTTAATTTGTGCCATTTGAGAAGGTAAACCCTTTTGATATTCAAGAAGAAGTGCATGTAACTCATCAATACGGCTAGAAGCACTTCCAACTTGTCTTAATTCTTGAATTGCATCTTCAATGCGACCAACCGCATTTGCATAATCAGGGGGTGTTTTTTTCATATCATCATCTGCATTCTTTACATACATTTCAACAGCTTTCAGTTTTGCATTCCTTTCTTCAACAGCATCTTTCGCTAATCGATGCCAGTTTGCTTTTGTATACCAAGCAAGTCTGGCTTTACGCCATTCGTGCTCAGATTCTGCAAAAATAGCAACTTTTTCAGAGATACTTATGTACGTATCAATATCTCCATGTTTTCTTTCTCGAAGGAGATTCAGTAGCTCAACGGATAAAAATTTAGGATCCTTGCCATCATATTTATCAAGGACAGATTCAGCGTAACAAAGTGCTTTGTTAAGATGATCATTGTTTTTTCCCAAAGATGCTGCTAAATCCACTGCTCTTTTAATTCGACGAAAAGAAGGGGTCCACCTCTTAGGATCATCCAGCACTTTTGCTGATTCAATATAAGAGTTAATTGCTACAATTGCATATGGATAGTCTTCTTTTTTGTTCCATACTAAGTCTGCAATTCTAGCTTTCATTTCATCATCTGAAACATCTGGGATTAATTCTTTTAACACCTCAAGATTTGAATCACTTATTCTGTCAAAATAATTGGTTAAAACATACGGGCTATTGTCATTATGATTAAGGTTTGGCATTGTTAGAAAATAAAGAGTTTCAAAAACGGCTTTGCCATTTATATCTTCAACATATTCTTCTTTGTCCATTTGAGATAGGAATTTTTGCCGATAACAGCTACATTCTTTACTGTCACAAACTGAAATGACCTCTTGCCAATTCACTCTTTCAAAGTCTTTTTTGCTTAGTTGTGTTTCATTCATAATTCCATCACCTAACATCAAAGAAATTATAAAATAATTAACTCAGATAATTTCAAATTCTTGATGGTCAACAAATCATTCACCTTTGAATTTTACTAATAAGACATTGGGACTAAGCTTAAATATATATAAACATTGTTAATTTATTAAAATTATAAACAATAATAATTACTAAAAATAAATTCTGGGAGTTCGGTTTTTTCACGTTACCTATTACCTCTATGAAATGTGCGAGGGGTGGAATTTGAACCTTCCCAATTTCTATTCCTAATATGACCTGTCTCTCAAAGGAAAAAATGACCATCAGCCGACCGAGCAGTGCTGCCGCTGCAAATCGAAAAGCTCATGTAGCATCCTGAAAGTACATGGAAATAACCGCTTAAACGGTGCAATACTTGCCTTCCAGTATCGTTGTAAGTTTCATATTTTCCGAATAATCAACGGGGACGTCGATCAACCAGACGCCTCCTTCCTTGAAGGCAGATCGCAGGGCATCACCAAGTTCGTCAGCGCTGCTTATGCGTATTCCCTTGGCACCAAAACTGTTTGCGAGTCCCACGAAGTCCGGGTTCTTGAAAGAGGTGCCGAAGGACTCACCGAATTTAGTATTGCTTTCCCATTCGATAAGACCGTAGGATGCATCGTCAAAGATAACGATCACAAGATCGCAGTTCAGTCTCACAGCGGTTTCCAGATCCTGGATATTCATGAGGATACCGGCATCTCCTGCAATCGTCACAACTTTCTTTTCAGGATGCATAAGACAGGCCGCTATGCCGGCAGGTAGTCCAAATCCCATGGCAGCTAGTCCGTTCGACATAAGTACGGTGTTAGGGGCCAGTGCTGGATACAGTCTTCCGATCCAGAGTTTGTGAGCACCCACGTCGCTGATCAGTATATCCTCGCGATCCAGTTTCTGTCGGACCTCCCAGAGAATGCGCTGGGGTTTCACCGGGAATGCGGGGTCATCCTTGTAGCGAAGTAATTCGTCTTCCATTGAAGCCTTGATATTCCTGTAATGGTCCGGGAATTCCTGCGGGGTAACTGCCGAGGTCATTGCACGGAGAGTTTTCTTAAGTGTACCCAGAAGTGCACATTCCGGGATATAACTGGCCTCTATTGCCGGATGCCTGTTTTGAACATGAATAATGCTTTTCGAATAGTCCATGTTCCAGTGATCCGGGCTGTATTCCACGGAATCGAATCCAATGGCAACGACCACGTCCGCTGCGTCCAGACCGCATATGATGTAATCCTGTTCGGACATCCCCATGGAACCGATAAAATGATCATCGTCTGCGGGAATTGCACCTTTCCCCATGAAAGTGGTAACAACGCCTATATTGGCTGCATCCGCGAATTGTTTCAGCTCAAGGGAAGCATTCTCGCGGATCACTCCGTTCCCGGCAATGATCAAAGGTCTGACTGCACCCGAGATAAGTTCGATGGCTTTATGTAATTCCTTTTCATCAAAGCTACATGAATGGGAGTATTCCTTTTTCTCAAGGGGCAGTGCATCGGTCTCCTGGGCGGATATGTCCTCAGGCAGCTCAATGTGAGCAGCTCCGGGTACATCCGTGGCGATATCAAAGGCTTTCCCGACCAGTTCCGGGATCTGGTGTGCAGCGGTCACAGTTGCATTCCAGGAAGTTATCTTGCTGAACATTCCCGCAACATCCAGGAACTGGTGGGATTCCTTATACGCCCTGTCAAGGGAACCCTGACCTGTAATGGCCACAAGGGGTGCCCTGTCAAGATGGGCATCCGCCACACCAGTCATGAGATTGGTAGCTCCCGGACCCAGGGTGGAAAGGCAGACACCGGGCCTGCCTGTCAGGCGTCCGCACACATCCGCCATGAATGCTGCGGATTGTTCATGCCTTACCACAACGAATTCAATATCAGATCTCGAAAGGGAATCCATGAGGTCCAGTGTTTCCTCTCCCGGGATTCCAAAAATATATTTCACGCCTTCGTTTTCCAGGCATTTGACAAACAGTTCGCTTCCTTTCATATCAATACACCTTGATCGACTTGATATTCATGAACTCATAAAGTCCATACTTATACAGTTCTCGTCCTATGCCGCTCTTCTTAACACCACCAAAAGGAAGGCGGGGGTCCGAGGCAACCATTGAGTTCACCGACAACATGCCGGATTCAATACGTTTTTCAATTTCCATTGCATGTTCCCTGTCTTCAGTCCACAGGCTGGCACCAAGCCCGAAATCGCTGTTCCCTGCAACCCGAATGGCCTCATCCTCATCCTTGACGATAATAACAGGGGCAACGGGCCCGAATGTCTCTTCCTTCAACACACGCATGTTCTCGTTAACATTACCGAGAACTACTGGTGCATAGAATGCTCCTGGCCTGTCTATTCTTCCCCCTTCAAGTAGGAGGTCGGCACCTTTGTTCAAAGCATCCTTTACCTGTGCATCAATGATATCGACCTGTTCCGCATTGACCAGGGGGCCAACATCTGTTTGTGGGTCCATTGGGTCTCCGACATTTAGCTGGCGTGCGGAGTCAATAAAAATACTCAGGAACTCATCGGCCACAGCTTCGGTAACTATGAAACGTTTGGCTGCAATGCAACTCTGGCCGCCGTTCTGGAAGCGGCTGTTCACTCCCGCCTTTGCGGCCATCTCCACATCGGCATCATCAAGAACGATGAACGGATCACTCCCTCCAAGCTCAAGCACAGCCTTTTTCATATTCCTGCCTGCAGCTTCCGCCACCTTCTTGCCTGCATTAAGGCTGCCTGTGAAAGTGACTGCTGCGATCTCATCCCTTGCGATGAGTTCCGAGGCGGTCCTGCCGTCGATAAGCAGGGTCTGGAATGCACCTTCCGGAAGACCTGCATCCGCAAACACTTTTTCAATCGCAAGAGCGCACATGGGCACGGAGCTGGCATGCTTCAGTATGACCGTATTGCCTCCTACAAGTGCCGGTGCACCGAAACGAAGGGCCTGCCAGAACGGAAAATTCCAGGGCATTATGCTGAGGATCACTCCCTTTGGTTCAAATGAGACTCCGGAATCCAAAGCGTCGGTTTCCACAGCTTCCGGTGCAAGGAAATTCTCCGCATTCTCCGCATAGTATTCGAGAGCCCACGCACACTTCTCCACTTCGGGAACTGATTCCTTGATGGGTTTACCCATCTCGATCGTTATGATACGGGCCAGTTCATCCTTGTCTTTTCTTAGTTGTGCAGCCGCTGTTTTTAGATAATGTGCTCTTTCGGAAATGTCAAGATCCTTCCATTCAAGAAAAGTAGCTCTTGCCCTTGTTAAGGTATGGTTGATCCTCTCTTCGGAATAATGTTCAAATTCCTCATTTATTTCCCCTGTTGCCGGATTCATAGAGACTATTTTCTTCATGTGATCACTCCTGTAGATTGGAGGAATGCAAGCTCAAGCCCTACCTTACAGGGTTTTTCAAATCCCCCTCATTTACCAATATTAATGATGTTGGGCATGCGATATAAAACAAATTGGGAGGGGGTTCAATATGATCTCATGGGCCTTACATACATGAATTCGTATGATGCGAAAGTTCACGCTCCATTGATTCGAATACGTCTGTTATGTGCAATCACAATGGGGAGCCGGGATATTTTACTTCCATACTTGTAGCCGTTGGCTCTGTGTTAGCAGAATTTTCAGAAAAGATACTTAATTGTAATAGCAGAATGTTTATGTATTGTTTAATTACATTTTAAAAAAGTTATATTGGTGCTCCGGCCGGGATTCGAACCCGAGTTTTCAGCTCGAAAGGCTGGAATGATTGGCCGGACTACACTACCGGAGCACGCTGTTTTTTGCTCGCATTGAAGCGAGTCCTATAAGGGCTATTAAGGATATATACTTTTCTAACCAATTATAATAATTACAATGGGATTTACATTACACTTTAAAAAAGTTATATTGGTGCTCCGGCCGGGATTCGAACCCGAGTTTTCAGCTCGAAAGGCTGGAATGATTGGCCGGACTACACTACCGGAGCACGCTGTTTTTCGCTCGCATTGAAGCGAGCCCTATAAGGGCTATTAATGATATATACCTTTCGCTTGGAAAGGCTTATTCTTCTTCTTCTGTCTCTACGGGTTCTGTGTTCAGCTGGCTGACCCATGCTGACAACAGTTCGCATTCTTCGGGTTGGCAGGCAAGCCTGCAACCTGCGCAAGGGGAGAACATCTCTCCTGCAAGGAGCAGATCAAAGGATTCCTCTTCTGGAGTAACTACCTTAATAAGGTAGGTACTGGCTCCATTGTTAACAGATGATTCGCGGGATATAAGCTCCGCTTTGATCAGCTTGTTAAGTATCCTTGAGCATTTACGGCTGTCTATCTCCAGAAGCTTCCAGAGCTCGTTCTGATAGACACCTTCCTTGCTATCGCGTATGATCTTTAGAGTCTTCTCTTCTATTTCCATGGTCTTTCCGGAAAATAAAAGCTTAGTTCTCTACAGGCATTATCAATATTATGTTGTTTCCTCTCAATACAACGGAACCAAGTGATCGTAGACGTTCGCCATCAGCGAGCTCTGTGGTATCTACAAGATGCAGGTTAAGATAATCATCAGCACTCTGTAATGTACCTTCAAGGATATGCTGGTCACCCTTCATCTCTACCTGGACTTTAGATCCAATCATTTTCTGAACTTTCTTATTTGGGAACAAGATTGTATCCTCACATCATTGTTAATAGATAATAATCAATACTATATATCGGAAAAAGTAAAGTGTTCTGCCTACTATTTATGGTTACCGATTAGAAGTAAAACATCGTTCCCACAAATTGTAGATCGTAGGTGATCTCTTAGATATATCCCTGTATTTCGGCTGTATCTTCTGGCTGTTCTACTGCACGTGGATGGTTCTTCACTTTCGCGATAGGTCCGAACATAGCTTCAAAGTCGCGAATATGCTGTTCAAGCCAGTGTGATAGTTCCAGTGCGGCAAGAGGTGACATGATCACTTCTGTCTCGATGGACCTCTGTATGACCTGTGAATTCGAAGATTTCTCAAACCCTTTAGGGCTGTCATTATAGAAACCGATCCTGAAATCGTAAGGACTGTGACCACCCAATGCACCAATAGCATAGGTCTGTTTAAAGTTCTCAGGTTTAACAACCTCTATCTTCAACTTCTTTGCAACTTTCCCTTCGGGAGCGATCTTATCTTCGGTCATATTAATATATCCTTCAAAAACCATGCCTTATTTGGAAAGTAATTGTCAACATCGCTTAAAAGGGTTTGTCCCATTCGGAATAAACCCATCTTATCCTTCAATGAGCTTTTTCAGATCTTTTGCAGAATATGCGATCTCTTTCTTTGAATATACTGCCGCTATCCTCTCAACAGCATCAAGGTTTCTTATAGTATCATCAAGATATCCGAGCAGATCTCCCGGATATGCAGTAATACCGTATTTATCCTCAAGCTGCCTGACTATCTGTATAGGATCATAACCATCCATCCTCATGTTGATGATCTTCTCGGAGAACAAATGCTCAGGACATCCGCAAAATGGGCTATCCTTGCATCCACACGTCAGGAAATCCGCAGCAAAGTCCAGTATCTGGTCCTGCATCTTGGTCTCAAGTTTCGAAAGGTTCTCACCCTCCATAACAATATCCATTGAAGCTCCCTGGAACACCCTTGAAGGCATATTTATCTTCAGGGCAGTTGATATCTGGGCTGCATACTTGAAATAAACAGCCTCGAAGAACTCGAGATTCGTGACTATCTCTATGGCTCTATGGTCGGAAAGGACCGCATCACGTATCAAGAACGCCTTTGAGATCGAAAGGAAATGTCCGGCGGCAATACTTCCGAACTTCGTAAGTGTGATGTGATCATCCTTTATGGTAATGAACTTCTTCTTTTTCAATTTAGCAAGCAATGAACTAAATTCAAAGTCCGCCAGCATGTTCCGGTGTATGGTCTCCAGGTCCCTTTTGGATGTGGTTACAGCAGCGGTTGCCAGGATCTCCTCTATCTGTTCCTCTTCACCATACTTCACATCCGTATGTTCCATCTCGCCATTCAACAGCCTGATGGCAACTTCCTCTTCAGTACCGGTCTGCTCACTGGTATAATGCTTTTGAGGGGTGGCAAGCAAGACGACAATACCTCGGTCATGGAAATCAGGCCTTCCCGCACGGCCAAGCATCTGCAGGAACTCCTGCATGTTCAGCCATTCTATACCCATGGCGAGGGATTCAAAGATGACCTGCGATGCCGGGAAATCCACTCCTGCCGCAAGGGCTGCTGTAGTTACCACTACTGGTATGTCTCCCTTCTCGAACCGCCTTTCGACCTTCTTTCTCTCCTCCATTGAAAGACCGGCATGGTATGGGGATGCGGGCATTGATATTGCCTGTGCGATACTGTGACAGTTCCGGCGTGAATTTGTGAATATGATCGTCTGTCCCCGGTGTCCCTTCGAAGAAACCTTGGCATACTCGTCTTTGGCAAGCTTTGTCATCAGTCTGATCTTGCTGCTCTCCGGGCAGAAAAGCAGATGCCTTTCAATGGGTACCGGCCTGTATTCATATTCCACAAGCTCGGTATTGAGTCTTTTTGCGAGCAACTTTGGTTTTGCCACAGTTGCTGAAAGGTAAATGAACTGTGCACCTGATGCAACGTATTTGAGCCTCCCGATAACTCCATCCAGACGGTGACCGCGCTCAGAGTCTTCTATCATATGCACTTCATCGATGACCACAGTACCGATCTGTCCCAGAAGATCGGCATCCCCTGTACGAAGTATAACGTCAAGACCTTCATATGTACCCACTATAATGTCGGCATCAAGTCCCCTTTTCATCTTGTTTGTCTTCGATGTCCTTATCTTCGAACTTCCTACCCTTATCGAGGTATTGAGCCCTATCCCAGAATAACGTTTGTTGAACTGATCATATTTCTGGTTCGCCAGTGCCACAAGAGGGACAAGATAGAGCATCTTTCCGTGTCCATGCAAGATGTTCTCAATACCCGCGATCTCTCCAATAAGGGTCTTTCCGGTAGCAGTAACTGATGTAACAAGCTGATTCCTTCTCTCCAGCAATCCCTTTTCGATGGATAGTGATTGTACCGGCAGGAATGTATCGGATTTTTGAAGCAGTATATCTTTAAGCTTTTTTGAGAGCGGAACATCCTTTATCTTTATCTTATTGGCATGTGTCTGTTGCTCTATCGTATCGAACCGTGTATATTCAAGGTCAAGTTCTTCCGGGCTCAGCATGCCTATGGTACGGTCAAGGTCACGCGTGGTGAGCATGATCTGCAGGATGCGATCTGCAGCCTCATCACCAATATAACTATGTGCATTACGAAGTGCCATCTCAAGCTCTTCCTTTGCACAATCCTCGCAAATTAGTTCGTGATGATATTTGATCGACTTCTTATTAATGAAATTGAACTGTTTCTTTAGCAGACAGAACCTGCACACATGCACATCTTCCGATTCCAGGTGGAAATCATCCATAAATTCCCGGACGGCAGCTTCGCTCCTCTTTTCACTCTCAACATCGATAAGAATGCGCTCTGAGATCCTGAGAAGCTCAATGAACTCCTCTGGTTGTCTTAACTCCTCTTTATCATCTTTGACCACGCGAAATTTATGCGGACGTGGGCCTGCAGGGGATGTGTGAAGGATGAGCTCCCCGGTTAGGAGTGGCACTCTTTTACGGTCTTTGATGGCCATTACGATGACCTTTGCCTTTTCAGCTTTTAGGAATGTCCACAAAGTCATTTTCTGATTTCAAAGAGGTGTATTCATATATAAATCATGTTTGTCCAAACCTTTTTAGAATAAAGGTGTTCACAAAAGTGTATATGTGTTCACAATCCTTATATGTATGCGCACAGTTATATATTTCTTGAACAATATTACATGGATACAATTGGTGGGGGTAGAACATGTCAGGTAGTCTTTCTATGGGTGTGGAGGTAATACTTACTCCAAAGTCGTCGCAGCAGCAAAATGAAGCAGTACAAGAACGCTCGACTTCAGAAGAGGTTATCAGCAAACGTAAACTTGACTTGTGTGCCGTTCCAAAGTCGTTAGTCTCTACTCGTGGTCAAGTGCCTGAGCCTAAGACCCCGGTCTATAAAGATCCTGTCATTTCACCCACTGGTATCTACGTTCTGGACAGAAACCTTGGCGGTGGTTTGCCACTTAGTTCCATGATCTATTTTTCGGCAGATCCCAGATCGATGGCAGAGGTCTTCCTTTACGAATTTACTCAAGCACGCAAGACGTACTATTTTACCACAGGCCGCAGACCTAAATATATCATGAGGGATATCATGGATCAGCACCTTGATCCTTCTCGTATCATATTTGTCGATATCTACAGCGAGTATTATTTTACTCAACTGGGTGATATGATCGATAATGTGGGCAATGAGTATGTCGACTCCAAGATCATCGAGTTCACTGAATATAATCTGCGCAACATCCAGAAAGATGCTGGTGATGAAGATATCAACATTATCTTTGACAATTTCTCATTCTTCATGAAGCTGAATGTGAATCCCGGTCTGTTGAAGCGTTTGACCAACATAATCTACGAGACCTCTAAAGAGATCAATAGCATGACCTACCTTTATTCATTGAAGGGATGCTATGATAAGAAGATTGAAAATGAAGTGCTTAATGCTTCTGATGTCATCTTCGATGTAAGCGTTGACTGCGACCGTGATCATGTAATAAGCAAGCTCGCAATTCCCAAGATACGCGGAATGGTGCCAAATTCGGACATTCTCAAGTTCAAAATTTCAGAAGGTGTGCAGATCGATACTTCAAGGGATATTGCATGATGAACGACAGCACAGGGTAATATATTACTTTTTTTCCTTCCCATTATACAGTTCTATTCCATTCTATCCTATATCTGGTTTTAACTCTTTTTCCTAAGAGTTACCCTGAACAGTTTTCTTGAAATCGGTCCTTCTTCAAATATTAATGTCTAACCAAAATATGACTTTGCTATCGATTACACCAATGATCCTTACTATGGTCAAACAGATGTTTCAAATTCGGGATATGTAATACGAAGACAAGCATAAAAGTCAACAAACTCATTTTATTCATATATCTTACTGTACATCATTGACAAAAATAAACGGTTTACACTATCTGTTCTACCTGTAGAAAAAGGCAAAAAGCAAAATGTGACAGAGTTTTCCATACACGTGGGCATGAATAAAATCTCTGGCATATGTTCAAGTGTTCAAAGGAGTTTCCTACACATGTAGGAATAGACCAATTAGCATGTAGTTCTCTAAACTAGTAAAATCAAGTCTCTTTATTTCCGCTTTTCGAAAAATAATACGGAACTTAGGCATATCATTTCATAGGGGATAATTAAAGCACGTTATTTTTCATTTTCTAAGTTCTGCAATTGATAGCTCATATTCGGCTTTAGTTTCAGAGGGGGATATGTAGTATCTTATAATGGATCTTTTTTCATGGTAATATCTGGGTATATTTGGTATCTATTGAAACCATATTTTTGGTACAATTGGTAGATTATAATACTATACTATGTATTTGATAAGAAGTACCTAAAGGCTCGATAAATTGGTTCTCGAACAGAATTCCGAAACGTTGATGCATAATTATTCCTACTGATGTAGAAATGGCAAATTTTGTTCAAGAGATTTATATGTAGAAAAAGCTAATAGATTAATGGGATAATGCAAAATAAAAGATAACTGCAGAAATGGGGACTTCAATTGACATTTAATTAGCTCTGGAAACTTTCAGGTCTCCATAAATGAACTGAAAAATAAACAATCTAAATATCTTTAATCCAAAAGGGGAGAAATATCTATGCCTGTAATGAGTATTGTAGGCTGTGAAATGTTTGAAGATGAAATTGTTTATCTGATCCAAAATGATCCAACACTTGATGAAGTGATCGTAGTTGAAAATGAGAATTCTGTTGGATTGGATCAGAAACTGAATGATATAGGATATTCCCATGCAGTACTGCCTCTTGCTAAAATAACCATTAAATCCGAAAGAAAAGACGTTGAGAGATTTTCCCTTATTGTATATTTACTTGAGATCGAACTTGATTCACAAGGAGAACGTCTAAAGGATGAAGTGTACAAAACTGTGGATCTGATGGTCAAATATTCTGACAGCATACTTGTTTTCTATGGATTATGCGGAAACGTGCTCGTAAATATTGAAAAAGATTTTGAATCCTGTCCATGCCCTATCAGTATACTCAAAGATGAGGAAGACAGGATCGTAGACGACTGTATCTGCGCAGCCCTTGGTGGAAGGGAAGTCTATATGCAGCCCCTGAAGGACACAAAAGGAGAGGGAATTTATTTCCTCACTCCAATGCAGGCAGCCCGCTGGAGAGATATGGTGGTGATCACGCGTCTTACTCCTGATCCCAATGATATAGAAATGGTAAAGATAGTTTTCGATTATGCGGGATACAAACATGTTGCAAAGGTCGATACTGGCCTTGCCTATGAAAAGGATTTCGAGGAAAAAGTAGATGAATTTGCCAGATTGTTTAATTTCAATGTGATAGATCTAAAAGGCAATTTGAAAATATTTGAAATTAGTTATGAAAATGCAAAAGCAGATATGTTTAAAAATATTAAACCAAACGATTAAAAATATTTATTTTTATTGTGATTTAGATAAAATCCTGACATTTATATTAATTTCTTCTTGTTTTACCTTTCGCCCAAGTCAGATAAGTAGATATAGCATAAAATAAAAACATTTACACAAATGGATATTCGGTAATTAATATCTGCAATAGTACAGTAAAATTATCATGATGCCACCTGGCAGAGAGTTTGATTCTTCTGAAGTCTAATAAATGGAGAAAGGGGAATAATATGACGCAAATTGATATGGAAGAAATTATCAATAGCAGTCCGATAATTGTTTTTTTGTGGAAGGCAGAGAAAGACTGGCCTGTGGAATACGTAACAGATAATATCCTGCTATTTGGTTATATGCCAGAAGATTTCACATCAGGACGCATTCCCTATGCTGACATAATACATCCAGATGATCTGGAACGTGTTCGCGCAGAGTTTGACAAATATCTTGAAGAAAAAGTGCATAAAGGTTTTACTTTAGATTATAGAATACTGACTAAATTTGGAGATATGAGATGGGTTAGTGAGAGAACTTTGATCCGGCGTGACGAAGCTGGTGTGGCCATTTCTCTTCAGGGTATCATTCTTGACATCACAGAACGCAAAAAGGCAGAGGAGGCATTGGAACTCAATGTGTCTCGCCTGGAAGCACTGCTGCAACTTAGCCAGATGACTGGAGCACCACTGCAGGAGATCACGGATTTTGCCCTTGAAGAAGGGATAAGACTTACCCGAAGCAAGCTGGGCTATCTTGCATTTTTGAGTGCTGATGAAAAAATTCTCATAATGCATTCCTGGTCCAGAATCGCGATGAAAGTTTGCAAAATTAGAGATAAACCCATAGAATATCCTCTGGAAAGTACCGGTCTTTGGGGAGAAGCTGTAAGACAGAGAAAACCCATTGTAACCAATGATTATTCCACTTCCAGTCCTCTTAAGAAAGGATATCCAGAGGAACATGTGGAAATAAAAAGCCACATGAATGTCCCCATATTTGATGGTAATCGAATCGTTGCTGTTGCAGGGGTTGGAAACAAAGAAGAGGATTATGATGAATCAGATGTCCGTCAATTGACGTTGTTGATGCAGGGCATGTGGACACACATTAAACGTAAGTGGGTTGAAGATGCAGCTAAAAGGATTCATGGGCCAGCAGCATGGGTACAGCGTGGGTGGCAGGAAAAGTTTGATTCTGATACTAAATGATGCAGGTTTATTCTATATATTAATCGATTCCAGGCTGTACGCAAGTTTGTGATGAATAGATTGATTTGTGTACAGGCAGCAAAAATAAACAGATTCAATCTAACATTCAGCAGAATGAGAATTCACAGTTCTATTAATGGTAGAATTTTGTAAAACAATACTGAAAATGAAGACATAAGCAATGGATACAGTTCCAAGGCCTTAGGTGTCGTATCGTTCGTCTTATTCGTACCACACGATCCAGTACATTAAAAAACTACTTCTCGTTGGAACTGCCACTAAACGCAGATCTGCGTTGAGTGTGATAGCAACACTCTTCCCCCACGCGAACTCTGCAAAGTATTCAGGGCTGGGCAGTTGAGTGGAGGACAAATTGAATTTTAAATAACAACTGATAACTCGCATCAAAATACAAGGGGGGTGTATGCATTATTGTTGTTACCCATTTTCCCCTTGCTTTTCTGATTTTTGAAAAACGACTTTATGATTTTTGCCATACTGTATTTACATTAGTTGTTAAATGGTTATAATTATGACACTAAATAAATTAAAAACAAAATAAAAAAATCTATTTTTATTTTGGCAATCTCGCATGAACTGTTGTTCCCACGTTTTCCTCACTTTCGCCCCAGATCTCTCCATTATGTGCTTCAACAATATTTTTGCATATATACAGACCCAGTCCGGTACCCCCATATTTGCGCCTTATTGATGAGTCAACCTGATAGAATTTCTGGAACAGGTGGGGAATTAGATCTTTGGCGATACCTATTCCTGTATCTGACACTTTTATGTGCAGACTATCTTCCTCTTCATATGTCTCTAGAGTTATTTCACCAGAAGGGGTGAACTTGACTGCATTATCGATAAGATGGGTAAACAGATCTGTCAATTTATGTTCATCACCTCTTATATCAGACAGATTATCAGGCACATCTTTTTTAATAGTCAAGTTTTTCTCATTTATCAAAGGAATCATGTCTGTGATTGCATCATCTATTATTTCTGCAATCTGAACCGGTTCAAATACATATTCAATAGCCTCTGCTTGTGTCAGACTCATGTGCAAAAGAGAGTCAACTAAACGTCTGAGCCGCTTGGAATTACGTAAAATCGTCTCCAATGCGTTTTTCTGCTGATCTCTAACATTACCCAATGTACCTTCATATATAAGTTCGCTATATCCTATGATAGATACAAGAGGTGTTTTGAGTTCATGGCTTACATTTGAGATGAATTCATCCTTCATTTTATCAAGGGATTTCAATTCCTCATTTGCTTCAGAGAGCTCCTTGTTGATCTTAGTCAACTCTTGCGAGTATTGTTTAAGTTCATCCGCAGCCAACTTGTGTTGTATGTGTGTCCACATACCTTGCATCAGTAGTGTCAACTGGCGGATATCTGATTCATCGTAGTTCTCTTCTTTATTCCCCACTCCTGCCACAATGACGATACGATCACCATCGAAGATTGGAACATTCATATGACGTTTCAGTTCCACATGACCTTCTGGATATCCTTTCTTAAAGGGATTGGACGCTTGGTAATCATTTGTAATGATGGGCATTCTCTGCCTTACGGCTTCTCCCCATAGTCCTGTGGTCTCCAGAGGATAGACTAAAGGTTTGTCACCGATCTTGCACTCTTCCATTGCATCCCTAGACCACGAATGCATGATAAGGGCACTCTCATCCGGACTCATGAATGCAAGATAACCCTGTTTGCTCTTAGTTAGCTTGACTGCTTCTTCGCGGGCAAAATCTGTGATCTCCTGCAAAGATGCACCAGCCATTTTGTTAAGTTTCAAAAGCGCTTCAAGACGGAACTCGTCAAGACGAAGGGCTTCTTCTGCTTTTTTGCGTTCTGTGATGTCAAGAATGATACCCTGAAGAGAAATGGCCACACCAGCTTCGTCACGCCGGATCAAAGTTCTCTCACTGACCCACCTAACTTCTCCAAATTTGGTCACTATCCTATAATCTACGGTAAAGCCCTTATCAGTCTCTTCAGGTTTCGTTCGAAAACTTGAACGAACATATTCCAGATCATCCGGATGTATAATGTCAGAATAGAGAATTTGCCCCGATATTAACTCATTTGCAGTATACCCAAATTGTAGGATATTATCCGAAACAAACTCTACAGGCCAGTTGGGTTCATTCTTCCATATAAATACGACTACAGGACTACTATTTATGACAAATTCCATCTCTTTTGTCTGCTTTAAGGCGTCCTTCAAGGCTTCTTCTGCTTCCTGACGTTCAGTTACGTCCAGAATGATCCCCTGATAGTGGGTTATCGTCCCATCCTCATCACGTCTAATAAAAGTCCTATCATCGACCCACCTAACATCTCCGGATTTTGTCAGTATTCTATATTTCTAGGTGTATTCTATGCTTCCTTCTCCAGAGTTCCTTGAAACCTCGGAATGAACATATTCCAGATCATCCGGATGTATAATATCAGCATAGTTAATACGTCCGGATTCAAAATCCTCGACGGTGTAATCCAACTTTACAACATTATCTGATACGAATTCCACAGGCCAGCCTTGTTCTGCTTTGCATAGAAATACTACGACAGGACTCTTGTTAATGACCGACTCAAGTTCTGTTCTTACATCGAATTTTGTCATTGTATTTATTTTCCTGTACCTTTTACAGTCGAGAGGTTGACCTTCGCCAAATAATAATTTTAAGTCACGAGCTTAAGCTGCTATGATCCAATATCTGCGTTAAAATTGATGTTACATTGTATTTAGTTATTTCTCTTGGAAGCGATTATTTAATTTCAGTAGTTCACTAATTTCAGTTCGAACTCATATTAACGACATCATGCGATGCAATTATGTGTGATAATATTCCCTTCACATCATTTCCATACTTGCCTTAAAGGCGTGCACCGTGGGTTGCATCTTTGCAGCCACAATCCCTTTCCATGGGAAGGTTCTCGATGGCATCGAACAGTATTTCCAGCAGGATATCCTGTTTTGTACTAAGTTCTTCCACAACTTCATCTGTGGTTATCTTGCTATCGGCCATTCCGCAAGCCTGGTTAGTGATGGTGCAGATGGATGCATAACAAATTTCCAGTTCCCTTGCCAGCACAACTTCCGGTAATCCTGTCATTCCCACTATATCGCCGAAAGTGCTCATCATCACTATTTCTGCACGTGTCTCAAAACGTGGTCCTTCGGTGCATACGTATGTGCCTCTGGTATAGCTGAGACCTTTTTTGTCAAGGGAATCCATCAGGCATTTGCTTATGATGTGACAATATGGCTCCGTCATGTCCACATGAACGGTTTCCTTGTCATAGAACGTGGATATGCGGCTTTTGGTAAGGTCGATAAAATCATCAGTTACTACAAAGCTTCCTATTGGATGATCTTTCATGGTGCCTACTGAGTTGGTTGCTATTATCCTTTTCACACCAAGTTCACGGATGGCCCATATGATGGCACGGTAATTGATCATGTGTGGAGGCACATGTTCTGCTGCACCGGAATGTCTGGGGACCATTGCGATGCTCTTCCCATTGTTATGGATGATGTACACTCCTACATCTCCATAGGGAGTAGCTACGATCTTTGTGTCTCCGTCTGTAAAAGAAGAGGATCCGACACCACCAAGTATTGCTACATCTACGCTCATGGGTGGTAATTTGTCGGTTTAGTTCTTATTTTTATCCTTTTTACCTTTCTTGATCTTACGTTGTGTGTCAGAAAAGGATCCATTCAGGGATATCTTAATGCCTGCAAGAGCAATTATTATCGCTCCTACTACTGAATAGATGAAATATTGGATACTAAGGTTGGGTGAGTCCGTTGCACCGGGTAATGCGCTGACTGTAAGTATGTAGGTACTTGCACCCCAGAAAAGCAATCCCATTGCTATAATGAATAGGGATGGTGAAACATCTTTTAATGAAAAATGATCGTTTATTTTCAGGTCGACCATTTTTCCGACGTTGGCAAAAAGTATGGCTATCACATACCACCAGACCGTAACATTGATGAATACGGTAAATAACGTGATAAGTCCATAATACCAGCCACCGCCTGCAGTAAAGTAATTCCACAATGTGATCGCTCCTATCATTGTGGCTATTACTGCGACGATTATGGCAATTGCATTTGTCACAAATGTCATTTGCCCTTCGTAGTAGGACCCCTTCATCTTTTCCCTTAAAAGGGCGAAAGGCTGGTCAAGATTGAATCCGCGGTAAAGCATGTACGCACCTATGGCTGCTGAAATACCGATTATGGCACCTTCGGGATAGTTTGCCAGAAGGAATATTGCATATATCAATGCTGTAAGTCCAATTGGTACGAAGAACGTTTGTGATATCTTCGGGTCATTGAATGCGTTCTTGAGGATGTAGTATGTACTTTCAAGATTTGCACTCTGCTGGACCACTATTCGTTTTACGGAGTCTATCTTGACGCGTGATTGGACGATAGGTATAAGAGTTTCATCCTCTGCACCATCGGAAATAAAGATCGCATTCGTGATCTCATTCTCTTCCAGGAATGCATCAAGCTGGACAACTATCCTCTGATCTGATATTACCCCTACATTCTTGTCCCCTGCAAAGGTCACAATTTCCGCATCAATACCCTTTGAGTGTAGCTCATTGAGGACATTTATGCCTCCGAAGATCGTATTTGAGTCGGAGTCTTCAGGATCGACAGTAGCAAGTTCCACTGCAGCCTTGATATTATCTTCACGCCCTATGATCGGGCTGGAGACATTCGCCTTTTCTCCCAGGTCATTATCCCTGTCGATGCAGATCACTAAAGTTCGCATAAAACCTCTTTAAAATTTATAATGAACGTTATTTTATTTATAATGTAATGAAGGACTATATTTTCGATTTAATATTACAATTGAAACAATATAAAATATACTGTATTATTGTGATTGGCATCAATATTTATGGGTGGTGTATGGAAATAATTTCATCTCGATTCTGTCTGAAATAGTTGTTCCTCCCATGGCGTAGGTCCGAACCAACTTTTCGTATATTCTCTCAAAATACTAATTGATGAACAAAAAAGAAGAAAGAAAGAAAGAAAGAAAGAAAAAGCTCAGAGGACGCCGAGCAACTTCTTTGCCCAGCCAAGCTTCTTATGTTTCATCTCAGTTACGTTCTCATCATCAAAATCGAAACCTGCAAGGGTTATGCTGGCCGCATTGAACTCGCCTGCGAGGAAAACGCATCTGTCACCGTCGGTGAAACCACCGAAGTTGTATATGTTGCCAAAGGGTGCTGCCTGTGTGGTGCCGATGATGTTGTTGAACCTTGAGACATACTTGAGTATCAGTTCAATATTATCACCGTGGGCGTGTATGACTGCAATTGAGCCTTCCTGATTTGCCTGTATCTCTTTTTCCACATCACCGTCAAGGTCTGTCACGATTACTGCCGGGATAATACCTCTGTCCACAAGGGTTGCAGTGGCACCGTCGGCTGCGATGACAACGTGGCCTTCGATCTTGACCTGGTCGAGCTCTTGTGCCAGTGTGGGTGCATTCCCACAGACCAGCACATCCTTTCCGGAAATGAGCTCTTCAAGTACATCGGTACTTGCGGTATTAGGTCCTATCAAAAGATGGGAAAGAATGTTGGCAGCATTCTGATCATCTTCCCTTGAGAACCCGAAGTCCTCGAGGATAGCTTCATAGACTGGCTCCCATTTTTTAAAATCCATTTTCACACCTTTGTTTTATTCTTCCTTTGAGATCGCTATGGTCATTGGGATGCCTTCGACATTCCATTCCTTTGCGAGCTCTCCGGTGGTCTCGACATCCAGACCGATCACAAGCACGTTTGAACGTACTTCTTTTGCGATGTAGTTCTCAAAGTCGAGAACAAGGTCGAGTACTCTTTCATCGCTGATCTGTATGTGCCCTCTGATACTGTCATCGACATCAAGGTCAAGTTCCTTGCGCATGTCCTGTATTCTGCGAATGACCTCTCTTGAATAGCCTTCTGACTCTATCTCGCGGGTAAGCTTTGCATCAACGAACACCATTCCGCCGTTGAATTCAGCACTTCCCACATTTTCCGGAACTGTTTCGCTGAAGTTGACCATTTTCTCAGTGATGGTCACGTTCGTACCGTCTGCAAGAGATATCTCCATCTCTCCGCCGACAAGTCCTTTCTTCAGGTCATAAGCATCCATTGCACTGATAGCTGCACTGATCTTGCCTGCATCTCCCTTGAAGACCGGTCCGATGGCCCCTGGGTTAGGTGCGGATTCCACTCCAAGCTCATTCCAGCTTTCGCCGACATTGGTAGTCTCGATATCCTTGGCATTGGTCTGGTCCATAAGGACAGAGCGCAGTCCTTCGACAGCAGCAATAGTGTTGTCATCGGTTGGGCTGACCACGATACGTGATACCGGCCATCTGAGTTTACGTCCTACCTTCTGGCGAGCGTTGGAAGAAGCCTCGACGATAGAGCGTGCGACCTTCATCTGTGCTTCAAGGCTTGTGTCAACAAGTGCTTCGTTGACAGCTGGCCAATCGCAGAGATGGATGGTCACAGGAGCATTCTCGTCAACGTTCCTGACAAGGTTCTGGTACATTTCCTCTGCAAGGTGTGGCATGAATGGTGCGATCAACTTTGCAGTGGTCACGAACACATCGTAGAGTACCCTGTAGACTGCCAGTTTGTCGGGATTGTCTGCTTCTACCCATGTCCTTGGTCTGATGAGCTGGATATACCATCTCGAAAGGTCCTCGAGCACGAATTCATTGATGGAACGCATTGCCTTGTGCAATAATCTCGCATCCATTGCCTTATTGACCTCAGCGATCACTGTCTGCATGCGTGAAAGGATCCATTTGTCCTCGCTTCTCAGATGGGCTTCAACGGATTCGTATGAAACCTTCTGTGGGTCGAAGTCGTCAAGTGCCATGTATGGAAGCGGGAATCTGTATACATTCCACAGGATGTTGTTCGTCCTGTGCACTGTTGCCAGCTCATCCCAGTTGAACTTCAGGTCTTCCCAGGGTGCACTTGCTGATAGTACATATGATCTGAGGGTGTCTGCACCGAACTTATCGATTACCTCGGCAGGCTGTATGACATTGCCAATGCTCTTTGACATCTTCTTTCCGCTGCCGTCAAGGGTGAAACCGTGCATGAGCACATTCTTGTATGGTGCTTTTCCGAATGCCACCATACTGGCCCCAAGCTGTGAATAGAACCATCCTCGGGTCTGGTCGTGTCCTTCTGTGATAAAGTCAGCAGGCCACCATTCATCGAATTTTTCCTTTGAATGTGGGAATCTCAATGTTGCCCAGGATGCCACTGCGGAATCGAACCATACATCGAAGACATCTTCGACACGTTTCATGGTTCCGCCACACTCACATGGTATTGTCACTTTGTCAACATAAGGTCTGTGCAGCTCGATATTCGGGTCTGCTCCGGAGCGTTCGATAAGCTCTTCCCGGGTTCCGACAACCGTCAGGCTGTTACAACTTGAACATTTCCAGACAGGGATCGGGATACCCCAGTAACGCTGTCTTGAGATACACCAGTCACGTGCACCCTCTATCCAGTCCTTGAACCTTGCAGAACCTGCCCATTCAGGTGTCCAGTTGACCTTCTTGATCTCTTTGAGCATATCTTCCTTTAGCTCGCCTATCTTCAGGAACCACTGTTCGGTTGCAAGGTAGATGATAGCTGTTTTACATCTCCAGCAATGACCATACCTGTGGCTGATCATTCTCTCGGCCATGAGCAGTCCTCTCTCCAGTAGATCATCCATAACAACGCGGTTTGCATCACGGATGTTCATTCCGCAATATTTTCCTGCTTCATGGGTGTAACTGCCATTAGGGCCTACGGGGCAGAAGATCGGGAGTTCGTTCTTTACACCAACTTCAAAATCGTCAACACCGTGTCCGGGCGCAATGTGGACACAACCTGTGCTATCTGCTGTAACGTAATCTGCATTGCATATCCTGTGTTCTATCTCTGCCTGTAAAGGTACAAGGTCTGCAAGGGGATGCTCGTAAACTGTGCCCTCGAGGTCTTTGCCTGACACCGTACTGAGAACTTCATAATCTAAATATCTGCCAATTCTGAGAACGTTCTCAACAAGCTCTGATGCGATTATCAATGTCTCAGTTGCATTATTTTCACTGATAGCTTTTACTTTTGAATACTCGAATTCTGGATGAACTGCCACAGCAATGTTGGACGGGATGGTCCATGGGGTCGTAGTCCAGATGACGACAAAAGTGTTCTCTTCATCCTTTAGTTTGAACTTAATATAAGTTGAAGGGTCTTCGCGATCCTCATACTCGACCTCCGCGTCAGCAATTGCGGTTTCGCATCTTGGACACCAGTTGACAACTCTCTTTCCGGTGTCAAGCAGGTTCTTTTCCTGTGCTTGTTTAAGTGTCCACCATGCAGCTTCGATGTACTCATCCTTGAGCGTCATGTAAGGGTCTTCCCAGTCAAGCCAGACACCAAGGGTTTGGAACTGTCCGGTCATATCGTCCTTCTGGCGAAGTGCGAACTCCTTACATTTCTCAATGAAATTCCCTACTCCATATGTCTCGATGTCCTTCTTTGATTCAAAACCAAGGGCACCTTCTACCTTTACCTCGATGGGTAATCCGTGCATGTCCCAGCCTGCCCTGTCAAGGATGTCATGGTCGTTCATTGACATGTAACGCAGGATACTGTCCTTGATTATCTTGTTCCAGGCAGTACCAAGGTGGATGTGACCTGTGGTGTATGGTGGTCCGTCCACGAAATAGAATTTCTTAGCGCCTTTCCTGTGTTCACGTACTGATCTGTAGGCGTTGTTCGCCTCCCAGAATCCATGAACCTTTGTTTCGATCTCTTTGGCATTGTACTGGTCAGTAACTTCTTTGATCATGATGGTGCCCTCCTGGATATGTCCAGTTCCTTGGCTACGTATAGGTGTTATCCTAATGCGGTAACTGATTTAAATATTATTGTTAAAAGGCGTATGTTTTAAAAATATGATATGTATGGAAACAGGGGTAAAGATGTCCCCTTAAATGCTTATATCGTTCCTGGCTCTTCAAAGAAGAACTTCTTTTCCCCAAATGCAGGCTCAAGGTCGGTAAGCCATGAGGCTGTCGGGGAATATTTTGCAAAGAACGGTTTACGTACCCATCCACAATCACGGCCTTGCAGGAATTCAAGCACAAAGACCTTTTCCCCGTTTATTTCCTGTGTGCCAAGGACATTTATCTTCCCTGGGTCAGTGGACATACTTGGTCCGCGTACGGTCCTTGCGAGTCCGCTCACGTTCTGGTATGCTTCCTGGAAGATCTCCCATGCTCTTGCTATCGGAGTGTCGAAGTAGTGGTTTGCACCTGTGTCCCTTACCATGAACATGTAGTAGGGAATACATCCAAGTCGTACCTGTTCTCTCCACATCTGTTCCCAGATGACGGGATCATCATTTATGTGGGCTATCAGGGGGGATTGGGTTCGTATCTGTGCTCCGGTCGCACGTATGTTCTTTATGGCTTCCTTGACTGTATCTGTTGTAAGCTCTACCGGGTGGTTGAAATGTCCCATGATGGCCATGTGCTTGTTGTGGTCGGTAACATTGGAGTACAGGGACAGTATGTCTTCGCTATCCTTGTCCGAAACAAAGCGTTGTGGCCAGTAACTTAATGATTTTGTCCCTATCCTGATGTTCTCAAGTGTGCGAATATCAGCCTCGAGGAGAGGTTCGATGTATCTTTTCAGGAGATTTGCGCTCATTGTCATAGGATCTCCTCCTGTGAAAAGCACATCTTTGACCTCTGGATGTTCCTGGAGGTATGATACTAACGTCTCTATCTCCTTGCTGGCGAACTTCAGGTCTTTCATACCGGTGAATTGTGCCCACCTGAAGCAGAAAGTGCAGAATGTGTGGCAGGTCTGTCCCTGTGTGGGGAAGAAAAGGACGGTTTCGTTATACTTGTGTTGCATTCCCTCAAGGACCTTGCCGTTAAGTTCGGGAACGTTCTTATCAAGCTGCCCTGCAGGATGTGGGTTCAGGGTCAAACGTATCTTATGTATTGCCTGTTGGACCTCTACTTCCGATGCACCGGTGTGTAAAAGGTGCTTCATCTCCTCGTAGTGAGGGGGCAATAGCATGTCCTTGTTAGGAAAAGTAAGTCTGAACATTGGATCATTGGGTACATTGTCCCAATTAATGAGCTCATCGATAACGTAATTATTAACGCGGAACGGAAATATCCTTGCAGCGATCTCGATATCCTCTTGCTGCTCCTGAGTAAAATTCTGTATCTGTGGGATCTCTTTATAATTTGAAAGGGTGTATGCGCGGAAATCTCGTTTTGTAGCACCAGTTATGCTGATACCTCCCGTTTTTTTTAGAAAAGCCGTCTTATGCCAGCGGTTTCAATTAATCCTTGAAACGATTTGTGATTTAGACAAATTACACTACAGATAACATATAGTTGTTAAATTCTGAACTCTCCTATTACGATTGATTATATAATAATTTCCCTTTTTTTATGCCACTGGTTCTACTTTTTACCAGTATCTCCAAAACAATTCGGATGGTTGGCAGGGGGTATTGCTATCTTTCTGTTTATTTTCGAATACTGCTCCATTCTTTTTTGCAATTTCCTGTTCGAAATGTTTAAAACAATACGGGGCTATAATGCATGGTTAAAATCATGTTTTATTATCAAAGGTGATAAGTTGAAAGTAAAGTCTAGGGTTCAACTAAGGAAATCTGCAAAGAACAAATTGTTTAAAAGTCTTCGATCTACTTTCGGGGATGTTATTGATAGTATTTCAGAATGCAAGTTTGATAGTGCTATGGCTGATGATTTTAAGATCATCATCGTTGATGGCAAGGTGCTTTTCTTCCAGATGGGTGAGGTATCTTTCCCTACTGTAAGGGGTGTGCTGGAATTGGGACTTGATTGCAATGTCGTTACTGTTGATTCGGGTGCTGTGAAGTTTGTTGTGAATGGTGCTGATATAATGTGTCCGGGAATCGTTAAAGTTGATGATGGGCTGAATGAGGGCGACCTTGTTATTATCGTTGAAGAAACACATGGTAAGCCTCTTGCTATCGGACGTGCCCTTGTGCCGGCGACTGAGATGGTGGGCAGGTCAGGTAAGGCTATTAAGTCTATACATTATGTTGGGGATGAACTTTGGAACCTTGAGGCATGATATTTCAGGATGGATGGGAAGCTATCATTAAAATATGATGAACATCCATATTAAACCCTATAACATTGATGCGAAGCCAGAAAATCAAAATAGCTAATGGCTTAAATATTAAAAGAATTATTAAAGATATATTCTAAATCCATTCAATCGAATCTTAGGACAAAGGTGCTGACTATGGCAAATTTCATGGATAAAATATTTGGAAGTGGAGTAAAGGGTGCGACAGATGCTGATGAATATACTGAGCTCGACCTTGGTAAATTTGAACAGGAAATGGCAGATGAACCTGCAGAGACCTACATCAGGGTGGCAGAACTTACGAACCTTAACGAACTTCCTGACTTGAAGAAAGAGATCTATAATGGCAATATCCTTATGATCGATATCTCTAATATCAAGGCTGATAAACTCATGCTTGACAGGGCACTTAAGGATCTGAAAGATGTTGTTATCGATGTTCATGGGGACATTGCAGGTATTAAGGATGATCAGGTACTTGTCACTCCGACAGGTGTCAGAATCGACAGATCCAAGATAGTTGGTGGAAGGTATTGAGCGCAGAGGATAGTTCCGGGTCAGAGTCTCCGAGATCATTTGAGACCAGAACTTCCTGTCCTCTCTGCCAGGAAGACCTTATCATTAAATGGCAGGGAGATGAAATTCCCTATTTCGGGGAAGTTATGTACATTTCCACTTCCTGTTGTAACTGTGGGTTCAGGTTCACGGATACAATGATACTTGCTCAGAAGGATCCTATGCGTTTTGAGCTCAAGGTAGAAGGACTTGAGGACCTCAATGCAAGGGTCATACGTTCGACCTCAGGCACCATAAGGATCCCTGAACTGGGGATCGATGTTGAGCCAGGTTCTGTTTCGGATTCATATGTTACCAATATTGAGGGTATTCTTCAAAGGGTACAGTCGGTTGTCGTGACCGCTACTGGCTGGGTTAAAGATGAGCCCGATGCGTATGCACGTGGACTGGAACTGCAGGATCAGCTTGAAAAAGCTATAGCTGGGGATTTTCCTCTGACCGTCATTATAGAAGATCCTCTTGGTAACAGTGTTATAATCTCTGATAAAGTTGTATCAAGAAAGCTCTCAGCCGAAGAAGCGAATGACCTTCATAGTGGTATGGTTGTCTTTGATGTTGATACCTCCCAGGTGGAAGTCGATTCTTCTGATAAGATACAGCCGATTGGAAATAACTATAAATGATGCCTGTATTTAGCTCAAAAATTCGAATTTAATCGTTTCGATCTTATTGGTGACATTATGGCTGAACAAGAAAAAGAGGCAACGCTTCCTTCAAAAGAGAATTTCAGTGAATGGTATAATGATATGCTCCAGATCGCAGAGATCATGGATGTACGTTATCCTGTGAAAGGTTCATATGTCTGGTATCCTTTCGGTTTTTCCATTCGCAGGAATGTTTATGATATTATTCGTGGATTGCTTGATAAAGATCATCAGGAAACAATGTTCCCTCTTTTGATACCTGAGCATGAGTTCATGAAAGAGGCAGAACATATCAAAGGCTTTGAAGAAGAGGTCTATTGGGTCCTCAATGGCGGTACAACTCCTCTTGATGTGAAACTTGCGCTTCGTCCAACCAGTGAGACCGCTATTTATCCTATGTATCGTCTTTGGGTGCGTTCCCATGCGGACCTTCCATTGAAGCTTTACCAGATCGTCAATACGTTCAGGTATGAGACAAAGCACACCAGACCACTTATACGTCTCCGGGAGATTACTTCTTTTAAGGAAGCTCATACGGTTCATGCAACCTGGGATGAGGCTGCTTCTCAGGTAGATGAAGCCATCAGGCTCTATATCGAGTTCTACAAAAGGCTTGCTATTCCTGTGCTCCCTTCAAAGCGTCCTAGCTGGGATAAGTTCCCCGGGGCTGATTATACCATTGCAGTAGATTCATTGATGCCTGATGGAAAAACGCTTCAGGTGGGAACAGCACATCATTTGGGTGATAATTTCGCAAAGACCTTTGATATCAAGTATGAGGATGTTGATGGTGAGCAGGTCTATGCTCATCAGACATGCTATGGTGTTTCTGAAAGGTGCATTGCCACTCTGCTTTCGACCCATGGTGATGATAAGGGTCTGGTACTTCCTCCGGAGATCGCTCCGACACAGGTTGTTATCATACCTATCATTTTCAAAGAGCCGGAAGCTGTGCTCAATGCATGTAATGATGTGAAGGCTGAGCTTGAGGCTGCAGGTGTTCGGGTCACTATCGATGATAGCGATAAACGTCCGGGTTCCAAGTATTATAAGTGGGAGATGAAGGGCGTTCCTTTGAGGATCGAGATAGGTCCTAGGGATCTGAAGAACGAGGCTGCAATGCTCGCCAGACGTGATACTGGTGAGAAGGAACAGGTACCTCTGGCTTCTATCAAGGATGAGGTTATCTCAAGGTTCGAGATCATTCAGGCAGCCCTTTTGGAAAAGGCGACCGCTGAGTTGAACGAGCGCATCTTCGATTGTTCTACTGTGGATGATGTTAAGGAAAAGGTGCAGGATGGAATTGCTCTTGTCCCGTGGTGTGGTGAAGAAAAGTGTGGTCTCGATTTGGATGAACAGGCAGGTGCAGGCATACTTGGAATTCCTACTGATATGGATGAGGATGGTACTTACAAGTGTCCTATCTGTAGCAAGGAAACTCGTACAAGGGTTTACGTGGCAAGGACTTATTGATACTGACTGGGTGATTTGATATGGGATCTCTGATAGCTAATGATAAAAGACCGGAAAAACCGTTATTCATTTGTGTATTGGGAAATACGGAAACTGCATATATCGAGAAGTTGTCTGCGGCAGGAAAGACTGCTAAGCTTACGGATTATACTCCGACAGGCGACGCGGAGCTTGTGGAGACTGGTGGAATCATCAGTACTCCTGTGATCCCGATGACGCCTCCTTATAATACTCCCACCCCCGGACTTATTACACGTGCATCATTACAGCTTTCAGGTGTCCCTCATCTTTTTGTGAACTCTGGTCTGAAGATACCTCCTAAGGTTCCTTTTGAGGACCTTGGTGCAAGGTATGGGGAAGATATCAGGAACGATGTTGCGGTGCATGATGTTGAAGGCATCATCAAGGCTGCACTTTCTGTTGGCGAGAAGGTTCGCGATGACCATGATATGTTCGTAATAGGGGAGAGTACTCCTGCTGGTACGACCACTGCCATGGGTGTTCTCGATGCTCTCGGGTATGATAGTAATGTGAGTAGCAGCTCTTCCGAGAATCCTGTGGAGCTTAAGAGAAGGGTTGTGAAAGAGGCAATGGATGCGTCAGGCATCGTCTCTGGTGGTCTTAAGGGGGATCCTATGCGCGCGATCACCTGTCTTGGTGACCCGATGATGCCAGCGGTGGCTGGTCTTGTTTCAGGTCTTAAGGGCAAGCGTGTTATCCTTGCAGGCGGAACTCAGATGGCAGCAGTGTATGCTTTCATGAAGCATCTGGGTACTGATCTTAGTAATGTGTCCATTGTGACCACAAGTTATGTTGCTAATGATGAGACTGCAAATTTCAATGATATCATTGAGGCACTTGGTGCTGATATGTTCGCCATTGACCCTCGTTTTGGTAATTCTTCCCATAAGGGATTAAGGCAGTATGAGCTTGGTTATGTGAAGGAAGGTGTAGGTGCCGGAGGAGCACTTTATCTTGCAGGCCTTCTCGGAGTTTCTGTCGATACTATCCGCGAGGAGATCGAAAAGATCTGCCTTGAACTTGCTGACCTTATTAATGCAGAATGATCATTTTGGGTTGAAGGATGTGCAATTGTTACATTCTTGAACCATTTTTGTTTTTTAAACCGATACCTATATCACTGATAAGATGTATCTTTGGGTTGTAATCGCAAGGTTGCGGGGCTGTGGCCTAGCCTGGAATGGCGACGGGCTCCAGCGGATAAATGATGAACAACGGGTCTACTGAGATCTACTCGACGGAGTGGGTCGGTGAAGAGCCGTTGGAGCACTGATGTGTGTTCTTAAGAATTGACTGTCGTAAGGCAGTTGTTCGGAGAGACCCGTCGATCGAGAGTTCGAATCTCTCCAGCCCCACGTTTTTCTTTTCTTTTAGCTTCATCGGGAAAATGCCTTTCTTTTTGAATACATTCAGCTTACGAGTGTTTCTATCCAATTCGAAGAGCACTGGTCATATATTTTTTAAATTATATTCAAATTCATATTCAATCTATGATCAATATACTATTCCTATTTCATCAATTATTAAGCTCTTTAAAATGTGATATTGGACTGCCTTAATTTACTTATTTTATGTGACCTGTGTGCATTAGATGTATATAGTTGTTCAATGCAACAGGATGAACGAATTTGTATAATCTCAATTTGATAAATATGAGGGCATTACTACGAATAGTCTAATTCTTAAAATGGGCGGTAATTGAAAAATGAACAAATTAAAGATCTTATTAGTTTCCTTGCTAATGGTTTGCTTGCTTGTCCCTGCGGCAAGTGCTGCTAATCCATATGCTGAGGAAGAACTGCAGATGCTTGACCTTATAAATCTGGAGCGTGAAGAAAATGGACTTGATCCCTTTAGGTTCAATTCTCTTCTTAATGATGTGGCAAGTGAGCATAGTCAGGAGATGATAGACAAAGATTATTTCAGCCACAATTCATACGATGGTACTTCTTTCTCTACAAGGATCAGGAGTTCTGCATATGAATCCTATAGGGTTGCTGAGAACATTGCTTTCAGGGTACCTCCAAGTGTTACAATAGCTCATGAACGTCTTATGGCTTCTCCTGGGCACAGAGCAAATATATTGAATCCCAGTTATAATGAGATCGGTATTGGCATATGGGTTGGCGAATTTGCATACGGTGGCAGGACATACAGCAATGCTGCAACGTATACGCAGAACTTCGGATGGGGCGAACCAGCTACAGACCCTGTAGTTCCATACAATCCGTACGATAAGAACAAGGACTATTTGATCGATATTGGTGAAGTGAGTGCGGCAATCGATGACTACCGTTTACAGGGCTCAACATCGATTTCAGATGTCAGTGAACTGATAGATATGTATCGTACAGGTGAGCCCTATTATTAAGAATTAGTTGAGGGGGTCTATCTCTCAACTTACATTTTTTTAATTTCATATGATTTTACTTTCGAGATACCCACATTATATTCAATCATAAGATTTGCCTCCCCTTCTCCAGCTCCATGTTTTCTTTTCTTATTTTTGTTCTAGTTAGTTAACGCCATCATCCTTTCAGTCCTGTTGGATACAAAGACTTAAATGTCATAGTGTACGTACTAATCGATGTTTCATTGTCGGGATAATATCCCGTGGGAATGTGGCTGAAAACTTCAGCTGAACCGTGAAACTAACATGAAACTAGGTGAATAAATTGTCAAAATCATTTTATGGATATATAAGAGATGCATGGAAGAACCCTGACGAGACTTACGTCCGTGACCTTAGATGGGAAAGGCTTCAGGTATGGAGAAAGGAAGGCTCTGTTACAAGAGTAGAACGCCCAACACGTATCGACCGTGCACGATCACTTGGTTACAAGGCCAAGCAGGGCATCGTTGTTGCTCGTGTAAAAGTACGAAGGGGTAGCATGAGAAAGTCCCGTTACATTCGTGGAAGGCGTACTCAGCACACCGGTAAGAACAAGATCACTGTCGGTAAGAGCATTCAGAGGATCTCTGAAGAGCGTGCTGCAAGAAAGTACCCTAACATGGAAGTCCTTAACTCTTACTGGGTAGGCGAAGATGGTAAGCAGAAATGGTACGAGGTAATTCTCGTTGACCCAAGCCACCCTGTCATCAAATCTGACAAGAACCTCAACTGGATCTGTGGCAAGGCTCACAGCGGTAGGGTATTCCGTGGTAAGACCAGTGCAGGTCGCAAGGGTAGAGGCATGCAGACGCGCGGTACAGGTACTGAGAAGACCAGGCCAAGCGTAAGATCAAACCTTAACAGAAGCAAAAAGTGATTCACTATATCTCTGTGCGTGTAAGCGCACATGCTACTGAGGATGAGTCCAGAGTAAGATCTGCTCTGGATCTCTTTTTATTGAATTCATTTGACAAGGGCAAGTGTACTAATACGGATAAGTATGTTGAGTCCCTGGTCTTCGAAGGGTATCATGGTAATCCTATTACCACGTTCAGTGCAACTATCAAGCGCAATTCCGACACAAAGGCCTTTGCTGCATTCGTCAGGCCAAAAATGACGCCTGAAGATGTAGAACTTCTTCGTGAGGAGATGCCTGACCGTCTTGATGATGACCAGATGTTCCATCTGAGATTCGACAAGCAGGCAGCTTTCAATGGCCAGATCAAGTTATCCTCCTCATCGGATGCGATAATTGTGAAGGTGAAGATCGAAACGTATCCAAAGGATCGGCTGGAAGCCGGCAGGATCGTGGAGGAATTATTTGGCTGAACGTTCATTCTATGATCTTAGTGTTCACTCTGTACCGGATGGAAAAAATACGGCACAAGAACTGGTCTCAATGGCAAAACATCTTGGTTTTGCCGGGATCGGTCTGAGCAATCATTCCACGGCAGAGGGGCTGCTAAAATCTGATGGCGTTGAAGGTTTTGATATTTTTCGTACGGTCGAGATTGTGGCTTCCAATCCATCTAAACTTCATGGTCTTGTTGGAAAATATCGCAATAAAGTGGATGTTCTGGCTGTGCATGGTGGCGATGAGGGAATTAATCGTGCAGCATTGGAGAATTCGAACGTTGATGTCCTTTTACACCCGTCCACTCCAAAGGGCAGTGGCTTAAATCATGTGCTTGCAAAATCTGCGAGTGAAAATAATGTTGCTATTGCATTTGATATTGATTCGTTGATCATGTCCCGTGGCGGCAGACGTGTGCACAGTCTATCTCATTTCAGGGATTATCTGGCACTTTCAAGGAAATATGATGTTCCAATGTTGCTTACAAGCAATGCTTCGTCTATCTTTGGCCTGCGTGCACCTCGGGAGATCATTGCACTTGCAGTTCTTTTTGGAATGGAAAAGGATGAGGCCATTATGGCATTATCGGAAACTCCTTTGGGGATAGTTCAAAAGAAACGACATGATAAGAACTATGTTTGTGAAGGGGTGGAGATACTTGAGCCTTCTCTTTCTGTTCAGGAGGATAAATGAAGCTGAAAGTCCTTCCTCCGACCTTGCGTCAGGACCGCAGATATTTTGCATTTGAACTTATAGGTGGCAATAGGGTCGATCGAAGTGATCTCCTTCGTGAGATATTCTCATGTGCCAGTTCGCTAGTGGGCGATAAGGGTTCAAGTGAATGCGATATAAAGTTACTTGACTTTGAGGATTCAAAAGGTATTGTACGTTGTCTTCGGGACCGTATGGATATGACCCGTGCTGTTCTTGCTTCGGTTACATCGGTGGATGGCAAGCCGGTGATAATTCATGTTCTTGGTATATCCGGGACTGTTCATGGAGCAACAACAAAGTATTTAGAAGGGTGTACTGTATATAGTCCTGAAGAAAAGACATAAACAGTCATATATATTATAATTTGGAATTACTTTAAGTGAACTAGATGAATGTACAGAAACTCTATTCATACGTTTTTTAGCATCACAAAATAATTAGTAGGAGATAAGAGAGCATGCAAATGGCACCACAAATGGGTTATGATAGAGCAATTACTGTTTTTAGTCCCGATGGAAGGCTTTTTCAGGTAGAGTATGCAAGGGAAGCCGTTAAAAGAGGCACTACTGCTGCTGGAATTAAAGCAAAGGACGGTGTTGTCCTTATTGTTGACAAGAGGATCACAAGCAGGTTGATCGAAGCGGAATCCATCGAAAAGATATTCCAGATAGATGAGCATATCGGAGTCGCAACATCAGGTCTTGTTGCTGATGCACGTGCTCTCGTGGACAGGGCTAGAGTGGAAGCTCAGATCAACATGGCCACCTATGATGAGCCTATCGGTGTTGAGGTTCTGTCAAAGAAGATATGTGACCACAAGCAGACATACACGCAATATGGTGGTGTCCGTCCTTATGGTACTGCACTTTTGATCGCAGGTGTCGATGACCTCAAACCCAGGCTGTTCGAAAGTGACCCTAGCGGTGCACTTCTTGAGTATAAGGCAACAGCTATCGGAGCAGGCAGAAATGTTTTCATGGAAACTTTCGAGGAAATGCATCGTGATGACATGACCATGGAAGAAGCAGTAATGCTTGGAATGGAAGCGCTTTACAGGGCATCTGATGTAAAGATCGATCCTGCAACACTTGAAGTGGGCCTGGTCACTCTTGAGGACCGCCAGTTCAGGAAATGTCCTGTCGAAGAGGTCGAGTCATACGTTGAAGCCATTCTTGCTAAACATAAGGAAGACGATGCTGACGAAACCACTGAAGAAGCAGCAGATGAGGAAAAGAAGCAGGACTAATAATGTGTTTTTGAGCATTATTAGGTAATATAGGAGGGTTTAGAGTATGGTATCTCTTGATGAATCATTGGTTGCAAGGCTAAAGAAAGGCAGCAAACATTATGAAGTGCTTGTGGATCCTGACGGGGCTCTGGAGTTCAAGAAAGGAGGCAATGTTAAAATTGAGGACGTTCTTGCAGTAGAGGCAGTTTTCGAGGATTCTGGCAGGGGAGACCATGCATCTGAATCCGATCTTAACAATGCATTCCAGACAGATGACGTTTTTGAGATCGCAGCGTATATTATCAAACACGGCGAACTTCAGCTTACCAAGGAACAGAGGAAACATATTCTTGAGGAGAAGACCAGACAGGTCATTTCCACTATTGCACAAAATGCGATAAATCCTCAAACAAGGGCACCTCACCCTCCTGGAAGGATCGAAAAAGCAATGGAAGAGGCAAAGGTCCATATCGATCCTCTGAAGAGTGTGGATGAGCAGGTCAATATTGTCATGAAGGCAATAAGACCGATCATTCCTATTCGTTTTGAAGAAGTTGAGATCGCTGTCAAGATCCCTTCTGACTATGCAGCAAAATCCTATGGGGATATCGCAAAGTTCGGGACCATGCTCAGGGATAGCTGGCAGAACGATGGTTCCTGGGTTGCGGTTGTCAAGATCCCTGCAGGCATGCAGAATGACTTTTATGGTCTTGTGAACCATCTGACAAAAGGTGATGCGGAAACAAAACTTTTGTAAGAGGTTAATTAATGGATCGTAATATAGTAATTCCCGGGCAATTGCTTTCTGAGAAGAAAGAAATGGCCGGGCCAGGCACTTATGTTAAAGACGGGAATATATATTCTTTACTTTATGGAGTTGCGAATTTCAAGGGAAGGGTTTCAGTAGTACCCTTTTCTGGAAAATATATTCCTTCGCGTAAGGATTTCATTATTGTGAAAGTCATTGATGTTACTCCTTCCAACTGGATAATGGAAACAGGCTCTCCGTATGATGGTCTACTTCATGTATCTGAATTTCCTAAACGTGTTGATTCTTCTGAAATGAGGAAGTTCATGGATATTGGCGACTCTGTCGTTGTTCGTGTGAAAGATGTCAGCAAGGCTATGAAAGTAGAGCTTTCAATGCGTGAACAGGGCTCAAAGGTCCTAAGACAAGGTCGTATCATTGAAGTTATGCCTGCAAAGGTACCACGTGTCATCGGGCACGGGGGTTCAATGGTGTCTGTTCTTAAGAAAGAGTCGAATTGTGATGTTTTCGTAGGAAAGAACGGCCGTATCTGGATCAATGGTAGGGATAATGATATGGATCGTCTGACAACAGCGATCGAAATGATAGAAAGTGAATCTCATATATCCGGTTTAACGGATAAGGTCGGCATTTTTTTGAGGGGTGGGCCGGAAGGGACTGAGAGTTCCGATGAAGAACAGCTAGTAGATGAGGAAGTTGCTGGTGTGTCCCTTGAAGATGATGACGTTACCGAAGAGACCAGTCGTAAGGTCGATGTCTTGCTGGAAAATGATCCTGAAGAGACTGATTAAGACCTTTTGTGTTTGCAGATGGGAGAATGAGATGAAATTGGAGATTAAATATGAGTGATAAACCGGAAAAATTTATTGACGAGAATGGACTTCGTCTTGACGGTAGGCGTGTTGATGAGATCCGCCCAATGACCGTGGAAATGGGCGTACTCTCAAGAGCAGATGGCTCTTGTTATCTTGAATGGGGTAACAACAAGGTCCTTGCAGCTGTTTATGGCCCGAGGGAACTTCACCCACGCAGGCTTCAGCGTCCAAGTGAAGCACTTGTAAGGTATAGGTATAATATGGCTGCTTTCTCTGTGGAGGATCGTATCCGTCCTGGTCCAAGCAGGAGGAGTACTGAGATCTCAAAGGTAAGCGGAGAGGCATTCGAACCTGTTGTGATGAAACAGTTCTACCCGGGTGCTGTTATTGATGTGTTTGCAGAGGTCCTTCAGGCAGATGCAGGTACAAGGACAGCAGCTATAAATGCTGCTACACTTGCACTTGTGGATGCAGGTATTCCTATGAAGGGACTGGTTGCATCATGTGCTGTCGGAAAGGTGGATGGTCAGCTTGTGCTCGACCTTAATAAACCTGAAGACAATTATGGTGATGCTGACCTGCCTATTGCAATGACCGAGGATGGCGAGATCACTTTACTTCAGATGGATGGTAACCTTACTGCTGATGAGATCGCTAAGGGTATCGAGATGGCCAGGAAGGGCTGTGAGCAGATCTTTGCTATCCAGAAGGAGGCCCTTTTATCAAAGTTCGGTACTACTGACGAAGAGGAGCTCCTCAAGGAAGCTGAGCTTCAGGCTGAGCTTGCAACTTCCGAAGATGAAGCTGAGGACGTTGAAGTAGTTTCTGAGGTAGTTTCTGAGGTAGTTTCTGAGGTAGTTTCTGAGGTCGCACTTGAGGGTGAGGACGACGAGCTTGAAGATGAAGTGGATGAGGACCTCGAGCTTCAGGATGAGGGAGAGGCTTTCACGGATGACGAGGTCGAGAATGCTTCTGATGAAGCTGAGGACCTGTTCGGGGAAGATGTCTCTGAGTTCGACATAAATGAAGGTACTGAGTCCGAGGGTGACAGCTCTTCAGAGCCAGAGGACGCTGAGTCCAATGAGGATGAGGGTGAGAAAAATGAGTGAAGCTATATCAAGACTTAAAAAAGATTATTTGTTCAATCTGGCTCTCAAAGGCCAGCGTGAAGATGGTCGTGGGTTCGATGAAGTGCGTGATCTGATAGTTGAGACCAATGTCATTGACAAGGCAGAAGGCTCTGCAAAGGTCTTGCTGGGTGATACGCAGGTACTTGTCGGTGTCAAACTGCAGGTAGGCTCTCCGTTCGCGGATTCTGCAGATAAGGGCGTCATTATCACAAGTATGGAGCTTAATCCTATAGCTTCACCAAACTTCGAAGCTGGTCCACCACGAGAGAAAGCTATTGAAATGGCACGTGTGGTAGACCGCGGTATCCGTGAATCAGGCGCAATTGATTTAAACAAGTTGTGTATTACGGAAGGGGTAGAGGTCTGGATAGTTTTCATAGATGTTCATGTGCTTAACGACAGTGGTAATTTACTGGATGCTGCTTCAATTGGTGCTATTGCGGCGCTTATGACAGCAACTCTTCCAGGAGAACGCGAAGGTCGTGGAGAGGATGTAAAACTGCCTATCTGCGAAATGCCGGTCTCTCTCTCCTTTGTTGACATTGGAGGGGAACTTGTCATTGATGCGACCAATAATGAGGAATCAGTTAGTGATCTAAGGCTCACTATAGTGACCAATCAGGATGGTTCGATCTGTGCTATGCAGAAAAGCGG
This sequence comes from Methanococcoides sp., assembly GCA_021108185.1. Taxonomy (GTDB): domain Archaea; phylum Halobacteriota; class Methanosarcinia; order Methanosarcinales; family Methanosarcinaceae; genus Methanococcoides. Next base: position 27,061 of record JAIORJ010000046.1, on the reverse strand, counting down.
TCCAGGTACGCTCTCAGAAGAGAACTTCCTGAGATCCGTTGAAAAATCACGTGAGATAGGAGCGCAAATCAGAGAGGAATACCTCCTCAACATCTGAATCGTCTCTGATTCAATGAAGGCTCGTAACGATTATACTCGATCATTATAAGCTCGATCATAAATAGGAATCTGCTTCAAGGAGATATTTATAATGGCAAAGAAATATACTAAGAAAGGACGTGTATCTAGGTCCGCAGGAAGATTTGGTACACGATATGGTAGAAGAGACCGAAAGTTGGTTGCTGATCTCGAAGAGAAGATGCATGCAGCGCACAAATGCGTAAGCTGTGCACGCCTGACTGTAAAGAGAGTTGGGACTGGCATCTGGAAATGTAAAAAATGTGGATATACTTTTGCAGGTGGTACTTACATCCCAGCTACAACAGTCGGTAAGACTGTGTTGAGGACTGTTAAGAAAGCCACTGAACAGGTTGAGTAATAAATATGGACTATAAGTGTACCCGATGCAAGCGGCCAGTCGAGATCGACTATGGATATACCGGTATTCGCTGTCCGTACTGCGGACACCGTATACTTGTAAAAGAAAGGCCGCAGTCATCGATCAAAAAGGTTAAGGTCGAGTAAGAAGTCATGCTAATCACTTCTTCTCGCAAACCTTCAGCCAATACTCGCACTATGTGCAAGTATTTGGCATCTTTTTTTAATTGCGAATATGTAGCTCGTGGAAAAACGAGTCTGATGGACATTGTCTCTTTGTGTGAAGGTGGTCTGTTGATGGTCATAGGTGATTATCACGGAAGTCCGGGGAGCATTATGTTCTATGATAGCGAGGGCGTTGAACTGTTATCGATCCATCTGAGCGTATTTTATCCGGACGGTTACAAATATACTCCTCTTAAGGCGCTGGAGCCTTCAATAAATGGCGATGGTGAGCTATTTGAGATGCTTTCCTATTATCTCGATATTCCTGAAGGGGAATGTTATTACGATTCAAAATGTCTAATTGCCAGCGATGATCATCTTGAATTCATTTATCGTGATAATATGCTTTTCAGGCTAAATATCAAAAATTATCGCAAAATGGGGATATCTGAATGAAAATGGCTTCTGAATCTGTTTTTGTAACAGAGAATGCAGAGGCCATATATCGTTGCATCTTACCTGAACTTGGGACCATGGTCTCTGAACGTTCTATCGTGGATGTAAAGGTAAGTCATGATTCCCTTGTGATGAATATCACTGCTGATGACATCATATCAATGCGTTCCACACTCAACACCTGGCTTCGTCTGATGCAAATAGCACATGATGTATGTGCTGTCGGTAAGAATGCCATAAATGGTGTATGAGAGACCCTGCTTTTTATTTTACTGGACCCTGGATAGAAACATTAAAATCATTTCAGGTTTATTGACTGGTCAGGTGAAACCAATATGAGTTCAGAAATACCCCCACAAGTGCAGAATCAGATCGCACAACTACAGCAGGTTCAGCAGCAGGCGCAGGCTCTTGCTATGCAGAAGAACCAGATGGAATCTATGAAGAAAGAGTCTGAAATGGCACTGGAAGAGCTTGAAAAGCTTTCCGATGATGCTGTTGTCTACAGGGCTGTAGGTGATCTTCAGATCCAGTCAAACAAGGATGATACCGTCACAAAGCTGAAAGAGAGACTTGAGACACTTTCACTTAGGCTTCAATCTGTCACACGCCAGGAAGAGCGCATCTCAAAGCGTTTTACCCAGCTTCAGGAACAACTTAAGCAGGCAATGGGTACTCAGGGACAGTGATCCTTGTAAACCCTCCTTTATCCTTTTCAGACGATACTTATCTGAGTGGATGAGAGGTAGCAATGCAGGTTGACGAAGCTGGATTCTACAACCGTCTCCTCGATTATCACAATATCCTATATCTCTGCCATCGAAATGCCGACCCGGACGCCATAAGTAGTGCATTTGCATTATCTGAGGCTATCGGGGGCAAAGTGGGGCTTGTGGATGGCTGTAACAGAGTTGCAGCATTACTTGTTGATAAGCTGGAGATAGATGTAATAGATAATCCTGATCCTAAAGATTATGATCTGGTAGTGGTCGTAGACACATCTACCAGCGCACAGCTCAATGATATTGAACTTACCAACTATTGTGTAGTAGATCATCATGCAACTACTGCACTGACAGAGAATGCATCTTTTTACCTTCACCGTAATGCCACATCAGTAGCAGAGATCGTCTATGATGTTCTGAAATGCATGGGTGCACCTATAATGCATCGCATGGCTCTTGGACTCATGGCCGGGATCGTGACAGATACAGGTCATTTCAAGCATGCTACGAGCAGAACGTTCAAGACATTTTCTGAGATAATCGATTCAAGCGGTGTCGAATATGCAGAAGTGCTCGATCTTATGGCATCAACACCTCAGGATGTCTCCATGAGGATCGCGATGCTTAAAACAGCATCACGGGCAGATGTTGAACGTGTCGGTGATTGGCTGGTCGTTACTTCGAACGTAAGTTCCTTTGGTGGTTCTGCTTCTTCCATGCTTATCAATATCGGTGGAGATGTTGCTTTTGTAGGCACTGCAAGATCCGATAACATAAGAGTAAGCGGTCGCGCCAAACGCGATGCTGTCAATGCAGGTGTGAATCTTGGCAAGATCATGGAAGAGATCAGCAGCCACTACGATGGAACCGGTGGCGGTCATGCAGGTGCAGCAGGAATAGATGTTGTAGCTGATATGGACACTATTCTCTTCGAGTGCGTTGAGTTGGTGAAAGAAATTTTGAGAACTAAGAAAAACCCGTTGAGTCTATAAGTGGTTGTAACAAACCACCATCAGTATTGATCGACAATAGCGTGATAAATATGATAGAATATTGGAATCCACAGATCGAGAGAATGCCTGTTGAAGAGTTGAAGGAGATACAGGGGGAGAAGTTATGCAACCTCGTGAAATATGTCTATGAGCATTCTCCATTTTACAGAAAACGATTTGATGATGCAGGAATAAGGCCAGAGGACATCAAGAGTCTCGATGATGTCACGAAGCTTCCTTTCACGTACAAAAAGGACCTGAGGGATACGTATCCCACAGGTATGTTCTGTGTTCCCAATAATAAACTTGTACGTTTTCATGTATCATCCGGTACTACCGGTAAACCCACAGTTGTCGGTTATACTGATAATGACATAAAGGCATGGACCACATCCCTTGCCCGTGCCATGACATCGATTGGTGTCGGACGTGACGATATCATGCAGATAGGTTATGGCTATGGTCTTTTCACAGGCGGTCTGGGTATGCACTATGGTGCAGAAGAGACCGGTTGTACGGTATTACCTGCAAGTTCCGGTAACACTGACAGGCAGATCGAACTTATGCAGGATCTCGGCACAACCGTTATCGGTTGTACTCCTTCATATTTCCTCTTCATGATAGAGGCTGCAAAGAGTGCAGGCGTAAGCTTCCAGGATGATACTGATCTGCGTGTAGGTGTTTTCGGTGCTGAACCCTGGTCCGAAGAAATGCGTAAGAGGATAGAGGAGTCAGCAGGTATCAAAGCCTATGATATCTTCGGTACATCCGAACTTAGCGGTCCTCTCTTCACGGAATGTCGGGAACAGAAAGGTATTCACATCTGGGCAGACCAGTTCCTCGTTGAGGTCATAGATCCTGATACAGGTGAGCCTGTACCAAACGGCGAGCGCGGTGAACTTGTGATAACCACACTTGTAAAGGAAGCATTACCACTCATACGATACCGCATAGGTGACATCACTGTACTGAACTGGGATGAATGTGAATGTGGGAGGACACATCCACGTATCATGCGTGTTCTTGGTCGTGCAGATGATATGCTCATTGTCCGTGGTATCAATGTGTTCCCCGGACAGGTCGAGTCTGTGCTCATGAAGATACCCGAAGTTGGCGAACACTTCATGATCATCGTGGACAGGATAAATGAGCTTGATATCATGAAGGTGCAGATCGAGATGACCGATGTGGCATTCAGTGACAAGGTCAATGATATCATCAACCTGGAGAAAAAGGTGGCATCAGCCCTTAAGGGCGTGTTGAACATTGCTGTCAAGGTGGAACTTGTGGAACACGGTTCATTGCCACGTTCTATGGGCAAGGCAAAGAAAGTGATCGACAACAGAAAGTTATAAGCTTTAGAAGACATCATTTAAATTAGGATATGGGGCGATCTCATGGAAGATAAAATGATCAAACAGATTTCATTATTTGCAGAGAACAAGCCAGGGAGGCTTGCAAGCGTTTCTGACAAGTTCAAAGGTGCCGGTATTAACATCCGGGCGTTTACCATTGCTGAAGCGGGCGATTTCGGTATAATCCGAATGGTCGTCGATGATCCTGATCTGGCTCACAAGGTGCTGCATGATTCCGGATTTACCGTCTCGGAGACTAATGTCCTTGGTGTGGAGATGGAAGACGTGCCTGGTCAGCTTGGCATGATCGCAGAAGTTCTTGGTGAAAAGGATATCAACATCGATTACGCTTATGCTTTCGTTACCAGGACAGAGAAAGCTTTCCTCATTGTTCGCGTCAACGATATCCGAGGTGCGGTCAAGGTCCTTGATGATGCGAAGATAAAGCTTCTTGACATGAGTGACGTTCAGAATATCTGATACTTGAAAATGCACCTTTTGGTGCATATTCTATCTTTTTTTTAAATTTTACTTTCTGTAGACCACTAACGTTTTATATGATTCTTCCAAATTTTGTTCATGGATGATACTGCTATAAAAAGTAAGGAAGCGTCATTGAAAGAGAAACTTCATGGAGCACATACTACTGTCATTGGTGAACGTCAGGGTAAAAAGATCCTTGGCATCATCAGTCAGCATGAAAAGGTCAAGGGCATCGTCCCTTCCGTGATCACTGTTAGGGGTAAGAGCTCTCCTGGTGGGAATCTGAACGCAAAAGTGCTTCCACATCCCGATGAGCATGGCAATCTCCGTCTTCTTCTGTCCCATGGGACCTCAGCTCAGGAAATCAGGATCGTTACAACGGTTGCTACCCGTGAAGAAGGGGTACCCCTGATGGAAGAGCTTAATGCTATGCTTTTCGACATTTGATGGCAAGGTGTGATCGATGTTCATCGGAGTTGACCACGGGACTAACGCAATGCGTTTTGCCGGGATATGTGAGGGAAATGTACGAACATTTGAAATGCCACGTACAGAGGTATCCGGCATGTCCGAGGCTCAGGTAATCGATTCGATCACTTCTAATCTTGATATTGGGATCTCTGATATAGGACTTGTAGCTGTAACCTATTCCATGGGTGATGGTATCGTAAGCATCGAGGATATGGACAATGTCGATTCCAGGGGCGTTCTGAGCATAGAGGGTGTCGGTAAAAAGACCGGAGCCGGAACGCTTGTCTTCGATGCGATAAGGAATTCTCCTATCCCTGCTGTCCTCATTCCTGGGATCCATGCAAAAAGCAACACTGATCCTCGATTGAATGTATTTTCCCATTCTACAAGTCCTGAGAAGATAGGTATAGCCTACAATGCCAGATGCAAAGGCATAGATGACCTTGTGGTCTCAGACATAAGTTCCAACACGGTTACAGTAGGTGTTTGTGATGGTAAGCTCATAGGTGCTATCGATGCCTGTATCTTTGCACCGGGAACCCGGCATGGTCCGCTGGACCTTGAGGCTATAAGGGATGTGGATGCGGGTAAATGCAGTGCCAATGAAGCCTTCATAAATGCAGGTGTGTTGAAACACACTCCTTATTCAGGTAACGATGAACTTCTTGAGGCTGCAGCCAATGGTGAAAGTGCTGCCATCCTGGCACTGGACCAGATCGCTTTATTCGCATCAATGGAAATTGCAGCAATGCAGGTCCTGATGAAAGATCACGGTTCACATGGAAAGGTCTTCCTTGCAGGTTCAGTTGGTGAAGTTGACTACGTTGCTGAAAGAATAGGTTCTCATCTTGACCTGAAGCCCGAATTGCTCGGTAAATGGAGTGCTGCCATAGGCTGTGCTGAGATCGCACGTGATATTGCAGGCGGCGCAAGGACCATTCTTGGGCTTGATGTCAATTTTAACATATAAGATATTTAATGATCTGAAAATCTCAATTGCCTTTGTTTTTTCCTTTTCTTTATTCTTTCCTCAATATAGTTCTGGTCTGCGATCATCGAAAACCGGTATTGCTTTTCTTGTTTTTCTCATAAGGGATGTATCAATTTCCGCTATGATCACACATTCCTCATCCTTTGCACCTGCCATTACGTTCCCAAGGGGGTCAATTATCATAGTTCCTCCAAAGAAGGTGGAATTAGGGTCTGAACCGGAGCGATTGCAGGCAATGTGGAATATCTGATTTTCAATGGCACGTGCAGTGGCAAGTGTTCTCCACTGATGTTCTCTTGGGTTTGGAAACTCTGCAATGGTTATGAGCATGTCAGCTCCTGAAAGGCAAAGCTTCCTTGCTATTTCAGGAAATCTTATCTCATAGCATATTTGCAACCCAATGGTCAATTTCTGCTTTTTAAGCTGTATCGGTTCGATGGTGTCTCCTGATACGAAATATCCTTTTTCCTTTCCGAAAGGATGTGTCTTTGTGTAGGTTCCGACAAGTTCTCCGTCTTCCAGGCAAAAGCCCATATTTGTATATGTTTCTCTGTTCTCGGAGCAATGCTTTTCGATTATGGAACCTATCATGATGCATTTGTTCTTCTTTGAGAAGGCTGCTAGTTCTTCAATTGTGGGGTATGGTCTTGATTCTGCTACCTTTTCAAGGTCTTCATAGCAGAAGCCCGTGGAGAACACTTCCGGAAGGATGATAATATCAGCACCTTTTGAAACGGCTTCTTCTGAGAAACGAAGGGCCTTTTCGATGTTCTTTTGTTTATTGCAATGACAAATGTCCATCTGTATGGCTGCAATTCTGATCGTTTCCACTTTATAGCCTCTTTTTCTGATATTTGATGTATTATCTGCTAGTAATGTTGGTACTATTATCGGTCCTTTGTCGTCTGTATCTATCTATTTACCTAACGTTACATTAATATGTAACTACTTTCTTCTACAGCGCAAGATATGCTAAATCATTTGAATGAGGCTATTATTGTGAGCGATGAACTTTTTGATCTGCAAGTTGGTTATGTTACTTTCAGAAACCCCATTGCGCTTGCGCCAATGGCTGGTATCACTGACAGTGCATTTGCCAGCAAAAATGCAAAGAATGCCGGTCTTGCAGTGATCGGCGGCTATAATCTGGACAAAGAAACGAATGCATCTGCAGCAAAGCTTGTTGAAAGAGGCCGGCAGGAGTTCTTATCGGATGCTCCTCTTGAGTTTTTTGAAACTGAAGTAAATGCTGTCGATACCGTTGGAGCTGTGGGTTTCAATGTAAGGGCTGTAAGCCTTGACCCTCTTATTAAAGCTGCCAGTATAGTGAAAGCTGCAGGTGGCATACTTGAGCTTGATGCGCATTGCAGGCAGGAGGAAATGGTTTCCATCGGTGTTGGTGAAGCATTGATGAAAGACCTTCCCAGGCTTACCGAGTGGATAAAGAAGATCAAAGAGACAGGTGTGGTTCTTTCTGTGAAGGTGAGGGCAAACGTTGTCGATGATGTCGCCCTTGCAAGAAGCATTGAGAACGCAGGAGCAGACATTCTCCATGTCGATGCCATGAAAGAAGGTGCTGGTGCTGACCTTCGTGCCATTTTGCGTATTCGTGATTCTACAAGGCTTTTCCTTATTGGGAATAATTCAATTATGGACATTATGGACGCAAGGGACATGTTCTCAAAGGGTGCTGATATGATATCGGTTTCCAGAGGTGTGCTTGAGGATGATGGGTTCATTGATGCCCTTGTTGAAGATGTCTGTGCAGTGCAGGAGCAGATGGGCTGGTACAATTCTCCCAAACACGTGTGTCGGGGTGAAGGCGACCTTAGAGGACTTGCATTTTGCTGTAAGCCTGTCAAAAGATGTGCGGTGCATGATAAGGCGGCTCAGCTTGGATATAATCGAGATGAATTTGAGATCATCAAAATGGAATTTGTAAAAGGAACTCCTCTCGAATTTGGTGATAGTACATGTTTTGGCAGCCTGGCATGGTGTTGTAAGATCTCAAAACCCTGTTATTTGAGAGACGGTGTTCTCGATGTCCTTGACCTTTCTGCTTCGGATTATATGCGGTTGAAAAAGGACCTTGCAACTTATATATTAGATAATGCCAAAAAACCTGTTAATGAACAGTGATCAGGGTATGCATTCTATTGATGGTTGTAACAACCGGTCTGTATACTCACATATCGCATGCTGTGCACAGCTGGCAATGATACTTGAGGTTTCCTCATCTCCAAAGCCGGGTAATATTGACAGGCACCATGACTATGAGGATACCAGGTATGAACATTTTCTGGCATCTGCGGTAAGTATTCATCCCGTTATTGAAGCTGCAGCAAAAAAAGATGCCCGGGTTGGTGCTCTGCTAAGAAGTGCGGTCTGTCATAGTAATAGCTGGCAGAGCGGTGGGAACACGCATTTTGGGGCATTTCTTCTCCTTATACCTCTTTCAATGGCTGCTGGTGAGATCCTTGGCAGTGGTAATGATCTCGATATGGATGAGCTCGTTGCCCGTGCCCATGAAATAGTCAGTTCAACGGATACTGATGATGCTATTGATTTCTATAAGGCGTTCCGTTCAGCAGGGGTGCGTGTGAACGATGTGGATGAGTTCGATCTTCAGGATGATTCATCATTTGTATCATTGAGGGAGGGGGGACTGACTCTCTATGACCTCATGAAGATCTCACAGGGCTATGACCAGATCGCTAATGAATGGGTCAATGGTTTTGGTGATTGTGTGAAGTGTGCCCAAATGCTGGATCGTTTTATGGGTATGTCCGGCGATGTACCACTAATACCTGATATCAATCATGCAGTTGTTTTTTCGTTCCTAAAGCTGCTTTCTGAAAGACCTGATACGTTCATCAGGACAAAGACCGATGAAAATACCTCTGAGGAAGTTTCATTGCAGGCGAAATGTATTGTGGAAAGGTTAGAAGGCTCAGGCTACCACATGTCTCCTTTCTGGGATGATGTGGGGGAATTCGATGAACTGCTTTTGGAGAAAGGCTTAAATCCCGGATCGACAGCAGATATCGTCATAGCAGGTTTGTTCATATCTTTACTTGGGGGTTTGAGATTCTAATGACTGAATTCGATCTGGATGATTTTGGTATCACTGAGGGTATATCGGAAGTTATTATGACTACCTCTAATGGTTGGGAGCCAAATGCAGCTCCAATAGGTATCATAAGGAAAGGCAATGATGTATTTGTAAGACTTTACAAAGGTTCGCAGACCTATGATAATGTAAAAGCAGAACGCATACTTGTTGCGAATCTTGTTTATGATCCTCTTATTTTCGTGCGTAGTACTTTTGGGAACCTCGCTGAATCGGAGTTTGAAGTTCTTTCCTATGAAGGACTTGGGTTTGCAACTGTCAGGGATTCATTTTGTTGGGTCGTATTCGAATGCGATGAGGTCAAGGAGACTTCCGAAGCAATAGTTGCAAAGCTCGTTCCAAGGCATGCCCATGCAGGTCGCTGTATCTTTAATTCAATCAACAGGGGCTTCAATCTCGTGGTAGAGTCCTGTGTACACGCTACTCGATATGAATTGACGAATGATGAGAAGTATATGAGGCTCATAAAAGCATATTCTATCACTGTCAACAAATGTGGTAGTGAGCTTGATAAGGAAGCAATGGCCCTTCTTCTTAAAAGGTATGATGAACAGGTGTGAACATGTCAGAAGATCCTATGAGCAATTTCATGGGTGTTGCTGTAAAAGAAGCATTAAAAGGTATGCGTAACAATGAAGGTGGCCCTTTTGGAGCTGTCATTGTAAAGGACGGTCAGATCATCTCAAAAGGACACAATGAAGTTCTTGGGACCAATGATCCGTCTGCTCATGCTGAGATCGTGGCTATACGTAAGGCATCAGCGGCTCTGGAGGATTTCGATCTGTCGGGTTGTGAGCTCTATGCGACAACAATGCCTTGCCCTATGTGTCTTTCAGCGATCATGTGGGCACGTATTGGGAAGCTCTACTATTGCACCAGCACAGAGGATGTTGCATCTATAGGTTTTGATGATGGTGACATTTATGCAATGTTGAGGGAAGGTGTTGACCCTTCGGTACTTAAAGAAGTGAACCTGGAGTGTGAGGATTGTCACGAACTCCTTAGCGAATGGTCAAAAAAAACGGATAAGAGGATGTATTGATCATTCTCTAACATCTCAGTTTGAACCGAGCAATTCCTTTGCTTCTTCCTCTCTTCCAAGCTTAAATAGTAAGTTTGCCTTGTTCTCAAGTGCTGCGGTAAAACCCCTTTCTACTTCGAGTGCATTGCTGTATGCATTCAAAGCATTCTCGTTCTCTCCCATTTCTTCAAGAGTGTTCCCCATGCAGTACCATGCATCGGAAAATGCTGGTTTGATCTCAAGGGCATTGTTGTAAGCTTCAATTGCTTCTTTGTGCTTTCCCAGCTTTTCAAGGGTGTTGGCTTTGCAATACCAAACTCCGGATGCATTTTTCTTGATAGTGGGGTCAGGGTTCGTGTTCAGGAATGAGTAACGCGGAAAATTGAAGTGCATTATGTCTGCAAATTCGATTGCTTTTTCATAGGATTCAAGGGCTTCTTCAAAACGTTCGAGTTGATAGAGGGTGTTTGCTTTGCAACACCATGCATCAGGATATTCCGGTTCGAGCGAAATGGCCTTGTCGAGTATCTTGAGTGCTTCTTCATATTGACCGATGTTGAAAAGTATAAATCCCTTGCTGAATACGGGTTTTATGTCATCGGGTGTTTTTTGTATCGTGTCTTCTATTATGGCAAGTGCTTCTTCCTTTTTGTCCAGTTTGAACAGGATGAAACATTTGTTGAATCGAACTTCAAGTTCACGTTTTGCGGCATTCTCGGCCTCATCATCCATTCCGCTTTGCAGCAGCTCTTGTTGTAGTTCTTCCCATATGGATGCTGCTTCATCATATTTTTCCAGCGCGCCTTCAAATCGTCCGATCTCATGGAGCACATAACCTTTTCCATATGTGCTTTCAGCGTTCTTGACCATTTGTTTTAGTTTTCTTTTATAAGATGCCTGCTGGAACATGTCCTTGATATTATTCATATATTGAAATATCCGGTGTCCAGTGATATACTTTTTGCAATGGTATTGAGGCAGTAAGTGTTTTGGTTTGGTGTACTCTTCACATTTATCCGCATAAGGCTAATTTATTTTAAAGTATCAGAAATTTATATAATATGAACTGTTATTTTGGATGCTCACTCATCAATGTATAAATATGTCTTTTATCTTATTACTTTATGAGCAACATTAATGGACAGTATCATCTAGCAGTAATTATGGAGTTGATCGCATCAGTACCAAAAAAACGAATGTAGGCGGTGCAAAAGTATCTACTATTGATGCGGCATCCCGGGAAGAGGTTTTCAAATCTGTTATAAATTCCAGCCCAGCGGTTGTCTTTTTATGGAGGGCGGAAATGGGTTGGCCCGTGGAGTTCGTTTCCGAGAACATCTCACAATTCGGGTATGATGCAAAAGATCTGATCTCCGGAAAGTTTCGTTATGTTGATATTATTCATCCCGATGATGTTGATCATGTAATATCTGAAACGTCTCTTCATATGGATGATAAAGACCGTAATTTCAACCTCAGATATCGTATTCTCACAAAGGCCGGGGATATTCGATGGGTCGATGAAAGGACGTCCGCTCATTGTGATGATTCCGGTTCTATCCAGTTCTATCATGGTATCATTCTGGATATTACTGAGCAAAGGATGGATGATATTGCTTTGCTTGATGGTGCTCTTGGTATGAACAAGGCGCTTCAGACCGTTATCAATTCCAGTCCGGTAGTTGTATTTCTCTGGAGGGCAGAGAAGGATTGGCCCGTAGCGTTCGTATCGAAGAACATTGATATGTTCGGTTATTCGGTGGGGGATTTCATATCGGGGAAGCTGGTCTATGGTGATATTGTCCATCCTGATGATATTGACCGTGTTCGTGCAGGTGTTTCCAAGTGTACTGAGGGCGGATATTCGGATTTCTTCCAGGAGTATCGTATCCTCACAAAGTCCGGGGAAGTGCGCTGGGTCGATGAAAGAACTCAGATACAACATGATCTACAGGGCAATGTGACATATCTTCAGGGTATCATTCTTGATATCACTGGTAGGAAGAAGATAGAGAATGCACTTCATAGTGAAGAAAAACGTATTGAAGCGCTGTTACGTTTGTACCAGATGACGGATGCTTCCATTCAGGAAATCATTGATTTTGCCAGGGATGAGGTCGTAAGACTGACTAATAGCAAGATCGGATATCTGGCATTCATGAGCGATGATGAAAGTGTCATCACGACAGATTCATGGTCCGAGGGCGTTACGAATGAATGTTCTCTGGGCAAAAAGAAACTTCAGTCACATGTGGTCGATGTCGGGCTTTGGGGTGAATCTCTGAAACAGAGATTGCCGATCATAGTCAATGATTATTCTGAGGAGAATCCTTCTAAAAGGGGATATCCTGAAGGGCATATGAAGATCGATCGATTCTTGAGCGTTCCTATATTTGAAAGGGACAAGATCGTTGCTCTTGTAGGGCTTGCCAATAAAACTGATAATTATGATCTTTCCGATGTGCGTCAGGTCACACTTCTGATGCAGGGTATGTGGAGTATTCTCCTTCATAGGGGGGTGGATGAAGAACTACGCCGTTCTCTTGACATACAGAAGATCCTGGGGGATGTCATTAAGAATAGTCCTGCGGTTGTCTTCCTTTGGCGCGCTGACCCTGATTGGCCGGTTGAGTTCGTTTCAGAAAATGTGACTCAGTTTGGTTATTCGGTGGAAGATTTTATTTCGGGAAGGTTTGTGTATGCTGATATTGTACATCCTTATGATCTTGATAGGGTGCAAAAGGAGCTTTCTAAGAGGATAAATGCAGGTTTTATGGATTTTAATCAGGAATATCGGGTATTGACCAAGTTCGGCGATATACGATGGGTGGATGAAAGAACGTTCATCAAGCACGATGAGGGTGGGAATGTCGCTCATATGCAGGGTATCATTGTGGATGTTACTGACCGTAAACATTCTGATGATTTTATGCATATGCAATTTGATCTTGATAGTGTTCTAAGTTCTGCGCATAGTCTTGAGGAAACCTTTGAACAGATGCTTGAATTCAGCTTAAAAGTCGAGCCGGTGGATTCTGGAAGATTATATCTTTTTGATGAAGCAACTGGGGATCTGAGGCTTGTGGCGCATAAAGGTCTTTCAGAGCGTTTTGTGAAGGACATTTCGGTGTTTGGAAAGAATTCTGTGCAGAACCGTCTTGTGATGGCCGGGCAACCGGTTTACAAACATCATTCGGAGCTTAGTGCTATTACTACTGGTGAGAGCTACCAGTACGAGGGTTTGCATGCTACCGGTATAATCCCTGTGATGCATGATGGGAAGGTCATTGCAGCGCTTTGCTTATCCTCGCATTCCGAATATGAGATCCCTGCCGATGCACGCAATTCCCTTGAGACCATTGCTACTCAGATCGGAGTGGTCATTTCAAAGATCCGCTCGGATTCAAATGATTCTAAGAAGTACAATGACCTTCAGTCCCTTGTTGATATGGTGGATGAGATCTTGGTGGTACTGGACATGGATGGATATGTACTCTATGCAAATAAGATGCTAGTAGAAGGTCTGAAACTTTCAGACGAGGATATTTCAGATATGCATTACCTTGAGCTTCATCCTGATGGGGAGTGGGATAATGTTGATTCTATGCTTTCGAGTGCCCGGGTTGGGGATAAATTAGTCTATGAGACTGTCATGGTGGGTGCGGGTGGTTTTCTGGTCGGGGTCGAAACAAAGCTTGTCTGTGGTGAATGGTCGGGACAGCCTTGTATTATGGCTTCATCAAGACTTATTGACTGATTGGTTTATGGACTGATGAATCGGGTTATATTTTCTGTCCTATTCTTTTATTTTAGGATTAGATAAATAGTCTTTATATATGATTATGTAGGTAATTACTTTAAATATTAGATACGATAATGCATCGATTTTTTGGAGAGTATAAATGAATACAAAATATATAGCCATTTTTTTGGCGGTTATAATGGTCATGTCGATACTGCCTTTTTTCTTCAGTGGAGGCTCGAATGGGGAGACTGAGGATAGTTCGGTTGTGGATGTCGCTGGCTTTGAATCTATTCCCGGTGAACATGTGGACCATGGACTGAATTCCCTTGCTGATGGTCTTGCAGTGACACCTGAAGGAGTAGTATTTGCAGAGTATGTTGACATTGACAGCATAAGGGATACACCACTTTACCTTATGATGGGTAATACGTCACAGTTGGATTCAGTATATGGAGTTCAGGTCACTAAGTTGTACTCTGCAGAATATGCTAACAAGCACAGTTTCAATATGCATGTGATAAACCCTGAGGTCATTGCTTTCCCTTATTATCTTTCAGAGGATGTGTACAATGGATACTATTTCGCTTCACGCGGTAGCGACCTGTATAATGTAATAGGCAATCCTATGCTCTTTGGTCAGCAGGATCGGTTAGAGGATGTTCTGGATGTCATGGAAGGCGATGCTAATGCATCATCAGATTTCAGCAGGGTGATGGAGTTCGTGGAGCAGGGTGCACCTATACAGCAAGTTATGGTCGTGAATGACGGTTTTGCAGATCAGTATTACCTTGATCTGATGTTCCTTGATGATTCACGCTTGTCACGCACTACTGTCTATCTTAATCCGACAGATGGTACTCGCAACAATATAACTGCTTATGCAGCTGAAGGTCCTGATAAGGGTCTGGACTATGATATAGAGTCTCAGGAAGATATTTTGAAGGTGACCGTTACCTTGGATTCTTCAGATTTCTATACCTTCATGGCTGAACCTGCTTGGTGAGCTTGTTCTCACCTCGTTTTTCTTTTTTATATTCTGTTCTGCATATGTCTTTGGTGAGCTATCAGCCATTTTGGCGCAAGCTATATATGTGACTGTGGCGATTCATACCAAATACTTTGGTTGATGCAACATATACTCATTTCTGAGTGAATGTGCATTGCTGATGTTAATTACAATGAATAATGACAGACCGCAGATAAGGGCGGTTTCGAAGGAGATATAAATATGGTTAAATTTGAAGTTCCTGACGAATTAGCAGATAAAGCGCTTGAAGCAATCGAACTCGCAAGAGACACTGGAAAGATCAAGAAAGGTACAAACGAAGCAACAAAAGCTATCGAAAGAGGCATCACAAAGCTTGCAGTAATCGCAGCTGATATTGAGCCATCCGAGATCGTTGCTCACATTCCAGCTCTTTGCGAAGAAAAGAACACACCATACATTTTTGTAAAACAGCAGAAAGAACTTGGTGCAGCATGTGGAATTGGTGTAGGCTGTGCAGCTGTTGTAATCACTGATGCAGGAAAGGGCAGCGAAATTGTAGAAGACGTTGCACAGAAAGTCGCTGCACTCAAATAATCATTGACTGGAGGTATCCCGAATGGCAGATGATGATATGGGTTTTGCAGCTGAGGTTATCGACGTGATCGGTAACACCGGTATGCATGGCGAAGCCAGCCAGATTCAGTGCAGGGTTCTTGAAGGTCGTGACAAGGGTAGGATCATTACAAGAAACTGCGTTGGTCCTGTAAGAATTGGTGATGTTTTCATGCTTATGGAAACATCTAGAGAGGCTAAGAAACTAACTACCAGGTGATGATAATGGAACAGAGAAAATGTTCATTTTGCGGAGAGTTGCTTGAGCCAGGTACAGGTCTCCTTTTTGCAAAGAGGGACGGATCCACATATTATTTCTGTTCTTCTAAGTGTAAGGGCAACTTCGATCTTGGAAGACTTCCAAGGCGTACTGTCTGGACAGAACAGGGTAGGATCTACCTGAAGAAAGCCTAATGTTGGTGAATCTGATGGAACGAACCTATGTAATGGTCAAACCAGATGGCGTTCAGCGCTGTCTTGTTGGAGAGATCATCTCAAGAATCGAGACAAAAGGTCTTAAGATCGCAGCATTAAGGATGAATGTGATGACCGAAGCGGCTGCAAAGGAGCACTACAAAGAGCACTCCGAGAGGCCTTTCTTCGGTTCACTCATATCCTTTGTAACTTCAGGACCATCCGTTTCGATGGTCATTGAAGGCAATAACGCGATCAAGATCATGCGTGCGATCAATGGTGCAACAAATCCTGTCGATGCATTGCCTGGAACTATCCGCGGCGATCTTGCAGTCGATATGGGTAGAAATGTTGTCCATGCATCCGATGCTCCGGAATCAGCAGAGCGTGAGATAGCTCTTCACTTTGAAGAGTCTGAGATCTCCGGCTATCCACGAGCAGATGATGAATGGTTGTATGAGTGATTCGAAAGGATCAGACATCTGAAGATCGAATAACATTCAGGGATAAGAGGCCGATAATTCGGTCCTCTTTCATTGTTAGTATGTTATGTACTAACGCTCCTGAATGTTTTTTTTAATATTAATGAATTCAACAGGATTTCAGAGAGAGTTGTGTCATGGTTGTAAAAGATAACTTACGAACTCCTATCGTTTGTGTTATGGGGCATGTGGATCACGGCAAGACCTCACTGCTTGACATGATACGTGGAAGTGCAGTTGTATCCGGAGAAGCTGGAGCTATCACCCAGCACATTGGTGCAACTGAAGTTCCTATAAGTGCTATTGTGGAAAAATGTGGGAATCCAGGTCTACTTGACAAGTTCATGGTTCCTGGACTTCTTTTCATTGATACGCCTGGACATCATGCGTTCACTACTTTAAGGAGTCGTGGCGGTGCTCTTGCAGACCTTGCCGTTGTTATCGTTGATATCAATGAAGGTTTTAAACCACAGACGATCGAGAGCCTGAATATTTTGCAACAGCATAAGACCCCGTTCGTTGTTGTGGCGAACAAGATCGACAAGATCCATGGTTGGAACCCTCAAAAAGGTGCTCCTTTCATGACGTCTTACAATAAGCAGAGCGAACACGTAAGGGGAAGCCTTGACACCAAGTTCTATGAGGTCGTGGGTGAACTGTATAACAATGGTTTCAGTTCTGATCGATATGACCGTGTAAACGATTTCCAGCATAATATCGGTGTTATTCCTATCAGTGCGATCACAGGTGAAGGTATTCCTGATCTATTGATGGTTCTGTTGGGACTGGCGCAGAGATTCCTTGAATCGAATCTTCATTATAATGCAGAAGGGCCCGGTGTGGGTACTGTTCTGGAGGTCAAAGAAGAGCGTGGACTTGGTACCACCCTTGATCTTATCCTGTATGATGGAGTGCTGAAAAAAGGTGATACGATAGTTGTTGGATGTTTGGGTGAACCTATACAGACAAAAGTTCGTGCTATCCTAAAACCACGTGCTCTTTCAGAGATCAATGTTGAAGATAAGTTCAAGCAGGTCAGTAAGGTTACTGCTGCAGTTGGTGTTAAGATCTCAGCTCCTCATCTCGATGGTGCATTGTCCGGAGGTTCAGTTAGGGTAGCTACTGCTGAAACACTGGATGCTGTTGTTGAAGAGGTGCGTAATGAGGTCGAAGATGTCCAGATCGATACCGATCAGAGTGGTATTACTATCAAAGCCGATACAATTGGCTCTCTTGAAGCTCTTGTGAATGAACTTAAAAAAGAGGATATCCCTATTCGCAAAGCAGATGTGGGTGATATTTCCAACAGGGACATTATGGAAGCTTTCGCTATCGAAGATCCGTTCCATTCTGTTATTGTAGGGTTTAATGTCAATATCCTTCCTGATGCCAAAGAAAAAATACAATCCACTGGCGTCAAGGTGTTCATGAACGATGTCATCTACCGTTTGATAGATGACTATAGGGATTGGGTAAAGGAACAGCGGGCTATATCCGAAAAGGCCGTTTCCGAGACAATTGTCAAACCCGCTATGTTCACTATTATGCCTGACTGTGTGTTCAGACAGAGCAAACCTGCTGTTGTAGGTGTACGTGTAATAGGTGGTACCATCAAGACGAAGGTCGATGTTACGACAGGCGATGGTACTGTAGTGGGAATTGTAAAAGGCTTGCAATCACGGGGCGAGAACGTAAGTGTTGCTACTATCGGCATGGAGGTTGCGATGTCTATCGATGGCCCTACAGTGGGCAGACAGATAAACGAAGGCGATGTTCTCTATGCGAACATACCTGAAAGGCATGCTAAGATACTTGAGCACGAACTTTACGATTCACTTTCGGCGGATGAATTAGAAGCACTTGACTCCTTCTTGGATATAAAAAGAAGGGATAACCCATTCTGGGCGAAATGATCGATGGATACAAAATAAATACCTGTAATTCATATACAGGCTTAAGCTAACTTTAAATACGAATCTATTCAAACATATTGGAGGCAAATCATGGCAGATTTTAAAATTGTAGTTTCAGATCCAAAAACAAAGACCTACCAGTTCGACATTACTGGAGCTGAAGCAAACCAGTACATTGGAAGATCTATTGGTCAGACAGTAGATGGCGCAACAGTAGGTCTGGATGGTTACACACTAACCATTACAGGCGGTACCGACAACAGTGGTTTCGTAATGAGCCCAACCCTTCCAGGTCCAAAGAGGCAAAAGATCCTCATTGCAAAGGGTGTAGGATATTCACCAGTAGCAAAAGGCGTACGCCGAAGGAAATTCCTTCGTGGAAGCGAAATTGCTCCTGACATTACTCAGATCAACACCAAAGTTACAGGATACTCTGACAAGACCATTGAAGATATCCTTGGTGGCGGTTCAGAAGACGTTGAAGCACCAGCAGAGTGATATTCATCACTCTCCTTTTTAATTCTTTTTTTTCAATTAATTTTATTTACCTTGTATTATTTTGATCTTGTATATTTTGGTGAGTCCAGCCCAACATCGATGAGTGCTTTCTTCTTGACGAGGCTATCTATGAATTTTTTAGCTCCTCTTAAGTTAAGCCCGGAATGATCCACAACATCATTGAGGTCAAAGTACTCTTCATCTTCAATGAGTTGGTCCACGATCTGTGCCAATTTAGTCCGGGTTCCATTTGTGGAATGCCAGAATGCAAATTTCCGGTTATTTTCATCATTTTCATTGTATACAAGATCGTCTTCCAATAGATCGTATATGAAAAATCCCAGTCTCTGATGTGAATATGTCCTTACCCAGTCCTTTATGCTTTGATCCCATGAACTGCTGATAAAACACAGGCTCATGTACTGGTTTTGTTCGATTGTACTTGCTTTTGCCTGTATCATCTCGATGATATCTCTCTTGTCGTCTACAGATTTCCAGTAGTTATCGACGATAAGCATTGGAGTTTTGAACCTTCCTTCCTTTATGGAGCCACGCACACTTCTTTTTGAAAGTTCGACCTTCCATTGCTTGTCTGCAATGTACTCCCCATCATAAGATACCTCTGGAGGCTGTTTCTCAAATTTTTCCTCCAGAATATTTATGTAACTGTAAAGTTTTGAGAGGGTTTCAGTATCAAGCTCGTCTTTTTTAATATGGGCCTGGGTGTCAGAGGGAACTGATGTTTCATCTTCAATATCATCAGTTGAGCTGGTTTTGATCTCGGAGGGGGAAGTTTCAGACATTTCAGTTTTGTCTTCTGCAGGGGCTTTTTCCTCAGCTTCTTTCTGCTCTTTCTCTCTTATTTCCTTTTCTTCTCTTTCAGCTTGCTTTTTACTTCCGATCCTGTTCTCGTATTCGCTCAGGTTCTTGTTTGTAAGCTCTATCCTGTGGCTAAATCCCATGTCCATTTTGTCCACAAGGTCACTGATAGCAAAGACATCGACATTCTCATCGGTAGCAAGGGCATTGTCTACTTCCTGAAGCAGCATCGTAGGGGTTTCTACGAATCTTTCTTCGTTCTCATAGAAATCATCAATGTTGCCGGTATGACTTCCGAAGGAGTCAAGTTCTTTTTTTTCCGCTTCTGATATCAGTCCTGTTATCCTCGTCCGAAGCTGTCGAAGTTGTGAAGTCGCGGCCGAATCCTTTTGTTGATATGTCTTCTGGATCAGTCTTTCGATGCGTGAATGCGTGTTCTTCAGGAGTTCATGCACTGTTTTCCTGTTTTCTTCCTGCAATGTTGTGGGGTGGGATTCCAGATCCATCTCGTTCACTCTCTGTTATTAGTGGAATAGCTCTCTAAAGACTTCTTCTTCGCCACTTTTCTTTATTTCACGTTTTGCTTCGGAATACCAGCTGGTGATCGAAGGTTTCCTTTGCTCCAGTACTATGATGAAATCATCCATCTTTATTTTCCGGGGTTCCGCACCACGAATTGCCTCTCCGAGCGGAATGTCAGCGGCTTCCTTGCAAATGGCTGAAATGTCTGCTCCCGAATATGATCCGGTCATCTCTGCCAGTTTCTCTACGTTGACATCATCATCGATCGGTCTTTTCTTCAGGTTGATCTTAAAGATGGCAATTCTTGCAGGAAGGTCCGGTTCCGGTACGAAAATGAGTTTACTAAAGCGTCCCGGTCTGCGAAGTGCCGGGTCTATGGCCCAGGGTTCGTTGGTCGCAGAAAGGACCAGCAGGTTATCATCGGCGGTATCCACTCCATCCATCTGGGCAAGCAGTTCATTGACCACTCTTTTGGCGTAGTCTTCAGCTTCACTTCGCCTGCCTCCTATGGAGTCTATCTCGTCAAAAAAGATGATGGCTTTCTCACATTCCCTTGCAGTGTCAAAGACCTTCTTTATGTTCTTTTCAGAAGCACCCACCCATTTGCTTACAATGCTGCTTGTTTTGACACTAATGAAATCTGCACCACATTCCTTTGCAGCGGCCTTTGCCATCATTGTCTTTCCACAACCAGGGGGGCCGTGCAGGAGTATTCCTTCGCCAGCTTTCTGGCCATACATCTGGTATAGTTCCTTATGAGTGAATGGGTATATTATGGCCTTTCTGATATCCTCTTTAACAGACTCGAGGCCCCCAATGTCCGAAAATCCTATATCGGGCGTTTCTGTCATTATAAGGTCATCTTTTGATAATGATGATTCGTCAGTATCTTCCTTTGTACCCGTGCCTGAGCCGGAATACTGGACGCCTGATCTTTTGAATGACTGTGCCTTTGCAAAAAGGTGTTCTGCAAGGTCACGCTGTGTATTCTTATCGGTTTTGTCAGTTGAGAGTTTCGAAGCTTCGTTGTAGAGCTTTGCAGATCTTAGATATAGTTCCCTTGCTCTCTCTTTTTCATTCTCTTCTTCCAATGTCTTAGCAGCTTTTGCATAACCTCTTGCCTGTGCTGCCAGTGAACTTGCAGATCCCAGATTTGCACCCCCTCAGTATCTGTAGGTCAGTATGATCCTGCCAGATCACTCTGACTCGGCCATCTCTTCATCGATCTTCTTTGATAGCTCATCTTTGGATGATATGTCAGTGCTAAGTTCTGCTAATAGCTCTGATCGAAGTGAGTCCTGCATATCACTAAGCTCTGTGCCACCGTTCATTGCTGCATCCATTGAGGATGTCATGAGGTTGGTAGCAGTATTCACTTTCTCCATGGATGTGCGGATATTGGTAATAGCTCCCTCGAGCTTTGTTGTATCAAAGCCAAGTTGCTTTTGCCATTTTCCGAGGTTTTCCCCGATCTCAACAACCTCTTTAAGTCCACTTTCCATCTCCATTACGTCGGTCATGGACTGCGCCATTTCGACCATACTTCCAATGGTGTTGACCTGGCCTTCTATCATCGAGTATCTGCGAGATGCCACCCTGAAATCCCTGTCATTCCCATCTGAAAGGGCATCCTTGGCTTGTGTACGTGCCTGTTGTCTCTTCTTGTTAAGCTCTTTCTCACGTGCTGTCAATCTCTGTTCGGACATCGATAGCTTTGTTTTCAGTTCATCAGGTGATACCTTTTTGAATGGATTAGCGAATCCCATTATATCTCCTCCTCCATTTTCTTTTGTTTGGCATACCTTATACATATTTTCAATGCTTCGGACATGTTTATAGCAACTCCTTTTTCAACAAGATCTTGTAGATATTGTTTACTATCTTCTGAGACCCTTGCACTTACAGGATACGAGCGACCCATTTTATCTCCTCTTTTTTAGTTATTTTAATTAATAGATCTATTCTTTTTGTTGATATCTCTTCTACTGTTCTATCAAAGTGATCAACGATTATGTATGCCTATGTATACAATGGAAAACATTATATATAATATTTGTTCAATGTTAATCTATAGCATATTCCCTGAGGATGGAGGTATTGGAATTATGGTGTTCAAATGGAAGAAGGAACTTGATGATATTGCACGTGTTATCCCTAAGAAGAATGTAAAAGGTTTCTTCAGCAAATCTATTACTCTCTCACCTAATGAGAAAGCTGTTATGATAAAGAATGGTGTAGTTGAAGACATCATAGACAGTGGAAAAATGATGGTTGGTGGCCTGCTAAAACCAGGAACCTTGCGTAAGGATGTGGATGTTGCTCTTATTGACACTTCCTTTAAGGAGCTGAGGTGGGAGGTTCCCGGTCTATGGACTCGTGATGATCAGGAAGTTGGGTGTGGGGGTATCCTGAGGTTCACTATAAACGATCCAAAAAAGTTCTTCAACATGATATTCTCCTATACGGTTCCGGAGAAGAACGGGGAAAGAGATCTCTCTATCTTCGATATTTATGATCGCCTTGAAAGTGAAACAATAACCCGTGTGCTTGAACCGGAAGTTCATGGGGAGGATATTGAATCCCTTTATGGTAACCGTGATCTTCAGCTAAGGATGGAAAATGAGCTTGAAATGCAGCTTAAGGACACTCTTTTGCTTTGGGGGATCGAGCTTGTAAAATATACTTGCGAGTGGGACTTTGGCAACTATGCTGTTGTAAGAAAGGAACGCAGCGAATTCCAGGTCAACGAAGAGCTTAAAGAAATGTCTGCTCTTGAAAAAGAGGGTGATCTGGACCGTGACAGCCGAATAAATGTCGCATCCACAAGGGCTGGCTTTGCAGAAGAAACTGTGAGTGCAACTCATTACAGAACAGAAGGGGAAAAGGATGCTCTCCACAGGTCAAGGATATCACAGATCGAGAACCAAACCGATGCTGCCGAAGCTAAACAGGCAATTGAGACCTTTTCTGATTGGAAACAGACCAAAACCGGAGCCAAAAGGGCTGAACTTGAACTTGATGAGGATATGAGCGACCGCAAACATTCCCGGGACATGGAGTATATGGGTAATGTTATGGAAAAAGGCGGTTCAGATGTTGCAAAGGTCATTGCACAGGGCAGGGAGTTCCAGAATATGTCTCCTGAGCAGCTTGAAGCCCTTGCCAAAATGAAAGAAGCTGAGAACATTGCAAAAGAGGACAAGGTCCGTTTCATGATGGATGTTGAGGACCGTGAGCGCGATGATTCATATCGCAGGAAGGAACTTGATGCTGAAATGATGGGTGCTGCACAGGCCCGCAGAACTCCGGGTGTCAAGAAATGCCCTGGTTGTGGTACTACAGTCCCTGCAGAAGCACATTTCTGTGGTCAGTGCGGGACAAAGCTTGAGTGAACTCAATGTAGGGGTAAAAATTCACTTTTAAAACAAATATTCCTTTAAAATCAATATGTATTATCTGTATAGCTTTGCCCCGGAAAGAACTAATAGCGATCAAACTTAACATAATATGATAGTTTCCACAGGTGTCCGATCTTGATAGAAAAACACGTAAAAATACTGATGTTATTATCCTTTTTAGTCCTGACATTATCCGTTACTGGCAGTGCTTCATCAACTCTGGACTATGAGGTTGCCTTCTCTGATGGGGACTCCTTCTGGCTGGAAGAAGGATATGTTCTCAATATAATCGATATTGATCCATACAATAACTATGCTCAAATATCTATGACATGGAACGGCCATGAAGTCCACAATGCCTTCTACTATGAGGGAGATTATTTCTATTACGACGACGGCCTTATTTCTCTGGAATTTGGTATAGTAGACATCTATTCGGAATCATATTTTGACTATATGAATATTGACGACCTTTATATATATTATAAAGACTACCCGCAGGGTGCCATAATGCTCTATTCCATCCCGTATGGTTATGATGTCTATCTCGATAGCTATTATCAGGCCACAAGTGATGGGTACACTCTGATAGAATTAAGTGGTCTGGAACCTGGTTATCATGCAGTGACCCTGGAATCTTCAGGATATGATGATATGGAGGCAAGTTTCTACGTCCCATCAGGAGAGGTCCAGTACTATTCTGCCTCTGACTTTAGCAGGTCTTCATCTACTGCTACTGACAGGATAGATCCCACATATACTGATGATTCCGGCAACAGTGACAATGGTGCTGGTGTTGTTATTCTTATTCTTTCCTTCATCTTTGTGTTGTTATTCTTAAGGGGCATCATTAAGGCACGAAGGCGGAACAAGAAGTCTGAACGATCTGGAGCTGGCGGTTTTGGTGCTAGTCCATCAGCAAAGGGTGATCGTTCCTCAAAGACTGCCAGTAAGCCTAAATCCAAGCCTAAGCCTGTTCCTGAAACAGTTACTGAATCCGAAAAAGGTCCATCCAAGCCCATTGGAGCCGGTGTAGGAAAAGCACCATCTTCACCTTTGAAGGAAAGCGGTTCCATTGTGGTAAAATATGCTTTTAATTACCGTGGTGCTCTTCTCCAATACAAGGTAAAGGTTGAGAACAACACTTCTGAGCCGATAGGGGATATTAGGATCTCTCTTTTCGTACCTGATGTTTTCCTGTTGAAAGAGACTGAGAAAACGATGTCTATGCTTGAACCTGGTGAAGGAAAGACGGTTACCTTTGAGATCCGCCCGACTGGTGAATGTGGTGACTGTAAGATCTCTGCAGGTATTGACTACTATGACTATAACACGAAGAAGCGTAAGCATGTTGATCTTGAAGGCAAGATGGTAAGTATAGTTTGTCCGGTACTTCGGGTCAGGCAGATCGATGAACCTTCCTGGAGGTCGGTGGTCAGCACCCTCATTTCAGCAGAAGAGGATTCTAAAGACCTTGAGATCCCTGCAGAGAACCTGTTCGATATTGCTACCCGGGTCCTCAAGGACATGAATATGTACATGACAGAGCCAGAGATCACATCAACACCTCGGCTTTTTACGGGAGTTGCAAGGTTCTATGCTGAAGGTGTCAGTGGTTTAAAGTATGCATCATATGTTGAAGTTGTAGGCAAGACCCGTTCACGCCTTATATTGAGGGCATGGGCTGAAAAAGAAGACGCGCTTACCGGTTTCTATCATAAGATGCTGGAAGAGATCGAAAAGAGGACCGATGTCAAACTTTTCGTTGATGAGGGTTCTGCACAATACAATATAAGCACTACCAATATCACTGATAGCCTTATCCAGCGTTCTAATATAGGTTCGGAACCTGAAGTCCGAAAATGTCCAGTTTGCGGAAAAGAAGTAAAGGATGATGCAAAGTTCTGTGAAGAATGTGGGGAAAAGCTGGATTGAACGGGCAGACAGGTTATGATCTGCAGAACATCTTCCCTTATTTTTTTATTTTTCACTGAAAAAACATATAACTTATGCATTTGTTTCTTACATATAGCGCACTTTATATATTTTATAATTTAAAAAAATGGTTCGGTGTCAGAATAATGGATCAGAAAAGAATGAATGAGCTTTTTGTATGGAACAAAAAAGCTTCCCGTTTGGAATTGTTCGTAAGGATATTCTATGGTATACCTGTTGCGATCATTCTATCTCTCTATAGTTTTTTAATGATGATTTGTTTTTTCTTGCAATTACCTTTTATTTTGGTACTCGGAAGAAGACTTGAAGTTCTGAACAAGGTCATAAAAGGCTATTTGGAATACTATACCCAAATTGCAGGTTATTTCTATATGACGACCGATGAACGTCCTGGTATCCTACCAAAGGATATTTCTATCTTTGAAAAGCAACTTTATTATGATCACAATACGGTCGAAATATTTGATAGGGACGAAAAGTGATGTTCCTCACCAAATAAAAAAGTGATCATCTATTTCATAAACGATATTAATGAAGGGGGTAGCATGCACAATAGTTATGTAGGGGAAGTAGGTGACGGTAATTGGGAACAGATGGTTGAAAAGGAGCCTAAACCTGTTCTGGTAATGTTCTATCTGAATACATGTTCTCATTGCAAAGCGATAGAACCTTACTTCAGGGAGTTTGCAGAAACATACAAAGATTCATGTAAATTCTTCAAGCTCAATGCCGAAATTAACCCATGGGTCTCAGAAAGATATGGTGTGGAAGGAACACCCACTTTTATATTCATGTGTGCTGGGAAAATGATACGTGGCATGGCAGGTGTTGCCAATCCTTCTGAACTTAAAAGGAACATTGAGGATTTCCTGAAGAACGGTTCAGTGTGTGCTGCTAATGTCACATCGCTTAAGTACGACATGTCACTGTACGGCTGACCACTTATCCACTGCTCTCTTCTTTTTTATTTTCATTTACTGGTAGGGATCGTAAAGGTGAAAGTACTGCCTTCGTTCATCTCGCTTTCCACCCATATTTCTCCACCGTGCAACTCGACCAGCTTTTTCACAAGAGCAAGGCCAAGACCTGTACCTTCCTGTTCTTTTGTGGCAAAGTTCCCGACCTGTATGAATGGTTTGAAAACTTCGTCGATATGGTCCTTTGAGATCCCGGTTCCGGTATCTTTGACATTGACATAAAGTTTCTTGTTCATTGACCATGCGTTGATGTCAATGCTCCCCTCTTCAGGTGTGAACTTTATGGCATTGCTTACCAGATTATACATTATCTGTTTGAACATGGTCTTGTCAGCATTTGTGGTGCTGACATTATGAGCAATGCTGTGGGATATGTTTATTCTCTTTTTGTTCGCAAGGGGTGAAAGGATATTGGCCGTATCTTCGATCATTTCATTGAGCTCAAAATCTTCGCTTCGCAAGTGCATCTTT
>JAIORJ010000094.1 GCA_021108185.1 Methanococcoides sp. | reverse complement strand
TTATTGCAATAAGGGCTGCTAATGCCACCATACCTACGACCAACATAACCACAATATTGATCGGGAGCTCTATCGCTCTCTCATCATTAAATAGCTTATTTCTATTTTTCATACCATCACCTTAGATATTATTTTAACACCTAACGTTTTGAGTAAAAGTTAAAAAGAAATATAAGAGTAACTATATTTCATAATAATGAAAATAATTTTTGATAGATAATATCGATTCGTTACATTGATGTACCAAAACCGTATGTAATCCCCATGAAAAAAATCGTGATAATTGATTATGGGCTTGGAAATCTTCGCAGTGTTCAGAAAGGACTGGAGCATGCAGGTGCAGAAGTACTCATATCAAAGGATCCGGCAGACATTGGAAATGCCGATGGTCTCATTCTTCCTGGTGTGGGTGCATTTTCCGATGCAATGAAGAACATCGTGCCTTTTTTGGGTTCCATTCATGATTATGTGGCATCAGGAAAGCCGGTTCTCGGTATCTGTCTGGGGATGCAAATGCTTATGACTCGTTCCGAGGAAGGGGGTCTTACAGAAGGACTGGACCTTGTCCCGGGAAATGTCGTGAAGTTTCCAAGATCTGAATTGAAGGTCCCTCAAATGGGCTGGAACTCCCTGACGATCGAACAGGACCATCCCTTCTATGAGGGTGTGTCCGATGGAGCTTTCGTATATTTCGTACATTCCTATTATGTTGATACCGATGCATCCCACACGCTTGCATCATGTGATTACGGGATAGACTTTGCTGCATCGGTAGTGAATTCGGCAGGTAATGTCATAGGGACACAGTTCCACCCTGAAAAAAGTGGCGATATCGGTTTGAAAATGCTCAAGAACTTTGTAGACATGTGCTGATAAGGAGCGATTTTATGGATATAGAAGGTTACGCAAGAAAAGGACTTCGAAATAATGATCCCGGGCTTGAAGATAAGTTGACAGAAAGGATACTCGAGATCAAGAACACATCTGAAAAACACGCACGCAATCTTGCAAAAGCAGCTATTGTGGAAGCAAAGGCGACCTTGAATGTCGAAGGGGATGTGCTGACATCAACCGTTTCAGGCGTGACCATGGGTGAATTCGGTGTGGGCTCCCGGGGGCTGGGAGATTTCTATGCACACGAAAAGATCGCTGAGGTCATAGGTAAGACCAGTGCAGCGGTGGACACGTCCCATCTCGATGATTCCGGAGCTGTCCTGAACGAAAAGGGCGATGGTTACATCATTGTAACCATAGATGGTATTCATTCCCGATTGAGCGATTTCCCTTTCCTTGCAGGTTTCCATGTGGCCCGTGCATCCCTGCGTGATGTCTATGCCATGGGTTCCCGACCGGTTGCTCTCTTGTCCGATATCCATGTTGCCGATGATGGCGATGTGGCAAAGATATTCGACCACATTGCAGGCATAACCACGGTATCGGAACTTACCGGCATTCCTCTTGTTACTGGAAGTACATTACGCATAGGCGGCGATATGGACATCGGCGAGCGTATGACCGGTGGTGTTGGTGCGGTGGGTACAGCCACTGAACTGACCTCCCGTGTGCAGACACAGGTCGGAGATGTCATATTGATGAGCGAAGGTGCAGGTGGAGGAACTGTTTCCACAGCAGCGCTCTATTATGAGATGCACGATGTGGTTGATGAGACTATAAACATCAAGTTCCTGGAAGCATGTGAGGCTTTGATAGCTTCTGGTCTTACCAAACATGTTCATGCAATGACCGATGTGACCAATGGCGGTATTCGCGGGGATGCAAAGGAGATCTCAAGAACAGCTGGCGTAAAACTTGTCTTTGATGAATCGAAGATGCGTCCCCTTGTCAATCCGAAGGTCCTTAACATGCTGGAAAAGCTGGAGATAGATTATCTTGGCGTATCCCTGGATGCTTTGCTTGTGATCGCTCCGCCGGAATATGCGGAACAGATCATTCAGGTGGTAAAGGACGTAGGCGTTGATATCGATATCATCGGTGAGATCGTGGAAGGCAGCGGTGCCGAGATCGTCATTGATGGCAAGGTCTGCGATTTCACTCCTCGTTTCAGGGAATCTGCTTACACTCCTATAAAGAAGATGATCGGTGAAGAAGAACCCAGGGACTTTGAAGAAATGAAAGAAGCGATCGACAAAGCTGCAAAAGAAGCTTCGGAGAAAAAGAAAAAAGTTATGGAAATGATAAAAGGAAAGTGAGTATCACTTTCCCTCCTCTTCTACTTTTTTAACAATAAAGAGAGGTCCCTGTACATCAGTGATCTCCACTTTATCTCCATCGCTGATATCCTCTTCCACTTTTGCTTTCCAGTATTCTCCTTTGTACCTGACAAAACCTTCTGTTCCTGCTTTGATGTCCTCTATGGCATTTGCCATTTCTCCGATGGGTTCTTCGCCGATCACAGGTTTTTTGTGTCTTACCTCGAGCACTTTATAGAAGACGAACACAAAAAGGATGCCCATGACGATGGTAGGTGTCACGATCGCGATTATCATCGACCGCTGTACATCAGCAGGGGTGTACCATCTGGGGAAGTCCATGGGAACCAGGAAGATGCTTCCGGCGATCAGGCATACAAGTCCGGCAATTCCAAATATACCGAATCCAGGCGCCTGCAATTCGAGAACGAACAGTATCACCCCGAGCAATATCAGGAAGATAGCTGCGATATTCACATCGAATCCCATTCCCACAAGTCCAAGTGATATTGCAACAACTCCAAATATCTCTGCACCTGCTCCGGGATTGGAAATGCCGATAACGATGCCGTATATACCGAGCATGATGAGAAGTGAGGAAATGATCGGGTCCGATATGATGTCCATAAAGCTCAATCTTAAGGAAGGTCTATAGTTCTCAATGGTAGCACCTTTGGTGTTCAGCACCTTTCCTTTGATCGTCTGACCATCCACCTGCTCAAGAAGGTCATCAATATCAGATGCAACATACTCGATAACTCCTGCTTCCAATGCTTCTTCCGCATTCAGGTTCAGATTTTCCGTAATGAACTTCTCTGCGGTTGTTTCATTGCGACCATGCTGTTTTGCTTTTGTTTTTGCAAGGGCCACTAGTGCATTTACTATCTTATCGTCCTCGATAGGCTCTATGCCCTGGGGGGATACTGATACAGGTTGGGCAGAACCGATAATAGTATGTGGTGCCATTGCTGCAACGTCCGTCCCAAGCAATATCAGCGTGCCTGCAGACCACGCTTTTGTTCCTTCGGGATATACATAACCTATTACCGGGATATCCGACCCATCAATGGCTTCGATTATCTTGAGGGTCTCATCAACCCCTCCGCCAGGGGTGTTGAGGGTGATTACAAGAGCTTCGTATTCATTTTGTTCTGCTATCTGCAATGCATCTATTACAAGATCATCTGCTACTGGTGTGATCGAATCTGAGAGGTCCAGTACCAGGACCGTCTGTTCTGCAGAAGCAACTGAGGGTATTAACAGTAATAGTACCAAAAAAAAGAAAGGAAGGATAGGTGATCCTTTGTTCAACATCATCACCTTTATCCTCGTTTATTTCTGCGAGAATGCTTTTGAAAGGGCAGCGATCTCTGCAGTGTTCGAAGAACTTGAAATTACAATGAGGTTCTTCTCACGTGCAACTTCAGCAATTGTCTGAAACTCTCTCAACTTAATTGCTGCTGGCATATCCTGGTAGAGCTGTGCTGCCTGTCTCATCTTCTCTGCTGCCAGGAACTCTCCTTCGGAGAGAATGATACGTGCACGCTTTTCCCTTTCTGCTTCTGCCTGTTTTGCAATAGCACGTAGCATTGTCTCATCAATACTAACATCTCTGAGAGTTACTGCGGTGACCTTGATACCCCAGGGGTCTGTGGAAGCGTCAAGTAATCCCTGTATGTCCTTGTTTATGGTCTCACGTTCAGAAAGCACGGCATCGAGCTCGATCTGGCCGATGACATCCCTGAGCGTTGTCTGCGAAAGCATTGCAGTTGCGAATTTGTAGTTCTCAACTTCAGTAACAGCTGCAGCAGGCTTGATGACCTTGTAGTAAATAACGGCATCAACAGCGACAGTAACATTGTCCTTTGTTATGACCGCCTGCTTTGGTACATCGATGGTGACCACACGAAGATCGATCTTTACGACCGAATCGATGATAGGGATGATCAGGAAAAGTCCCGGACCTTTCACGCCGCTGAGCCTTCCTAACCTGAAAATAACAACCCTTTCGTATTCCTTTACCATCTTAAGTGATTGTGACAAGATGATAACTGTAATGACAAGTATAGGTATGATGTAGTCTTCTATCATGTTTCACTTCTCCCAAATTAAATGGAAGAGACTGTGATAAAAAACTATTGCTTGTGGTAATCCAATGTTACGCAAAGACATAAATCTAACATAAACAATTAAGACTTGATACAAATGAGAGATGAGTGTAACGAATGTGGAGGGAAGGGATACGAGGTCCTTTCTACTGAAAAATGTCCTGAATGCAAAGGTTCAGGAAAAATAAAATCCGTAAATCTGATGGATCTTTCTCAAAATGATGTGAAAAATTTCCTGAATGAGGGTTCAGTATGTTCCAAATGCGGTGGAAGCGGAGAAATTGAAGTAAGAAAACAATGTCCTGCATGTAATGGTAAGGGTGCTTCTTATAGATGTGATGTCTGTGACAAGCCTATTGCTGGACCCATAGATGGCAAGGAAGCTTGTATTGCCTGCGGTAAGATCGAGATCGTACATGTTCTTGATAATTCCTGCAATCAGGATGAGCTGGAAGTGGGCAAGATGTACCTTGCTAAAGTAAATAATCATGCGGACTTTGGTGTATTCGTTGATCTGAATTCCAATTTACGTGGTTTGATCCATTCAAGCAATCTCAACATCAAGCTTGAAGAAAAAGCTCCGGTGATCGTGCAGGTAAAAGAGATCAGACGTGATGGTAAAATGGATCTGATCCCCCGGGTTATCAAAGATTACCAGACAGTAGAGGTTGAGAAGAGCATTTCTATAAGAAGATCGACCGAACTTGGCAGTTTTACTGGTAAACTTGTAAAGATCGAAGGTGAGGTAATTCAGGTAAAGCAGACCGCAGGCCCTACTATCTTCACAATTTCCGATGAAGACGGGCTTATTTCCTGTGCTGCTTTTGAGAGTGCCGGTACACGTGCTTTTCCAGAGATCGATGCAGACATGATAATTACCGCAACCGGTGAAGTTACCTCCCGTGGTGACAGGCTCCAGTTGGAGGTCAGAAGCATGAAACATCTGACCGGTGAAAAAGAAGTAGCTGTCAAGAAGCGCATCGATGAGACCATTGATCAGAGGGCTGAGCCTTCCGACATTGAGTTCCTTGTTGAGAGCGAGATCCTTGAAAAGCTTCGACCTGCAATGCGTAAAGTCGCAAAGGAGATCAAGAGAGCTATTATAAGGTCAAAGCCGATCCTTTTACGTCACCATGCCGATGCTGATGGAATGACCGCGGCAGTAGCTATCGAAAAGGCCATCCTCCCTATGATAAGGGAAGTGAACGGCCCTGATGCAGAATATCACTATTATAAGAGAGCGCCCTCAAAGGCTCCATTCTATGAACTTCCGGATGTCACCAAGGATATATCCTTTGCACTTGAGGATGCTGCAAGACACGGACAGAAACTTCCACTGGTTGTAATGGTGGACAACGGTTCCACAGAAGAGGATGTTCCAGCCATGAGGCAGGCACAGGTCTATGGTATTGACATGGTCGTAGTTGATCACCACCATCCCGATGAGATCGTTGACCAGTATCTGCTTGGTCATGTGAATCCTGCTCACGTGGGTGGGGATTTCGGTATGACTGCAGGAATGTTGGCCACGGAAGTTGCCCGTATGATCAACCCGGATGTGACAGATGTGATCAAACATCTTCCTGCTATTGCTGCAGTGGGTGACCGTTCTGAAGCACCGGAAGCTGAAGCTTACAAGCAGCTTGTTGCTGATAGGTATTCTCTGCAGGACCTTAAAGAGATGGCACTTGCACTTGATTTTGAAGCATACTGGCTCAAGTTCGCTAATGGCAGGGGCATCGTTGATGACCTTATGGACCTTGGTGACCACAAGAGGCATAACGATATCGTGAAACTATTATGTGAGCAGGCAAATGCCATGATCTCAGAACAGCTCGATGCCTGTATGCCGAACGTGAAGTCGGAGGATCTACCCAACACTGCTGTACTGAACGTGCTGGATGTCGAGAACTACGCTCACAAGTTCACATTCCCGGCACCAGGCAAGACCTCCGGTGAAGTGCATGACCGCATGTGTCAGAAACTCGAAGGAAGGCCGGTAATTACCATCGGTTACGGTCCTGATTTTGCAGTGATACGCTCAAAAGGAGTTCTGATGAACATTCCACAGATGGTCCGTGAACTTCACGAAGAGATCGTAGGCGCTGGTGTGAATGGCGGCGGACACCTTGTAGTTGGAAGTATAAAGTTCGTAGAAGGCATGCGTTCCGAAGTGCTTTCCAAACTGGTCGAAAAGATCGGTTCAGTGGGTGTAGAGTGAGATCTCTCATCCATTTCTTATTTTAAAAAACAAAAGAAACAAAAAAGAAAAGGGAGCTTTCCCTTTTTAATCTACACGTGTGATACGGACCAGTGAGCTCATAGGCACATTGGCGATCATATCAGCATTCATCTTGTCAACGATAACTGCAACTGCGATCGGGGTTGCACCAACCTCACGAAGCTGTTCAGCAACGTCTGTAACAGTGGCGCCTGATGACACCACATCATCCACGATGATGCACTTCTTTCCCTCGACATCAGCGAAATTCCGGCTAAAGATGCCTCTTTGATTGGTCTTTCCTTTCTGGTCATCATAGTCATGGAAGATCGCGAAATCGATCTCCAGTTCTTCGGCCATCATGGTGGCGATAGGAATTCCACTAAGCCCTATGCCGATCACAAGGTCAGCATCCTGTTGTGTCCTTTCCAGTTTCTCGATCACCATATCACAAAGTGCCTGTGAGATGCATCTTAATCTGTATGAACTCTGCCCGACACTGTTCCATGTAACAGAGATATCCTTTGGTGCAGGTGCTACAACATCTTTCTTTGAGCGTGTCAAAAGCCATGTGACCGTTTCCCTGGACACGTTAAGCTCATTTGCTATCTGGCCTGTAACAAGGCCATTTGATTGCAGTTCAACCGCTTTTAGGATCAATTCTTCTATGTTCTTCATATTATCCCAGCTGAAATATTAATTAGTTTTAACCTTCTAAAATAGTTATAGTACATCTCTATGGTTATAGTTTTCTTTTCCTGACCTTCTTCAAAAGAGAGCCGCAGACGGGGCAATCATCCCCCTCATCGAATTTCCGATAGCATGCAATACACTTCTTTCCCCATACCAGTACATCCTTTATCTTTTTCTGGCTGATGGGCTTGACTTCAATACCAAGTACTGAAGCCATGTTCTGTACCGCATAGTCATCTGTGAGAAGAATCCCGTTATCCTTGTATTCAAGAGCCTTCGTTAGAATGTCTATATCTGTGGATGAGAGTTCTTCAACATCCCTCGTCTTTTTCGCAATTGAAAGTACCTCTTTGCGAACCTGTGGGTCAGGTGCTTCAACTCTTGTACCTGTCTCACAAGCGATCTCAAATCGCATCATTGCTTCCCGGCTCTTCATTTCGTCCTTTACGGAAGGCACAGTGATGAACAACGATGTGTCGCCATCATATCCATAGATGAAAACTGCGGAATCTGTAATATAGAATGTCATGTTCGTATGGTTTCAAGCCTGTTTGATATCATAGATATTTCTCCAGGCTTATAAGTATGGCTATCACCATTTAATCCGATGACGGCAACATGATGTCTACTCCGGTATCCCTTATTTCAAATTTCCTTATTCCTTTGTCATGAGAGCTTCCGCGCAT
Source organism: Methanococcoides sp. (assembly GCA_021108185.1). GTDB lineage: Archaea > Halobacteriota > Methanosarcinia > Methanosarcinales > Methanosarcinaceae > Methanococcoides. The sequence continues at coordinate 80,751 of JAIORJ010000094.1, read as the reverse complement.
TTTGATGACAGTTATGGTCTTGTCGATATGGTCTTCTTCCTCTTTTAACGAAAGCAGTACTGAAGTATCCATTCCATAATCTTCGATATCATGCATTCCATTAATGTTGTCGGTCCTTTGTGCGAACATTGAGGTGACACCATTTGATCTGAACATCTCTGAAAGTAATTTGATATGGTCCTTTGCATCCAGGGGTGTCATAAGGTCGGAGAATACGTTCACATCGTCTACAAAAATACGCTTGATGTTCTCTTTTTTGATGATAGATCGTAAGTTTATGGCATGCTCCCCGGCTTCAATGGCTGACATGCTGGTGAAGACAACTTTTATGGCACCTGAACTTACAAGCTCCTTTATGTCATGGTCAATGGAACTTGCATTTGTAAGGGTCTGTTCTTCGGATTCTATAAATGAAACTATCATTCCAGGTTCTTCAATCCTTGCCCCTTCTGCAATGAAATGTGTTCCTATGGTGGTTTTCCCGGTACCGCAACCTCCGGTGACAAGGGTTGAAGTGCCTCTGATAACGCCATTTCCGGTCATTATGTCAAGCCCTTTTGTCCCTGTTGAGATACGGTCTGTAAAATGAGGTATCTCCATTTCGGTAAGTTCCTGTCGGTGAAGTATAATACCTTCTTCAGTTATTGAAAATGGATGTTTTCCACTTATGTAGCCTTGTCCTCTGAGCTTTAAGACCTCGAGGTGGTGTACTCGACGTTTATTGGCTTCATCATTGGAAAGATAGATAATACCATCTGCTACGTGGCTCAGGTCACTTTTCAGGAGCTCGTCTCCGGTGAACTCTCCGATCGCTATGACCAGAGCATCCCATTTTTTCATACGCAGGAAAAGGTCATAGTAGAAACGTCGTTTTGCTTCTTCATCAAGAGTGCTTCCGATGGTCGTTATTGGATCAATGACAATTCGGTCGGGTTTTATTTTTTCAATGGACTCTTCCAGGTTCCACATGAATGTATATATCCCTTTATCAAGGGTCTCGGTGCCGATGGGGATGTAGTTCATGGAGCCGGAGGAAAGCAGGGAGATATTGTAGAAATTCAGCTTTGACATGAATTTATTGACCATTGAAATTGGTTCATTCAATGATGTAACATACATGCATTTCTCATTTTTTTCAGCGGCGTTGAAAATGGATTGCATTGCAAGTGTGGTCTTTCCAGAACCTGCTGGACCTGCTAGCAGGATCGCAGAGGGCTTTGGGAACCCGCCTTTTAAAATTGTATCAAGGGCATGTATCTCCGAACTCATTTGTTTCATTATAGCACCTGCTGAATATATTTATATAAATATTCTCTCTACTATATTTAAGACTATGTTCGCTCATTTTTTAAAAAAAGTTTAACAGGAAATCTAAATATGTACTGTGAATATAGTAGAGACCACTATTATATACACAAATACTTGATCATCATCTGGACCTTGGTACTATGGATATTATAAAAGCAAAAGATATCATCATCGATTTTATTGGGAAGAAACTGGAAGGGACGGGAATTGAAGGTGCTGTTGTAGGTATAAGCGGAGGCATCGATTCTGCACTGGTGGCATACCTGTCCGTCGAAGCGTTGGGTGCTGAGAACGTTCTTGGTATATACATGCCGGAAGCTTCAACTCCGGAGTCTGAAATAGAGGATGCTAAAAAGGTCGCAGAAGCTCTTGGTATTGACCTTAAGGTGGTAGACATCACCAATGTCCTTGAAAGCTACAGATCAGCAATGCCGGATATCGAAGATACATCTGCTTATATCGATGGTAACCTTAAGGCAAGGATCAGGATGTCCATGCTCTACTACTATGCTAACATGCTTGGCAGAGTAGTGATGGGGACCGGTAACAAGAGTGAGATATTACTTGGTTATTTCACAAAATACGGTGATGGAGGGGTTGATATGGAACCCATAGGTGATCTTTACAAGACCGAAGTATGGGAAATGTCAAAGATTCTGGGTGTCCCGGAGAGCATTCTGGAAAAAGCACCATCTGCAGGACTCTGGGAGGGTCAGACCGATGAAGATGACCTTGGAGTTTCTTATGAGACCATCGATAAAGTGCTTCAGCCAATTCTTGCAGGAGAGGGACAGGAACGCGTGCATTTGAAACTCGGGGTTCCAATGGAGGATATCAATTCCATTCTGCTACGTGTCAGGAGTAATCTTCACAAAAGAGCTACTCCTCCGATAGCACACCTTGATGATCTTCGTGATGACTGGTTATCTTGATGGGAACACTTTCCCATCCTTTTCGCTCTCTTTTTCCTGGCATCTGACAAGGGGTTTTGCAAGGTGTCTTCTCGCACAGGGCGGAACCTCATACATTCCTGTCTCTATCCCTCTTTTGATCTCGACAAGCTCAGATAGATCTGCTTTAGTGCCACATTTCTTGCAGCGGTAACCCTGCCCCTTTCCTGCGGATTTCATCCTTTTTCCACATTCGGAACATGTAGGATTGACCGACTCTTGTTCCCGGACCAGGCTTATTATATTCAGCTTTTCGATGTTCAGAGTGTTGTTCTTCACACTTCCTGAGAACACTATCCTGTCTCCGGGCAGGAATTTGCGTACCAATTCGCGGAAGTTCTTGGTAGGTTCGTAGGCTGCACAGTCCATCTCATCTCCTTCATCGTCACGAACTGAAATGATCGTATGTCCTCCCCTTATCGTTTCCGGTCGAGTATCCACTGTTGCTTCAATGGTATAGGAGTGCATGTCCTTTATGTCTGCTATCCTCTCCACTGGAATAAGGTGAAGGTCTGTCCCTTGATCGGTCTTATAGATCGCATATCTTTCAACAGGTTCCGAAATTATCATCCGGGATGTTATGGTGACAGGCTCAATGCCATTTCCTCGAACTCCAAAAAGAACGGGATCTCCTGCATGGGGTATGCATACCACTGCATTGTTCGCAATATCTACTGTGTCCCATGTATTCGGGTAGGTCGCAAGGTCTGCTTCTTTCACACTTTCCTCATCGACCTGGCGTTTTGTTCCCCAGGCATTCTTCTCGCGATATGCGAGATATTCGTACGTATGGTCCCATCCCGGGTTCAGCATGGCTCCGCAGGCAGCAAGAGCACCGATAAGCCCTCTTCCATTCTTCCATCCTCTTGAAGGCAGGTCCAGATTAGCGATAAGGTTCTTTGCATCCTCTATTTGCAATACCTCACGCACCGCTTTCAGGAAAAATTCACCGAGCTCTTCTTTAACTTTCTCAGATCGGTCCTCGGGTATGAATACCACTCCGGGATTTGTCATCTCGCTCTGCAGTTCAGAAAGTTCGTCGACCCTTGAGATGACATGTTCCATTACCTTTTCCGGTTCTGATGTTGTTATTTCAAAAGCGGTTGAAGCATTACCACGGGTCTTGTAAGGAATGGTGGGATTGAGGCGTATAAGTATAGGGCTTCCTCTGATGTTTCCGTATTCTTTCAGCTCGTCCATCAGTATTGCACAAAGATAGGTGGTGCACATTCCTTCTCTGGAATCGGTATCGTCTATACTTATTATCATGGTCTTTCAATATGTGTTCGTTCATATACTAACAAATACATTTATATAGATGTGCAAACAATGACTTTATTGTAATGACAAAGGATATTCTGATACATCAGATAATTGAAGTATTGGAACGCGCCGGGTTCATGGTGTCGGATCAATGTAATATCAGGCCCCGTAGTTTTGACCTCGCTGCACGTCAGGGTAATACGCTCCTATTCTGCAAGGTCTTATACAATATTGACGGTCTGAACGAAGAAACGGCCCGTGAAATGAAATCTCTGGCAAAATACCTGAATGGCTATCCCATACTCATAGGTGCAAAAACACGCGACCAGCTGCTTGAGGATAGCGTAGTTTATATGAGATATGATATTCCTGCATTGAGTATACAGACACTTTACGATTATTTTGTAGAAAATGTACCTCCGCTTGTATCCGCAGCACCCGGTGGTTTGTATGTGTCCATTGACGGGGATGTGCTCAAGGAAGCGAGGATGAACATCTCGATGTCTCTGGGGGCTCTTGCTTCCGAGTTGGGTGTATCCAGACGTACTATAAGCAAGTATGAAGAAGGTAAGATGGATGCATCCATCGATATTGTGCTTCATCTGGAGGAGATACTGGATATGGCACTTGCAAAGTCCATCGATATACTCCGGAGTTTTGAGAAAGAATTGGACCCTGCAACTGTGAATGAAGATACCTCTGAAAGGAAAACACCGCCTAATGACAATATCCTGAACCTTATATACACTCTGGGGTATGATGTCCTTTCAACGAAACAGGCTCCGTTCAAGGCGGTTTCAAAGGATACTTCCAGTACTTTCCTGACAGGTGTTAGTGAATACAGCAATGCAATGGTCAAACGTGCTCATTTGATGAGCAGCATCTCCAATGTCATAGAGACCCAATCCGTTTTCATTATCGAGGGTAAGAGCAGGTATAAGTTTGTTGAGGACACCGTACTTATCGAAAGGGATGAGCTCAATAATATCGCAGATGCGGATGACCTTGATACTCTTATTCATGAAAGGTCCAAGCGGCATAAAGGGGAATGAACTCTTTTGAGTTACCTTCTTAATATGATCGAATGTTTTTCTGTAACAATATGTTGAGTGTTTGGGTATATAAGCCCAAAACTCTAATATATAGCAATCCCGTATGATGTGAGCAATGACTCTCAATATTGCAGTTCTTGTATCTGGACGTGGTTCAAATCTACAGTCCATTATCGATAATATTGAAAATGGCTACATCCCGAATGCTGCTATCAAGGTCGTTATCAGTGACAAGGGAGATGCTTATGCACTTGAGAGGGCAGAAGCACATGGTATTGTTCCTGTTTTTGTGGACCCTACCGCTTTTGGGGATAAAAAAGGCTACGAGGATAAGATCCTGGAGGTTCTTGGTAAATATGATACCAACCTTGTCCTCCTTGCAGGATACATGCGTATTCTAGGTAGCAGGATAATTGGGAAATACCGGAACAGTATAATGAACATCCATCCGGCTTTGTTACCTTCTTTCATGGGACTTCATGCACAGAAGCAGACGTTGGATTATGGTGTGAAGGTTGCAGGGTGTACAGTTCATTTCGTTGATGAGGGAATGGACACCGGCCCGATAGTTCTTCAGAGATGCGTGCCTGTACTTGAAGGAGATGACGAGGATTCCCTTGCAGAGCGTATCCTTGAGCAGGAACATAAGATATATCCTGAAGCCGTGAAACTGTTCGTTGAGAACAGGCTTGTGGTGGATGGCAGAAGAGTATCGGTCATATGATCGGTATGATATAATTAATATCATGCACTCATATCACATTATCAATTTCATATATTAACATCACATAACAGTTGATCAATTAAAACTATATTTTTCAAGGAACGATACAATATGTCTTACATTTCAGAGATTGACCCGGAAATTGCCAATGCATTGTCATTGGAGGCACAGCGTCAGGATTTCAAGTTGAACTTGATCGCTTCAGAGAACTACACCAGCCGTGCTGTCATGGAAGCACAGGGTTCCATCATGACCAACAAGTACGCAGAAGGATATTCCGGAAAGCGTTACTATGGTGGTTGCGAATTTGTCGATATGGCAGAGGACCTTGCAATCTCAAGAGCAAAAGAGATCTTCGGTGCAGAGCATGTAAATGTCCAGCCTCATTCAGGCTCAGGGGCTAACATGGCTGTCTATTTCTCAGTTCTCAAACCTGGCGACAAGATCATGTCAATGGACCTTTCCCATGGTGGTCACCTTTCCCACGGAAGTCATGTGAGCTTTTCAGGTGAACTCTATAACATCGTTCCATACGGTGTTTCCCAGGAGACCGAGATGCTTGATTACAATGAGCTCATGGAAATTGCAAAGAAAGAGATGCCACAGATGATCGTTGTCGGAGCATCTGCATATTCCCGTATCATCGATTTCAAGGCATTCAGGGAGATCGCTGACGAGGTAGGAGCATACCTTCTCGCAGATGTTGCACACATTGCAGGCCTTATTGCCGCGGGTGTACACCCAAATCCATTCCCATACGCTGACTTCGTAACAACAACCACTCACAAGACCCTTCGTGGTCCAAGGGGTGGAATGGTAATGTGCAAGGAAGAGTACGCAAAGGCTATCAACAAGTCCGTCTTCCCGGGAATTCAGGGCGGTCCTTTGATGCACATAATTGCTGCAAAGGCAGTTGCGTTCAAGGAAGCATTGAGCGACAATTTCAGGAAGGACCAGGAACAGACCGTAAAGAACGCAAAAGCACTTTGTGCAGCGCTTCAGGACAGGGATTTCGAGATAGTTTCCGACGGCACCGACAACCACCTTATGTTAATCAACCTCAACCAGTACGACCTTACGGGAAAGGACGCAGAGGTTGTTATGGGCAAGGCAGGTATCGTCATCAACAAGAACACCATTCCGTTCGAGACAAGAGGTCCTTTCATTACCAGTGGTCTCAGGGCAGGTACACCTGCTTGTACTACACGTGGTATGAAGGAATCAGCAATGGATGAGATCGCAGACTTCTTCAAGACCATTATTGACAACCGGGAGAACGATGCAGTCCTTGAGACTGTCAATGCGGATGTTCAGGAACTTTGCAGCCGCTTCCCTATCTACGAGCACCTCGGATAATTTATTAGATAATAGAAGGTGATCTTCAATGCCTGATACTGATAATACCAAGATAATTGATGGACGGGCCATCGCAAAGAAAGTGGAAGCTGAAGTGAAAGCTGATGTCGAGAAGCTGATAAGCGAAAAGGGGGTAACTCCCGGGCTTTCAGCCATACTTGTGGGTGAGGACCCTGCATCAAAGATGTACGTGAGGCTAAAACACAAAGCTTGTGAGCGTGTCGGTATCTTCGCTGAGGATCAGCATCTTCCTGAGGATATCACTCAGGAAGAACTTCTTGATGTTATCAGTTCCCTGAACGCAAGGGACGATATCCACGGTATCCTCCTGCAACTGCCATTGCCTAAACATCTCAATGAGCAGGAAGCAATGAACGCCATCGATCCTGCAAAGGATGCGGATGGTTTCCATCCCTTCAATATGGGGCAGTTGCTTATCGGTATCGAGGGACTTGTGCCATGCACTCCCAAGGGAATTATCCGTGCCCTTGAGGAATATGGTGTCCAGATACAGGGCAAGCATGCGGTCATTGTCGGTCACAGCAATGTTGTGGGTAAACCCATGGCAGCAATGCTTGTGAACAGGAACGCGACCGTGAGCATCTGCCATGTGTTCACCGAGGATGTCACGAAGTTCACCAGAGATGCAGATATTCTCGTTGTCGCCACAGGTGTTAAACATCTCATCAAAGAGGATATGGTCAAGGAAGGGGCTGTTATCTTCGATGTGGGTATCACCGAAGAGAATGGCAAGGTCTACGGGGACGTTGATTTCGAGAACGTTATCAACAAGGCATCCCGCGTGACCCCTGTTCCGGGCGGTGTCGGACCGGTGACCATTGCAACACTAATGCAGCATGTCCTTATGTCCGCTCAGAAGACTGCCTGAGATGCAGTCTGTATTTTCTTTTCTCTTTTTCAGTCGAATTATATATAATCCATGAAAACTCATAATTGTTGGTTATACAATGGTCGTTGATGTTGACATATGTGGCTTGAAGATAGGTGATGAGCATCCCGTACGCTTAATGGGTGTTATAAACCTAAGCCGCGAATCCTTTTACAAAGGCTCTGTAGTTGATACGGATTCTCTTCTTGATGTTGCTAATAAGATGATAGATGATGGTGCAACGATAATCGATCTTGGTGCAAGGTCAACATGGCCGCTTGCCACACCCATTACAAAAGAAGTGGAATGCGACCGTCTTCTTCCTGCACTGGAACTTTTGAAGGACAACGTTGATGCTGTGATCTCGGTGGATACCGTATTTGCAGATATTGCGGAAAAGGCCATTGAAAGTGGTGCAGACGTGGTGAACGATGTCGCAGGGTTCGCAACTGATGGCGGTATGCTTGATGTGGTGGCTGAACATGGCTGTCCTGCAGTCGTAATGGCAGCGGGAAAACTTCCCGGTGATCCGCTGGGCATGGATGCCATCATGCAGTCCCTTGACGATATTCTCATTCGCTCTGAAGAACGTGGTATCGATACTGATCAGCTCATACTGGACCCTGCCATCGGTAAATGGGTGCCGGAAAAATCCGCGATGTATGACCTTGAGACCATCGACCAGTTCGAACGCCTGAAAGTCTTCGAGAAACCCCTGCTTGCAGCCATTTCACGCAAGTCCTTCATTGGGGACCTGCTCAACAAACCGGCAACTGAGCGCCTGTATGGAAGTCTGGCCGCCGCCGCCATCGTTGTACAAAAAGGGGCTCACATCATCCGCACTCACGATGTGGCAGAGACATTCGATGTGGTTCAAATTGCGGCTGCGATTCGAAGTAGGCAGCCCGTTGTGGAAGAGAACGGATTCGAGGTCAGCGTTCTTGACATTCCCTATCCCGATGATGCTGCTCTTTCCATGCGAAATATAGGTGTTACCGGCACAGGTTCCAAGATAATGAAGAACAAGACGGTGTCCCGTGTGCTGCGTATCAGTAATATTACCACTACAGAGGCATTGATAATCAAACAGGAGATCCTGGCAAGGGGTGGGGATGCAGCACTGGAAAGGGATGCAGTGTCCCATGAGGTCGAAAAGACCGATGTCATTGTCATTGGTACATTGCTGCAGGTAAGAAAACTTGCAGATAAGCTTGAGTGTCAGGCAAGGAACCTTCCGCTTATCTCAAAGATGATAAAGGATGCACTGAAGCAGGAATCGGACATCGAATACCGTTATTTGAGGGAATCATGATAATCTCATCTTCCAAACCTTTCAATGAGATCCTTGAAATGCTCATGGGCAAGGATGCCGTTTATATTATTGGTTGCAGCGTCTGTGCCGCCAAACAGCACGTAGGCGGTGAACCCGAAGTTGCAGAGATGGCATCTCTCCTCTCTGACGCCGGGGTAAATGTTATAGGGGGAGCCGTGGCGAAAGCTGCATGCAGTGTCCGGTCCTGTGAGTATCTAATGGAGCTTGCCCCGAACATAGGTGATGCCACTGCTGTTCTGGTGATGGCATGTGGTAGCGGCACTTCGAACATTGCACGTTTTGTGGATGTGGATGTTTATCCTGCCAACAATACCGACTCGCTGGGTGCCATGACAGGGGACAAGGTCATCCATCATCTGTGTGCCATGTGCGGTCAGTGTACGATCGCTGATTTTGGAGGTATCTGTCCCACAGCACAGTGTCCCAAGGAATTGCTTAACGGTCCGTGTGGCGGTTCAATGGATGGCAAGTGCGAGGTCGATCCCGAAAAGGATTGCGCGTGGGAATTGATATATGAGCGTCTTGAGAGGATAGGCAGGCTGGACCTGCTGGAAGAGGTTCGGGATGCAAAGGATAGATTGGTGAAGTGAGGACTTGCAATACCTGACCGTTTTGATCAATTCGATCTGAAGCTGGAGATCGCATTGCTTAATTCTTCTTCGATTTTCGGTTCTACATAATACCGTCCATACTTTCCATCTTTTCTAAAATGAACGATACCTTCATCAGACAGATTATAACAAAAATTAGCAAATCCCTCGATGAATTTTGTTGACGTATGTGACCAACAGTTTATATGCAAACAAACAAATTTAAAATTTATAACTGGAATTTTGCGATAAATGCAGATCAATTTGTATCCATACCATCAATGAAAGTATCTACAAAATCCTTTATCCTTTCCAATATTCTAGCACCTATCTTTTTGCGCTTTAGGACGGATGGTTGTGCACCTTCTATTAGTTCCAATATCTCATCTAATAGTGGTTCTTGTTCAGCGTAGAGATAGTTTTCTATGAGTTTTTGAGTTCGCTCTTCTGATAGAACTTCATCGTTTACCAGTAGATCAAAGGCTTTTTGCTGTTCATTGTTCCAGAATTTCTCAAACTCTTCTGAAAGACTATCGCTTGTATGGATCTCAGGGAGATTTTCTTGTATGAATTTCTCTATCAATTCTTTTTTGCTTCTAAGAGTTGATTCAGAACTTAGTACTCTGGATATTTCCTTTTCGACTTGATCCACATCTTTTTGAGCATCGAATTTTAGCTGGATGAGTAACTGGATGATGTAATTAACGTTTATTTCATCACGGTGAATTAACTCCAGTTCAAAATCCACGTCCTCTAAGATGGAAACTTTCTCTTTTTGATGATCGCTTTTCACTTTGTCGTAAAGGTCGAGATATTTACTTTTGTAATCTTCAAAAAGTTGCTCTGTCATTGAAAGGTCTGACCATTTGAAGTCTGCAAATGCTTTAATTATGTTCAATATACGCATTATTTCTCTGAATGTGGTGATGAATTCCAGTTCTTCATTTTCAGAGGATAAGGTGTTTACACTATCTACTGTTGGTGTTATTGTTTGAAGTTTATCGTATTTTTCATCGTATTTTGCAATATATACCTCGTAAGGTTGCATTATGATGACTTCGATGGCTTCGGTGTTGCTAAATAATGTGATAGCAGCATCGGTTGCTTTTTTCAGGTTCCTGAATGCTACTACATTACCCTGGGATTTCTGTTCGTTGATTATCCGGTTGGTACGTGAATATGCCTGAATAAGTCCATGATATTTCAGGTTCTTATCTACATAGATGGTGTTTAAACCGGGACTATCAAAACCTGTGAGGAACATGTTTACAACTATCAGAATGTCGATCTTTTTTTCTTTTACTTTTTTAGAGATATCATTGTAGTAGTTGTAGAAGGATTGGCTGTCTTTGGTGGAGAATTTACTGTTAAAGAGCTTGTTGTAGTCTTCAATATATTCATCCAGTTTTTCACGACTGTGTTTGGATATTGTGCTGTCGTATGGTGCTGCTGGATCTTTTATTGTTTGAATGTCATCAGCGAAGAAGCCGTTAGCATCTGCATCTTCTTCGTTGGCGGCATAACTAAAGATAGTTGCAATTTTTAGGTCATGTTTGCCTTCTTCTTTCTTTCTTTGCAGTATATCGTAGTAATTTATCAGGGTTTTTATGTTGCTTACGGTAAATATTGCATTGAACTCCCTGTTGTGTGTTTTACGGGAGTGGTGGGCAATTATGTAATCTGATATTTTCTCCAGACGCTCAGAAGATTCCATTAATTCTTTTGTGTCGATGTCCTCGACCTCTATGTCAATGCTGGTTTCCCGACCTTCTTTTTGTTTGTAGCGTCCTACGTATTCTACGGAGAATTTCAGGACGTTCTCATCGTTTATTGCATCGGTTATGACGTATTTATGGAGACATTCGCCAAAGAGATCTTTGGTGGTGCGTCTTCCAGATTCGTTCTTGATGGCGTTTTCGGCAAATATGGGTGTACCTGTGAAACCGAACATTTGAGGATTGTTGAAGAATTGGTTTATGCGTTTGTGGGTTTCGCCAAATTGTGAGCGGTGGCATTCGTCAAAGATGAAGACTATACGCTCATCTTTGAGCTTTTCCATTTTTTCAAGATATTGTTTTTTGCTGATGGCAACATTTAATTTTTGAATGGTGGTGACTATGAGGGCTGTGTCGTCGCTGAACTGCCTGACCAATTGTTTTGTGTTGTCCGTGCCATCGATGCAGCCTTTGCTAAAACTGTTGAATTCTTTTGTTGTTTGATAGTCGAGGTCTTTTCTATCGACTACAAAGACTACTTTTTTGACTGTGGGCAGTTTTGTTAAGATCTGGCTGGCTTTAAAGGATGTTAGGGTTTTTCCTGAGCCTGTTGTGTGCCAGATGTAAGCGTTTTTCTGACTGTGTTTCACTCTGTCAATGAGTGCTTCTACTGCATAGAATTGATAGGGGCGAAGTACCATGAGTATTTTCTGGGCTTCATTCAGTACGATGTAGCGACAGAGCATTTTGGAGAGATTGCAAGGCTCTAAGAAATCCCTTGTGAAGCCATTGAGAATATTGCTGAGTCGCTGGTTATTTTCATCTGTCCAGTAGAATGTCTGCTTGAAGGATTGTTTACGATTGTTGGCGTAGTATTTTGTGTTCACACCGTTGCTGATGACAAATATCTGAATGTATTGGAATAATGCAGCATTTGAGCCAAATGAGTGCTTTTGATAGCGTTGTATCTGATTGAACGCCTCTTTTAGTTCAAGTCCACGTCGTTTGAGTTCTATCTGCACCAATGGCAGACCATTGACCAATAACGTCACATCATAGCGGTTCTTATATTTCCCTTCCATCGCTACCTGATGCGTCACCTGATACTCGTTCTGACACCAATGTTCCGTATTCAGGAAGTCAAAATAAAGGTCATCCCCATTATCACGCAGAATATGTTGCTTTTCCCGCAAGTTCTTAGCCTTTTCAAACACACTACCCTTGCTAAGTAAGTTCATCACTTTTTTGAACTCATTATCTGAGAACACGATCTCATTATGCTTCTCCAATTGCCTCTTCAAATTAGCAATCAGCTCCGCCTCATCCTTTATCTTCACTAAAGAATAACCCAATTCACAAAGTTGCCCGACCAACTGATCTTCCAACACAGCTTCCGATTGTGTGCTCATGCTCTACCCACATCCCCATTTCATTCAGACAAACATATTCTGCAGCAAGCCTTTTTTCCACTCCGTTGTCCCGTCTATTTGACTTTGACAACTGGAGATTTTATCATCAATAGCAGAGAGGAACGTGGCGATTTTTTCTTGTTCGGGAATGGCTGGAATTGCAAATTTAACACCTTTAATATCTTTACTTGTAAACCCTTTTATTGATGTTCCTTGACTTAAACGAACAAAACGCGTTGATTGTGCATTAAAATAATAAGCTAAGAAATATGAATTTTCAGAAGTAACCAAATTTGTGAAGTCTTGGCTTGTACAAAGATCTTGTTCTGCAACTGCAAATTTTCCTATTCCAACTCTTGACACAATAAGAATACTATTCTTAGGAATAATTTTAGTTGCAGATTCATTTATTGCTTCTTCTGTAATAAACCTTGTAATATTTATTTTATGAATGTTGTCATCTTTAATGTCAGAGCTTGAAATCCAAGGAATATTACCTTCCCAATACTCTTTTTTGGAACTATCAGGTGTTCCTCCTCCAAGAAAAGAACCTAACTTTCCCAACTTCTTCTCTTCCCAATCAGGAAACGCACTGCCATCATCTTGTTTAAACCTCAATTCTTGAGAGAATAATTTCTGCATCGCCCCTTTTTTGTATTGCTCTAAAAGTTCCTTTTTCTTTTTTAGAGCTTGTAGTCTTTCATCTACTGAAGTAAGGAAGGTGGCGATTTTCTGTTGTTCGGGGAGAATGGGAACTAAAAATATAAAGTTTATAAAATTGGAGTAATGAACCCTTTTCTTTTCTTCTAATGTACCTTCTGCCATTTTATTATAGTAATGCAATGAATTATAAGTTAGTAAATATTCTTCCCAAAATTTTGTTTCTTCATCTGTATAAAAAATATCATAATATTTTGAAACTCGAACAGCAATATTCCCCTTATACACCTTTAAGGCTCCAAACCTCAAATTCATAGGATTATAAACAAAATCATTATTTACTGTTTTTTTATATGCATTATCATTATTAACTAAATGTTCTCTTTCATATTGTGTTGGTTTAGCAATAACACCATTTTTAATAGTCAAACTAAAAAGAGGTAAATCCTCAAAATCCCCAATATCACTCCTTGTTTTAAACACATCCCCCAACTTCTTACTTTCCCACTCTTCCTCAAACTCAGGAAATCTTAACTGTGGTACATTACTGCTCATTGTTAGCTCACCTGCTTAACCAAAAACATTAGAATGGTTTACTAATTCCTAATTCTTCACAGAAACCGGCGATGTTTTCATCGATTCTGGACATTTTTTCGTCGAGTTCAAGCAGGCTGGCAGCCACAGCATCAATATCGATTGGCTCTTCTTCTTCAAAGGTGTCTACATATCTTGGAATATTGAGATTGTAATCGTTCTCTTTGATCTCATCAAGGCTTGCAACGTGGCTGTATTTCTCAATTTCCTTGCGGTTGCGGTAAGTGTCTACGATCTTGTCAATGTCGCATGGACGTAACTGGTTTTGAGTTTTTACCTTCTCGTAATCCTGACTTGCATCAATGAACAGGATATCATTGGGATTCTCACGGCACTTCTTAAAGACCAGAACACAGGTTGGGATACTGGTTCCATAGAAAACATTGGCAGGCAGACCAATAACAGCATCAAGATAATTCTTCTCCTCGATAAGGAACTGGCGGATATGTCCCTCTGCTGCACCACGGAAAAGCACACCGTGGGGTAGGACAATAGCCATAATGCCATTCTCTGCCAGATGGTGGATCATGTGTTGCACAAAAGCATAATCCGCCTTACTTTTAGGTGCAAGTTTGCCATACTGGGAAAAACGCTCATCAGTACTAAAAAGCGGATTGGCACTCCACTGGGCAGAAAAAGGCGGGTTAGCAACAATAGCCTCAAACTGCATCCCTAAATGTTGTGGATACTCCAAAGTATCCTCCTGCTTAATATCGAACTTACGATAATGCACATTATGCAAGATCATATTCATCCTGGCAAGATTGTAAGTAGTACGATTAAGCTCCTGACCATAAAAAGCACTAACATCCTCCACCTCACGAGCAACTCTTAAAAGCAGGGAACCAGAGCCACAAGTAGGATCATAAACCGACCTTAACCTCGTCCTACCAGTAGTCACCAACTTAGCAAGAATGGTACTAACCTGCTGAGGAGTATAAAACTCACCAGCCTTCTTTCCCGCTCCACTGGCAAACTGTCCGATCAAATACTCATAGGCATCACCCAGAACATCAAGTTCCGTATGCTCAAGCTGGAAATCTATCTTATCAAGATGAGAAAGCACCTTGGATATCAGCGCATTTCTAGCAGCCGGTGTCTTCCCAAGTTTGGTGCTATTTAGATCCATATCCTCAAAAAGATTCTCAAAATCATCTTCACTCTCAGTTCCCATAGTAGAAGACTGAATATTATTCAAAATACCCTGCAGGTCCTCAAGAATGAACTCATCACCATAAGATGACTCTGCAACTGCCATAGCATTCTGTCCGGTAGCAGACGGCTGAACGCTCAGTGAAGAATTTGAATAATTAGAAGAAGCAGAATAACTGGAAGAACCACGCATAGCAACTTCACTGAACAACTCCGAAGGCTTCAAAAAATAACCCAGTTTCTCAACAGAAGCCTCAGAAACAGCCTCAATATACTCCTTCCCAAGTTCAGTGTCCTCTTCAATATCCTTAAAAGCAATTCCATCCGGCTTTAGGATCTCATCAGCATAAATTTCGATCTTATTAGAAAGATACTTGTAAAAAATGAAACCTAGAATATAATCACGGAACTCATCCGCATTCATTTTTCCACGCAACTCATTAGCGATATTCCAGAGTTGCTGCTCAAGCTGTTTTTTGTGATCTATACTCATACATTCCAATTCCGTGTTCTTCCAAGAATAAAACAATTGTCAATATAATATCTCACTACTTATATAGTATATATATGCGCTACTTGATATGGATTTATGGGGTTAAGCAAAAATTTTAGAGAACTACTGAATATGGTTCTCATCATGAAACATCATCAAAAAAATGGAATATGACTTGGTTTCACTGTGTTTATGTTTTTTCTATCTCATATTTTACTTCAAAGGATTTGCATGATCGTGTATTTTCCCAAAAAGCATCAAATTTAGAGATCTCTTCATCTCTCGATGCCTTTAAAAACAAATCCCCCATATTCATCCCACGATGCTTTCAACTTTTAACGATGCACTCAACTCAGACCGCTTCCTTGTGACCGCAGAGGTGGCACCCCCGAAGGGTACTGATCTCTCGGCTATACTCGAGGATGCAGAACTTCTCAGAGGGCTGGTGGATGCCATCAATATCACGGACAATCAGCGTGCGGTAATGCGCATGAGTCCTATCGCTGTCGGTAAAATACTGATGGATGCCGGGCATGAGGTGATAGTGCAGCTTACCTGTCGTGACCGGAATCGACTGGCATTGCAATCTGATATTCTGGCGGCATCGGCACTGTGTATTGAGAATCTCTGTGTGATGACAGGGGACCATACCACCAAAGGCGACCACGTGGGTGCAAAGGCTGTTTATGATCTGGATTCTGTGCAGCTTCTCTCCCTTATCACCAAGATGATGGGTGGGTCTGATATGGCAGGCAATGAGCTTGCAGGTGCTCCGTCCTTCACTGTTGGTGCGGTGTCCAACACCGATGTGACAAAAAGGATGCAGATGCTCAAGCTTAAGAAAAAGATCAATGCCGGTGCCCGGTTCATTCAGACACAGGCGGTCTATGATGTTGAAAGTTTTAACGCTTTTAGTGATCTTATGGATCAAATAGGTCCGAACGTTCCGGTCATGGCCGGTATAATCCCTCTCAGGTCTGCCGCAATGGCACATTTTATGAACAATAACATTCCTGGAATACGGGTCGGGGATGAACTTATCCATCGCATGGAGAATGCAAAAGACCCGATACAGGAAGGGCTTGAGATCGCTGCAGAAAGTATCCGTGAACTTCGGGATATGTGCAGGGGCATTCATCTTATGCCCATCGGCGGTCATGGCAATACTCAAAGGCTTCTTGAGATGGCAGGCCTCTATAATAGATAATACATAAAAACGATTTTAAGAGTCGAATACTATGAGACCCACACAGGTAGAATACGCAAAGAACGGTACGCTGACCCCGGAAATGGAGTATGTGGCCGAACACGAGTCCATTTATGTGGAAACTGTAATGTCAAGGGTTGCAGATGGCAGCCTTGTGATAATGGTTCGCGATGGCTGTCCTCCGGTGGCTATTGGAACAGGAGCTAAGACGAAGATAAATGTCAATCTCGGAACCTCTTCTGCAAGCATCGACCCTGATGCTGAACTGGAAAAAGTGAAGATCGCAGAAAAATACGGTGCTGATACGATAACGGACCTGTCAATGGGTGGCGATATCTCTGGCATCAGAAAAATGGTCTTTGATAACACCACTTTACCTATCACAACCGTGCCGGTCTATCAGGCAGTCGTTGAGTGCGGGATGAAGGATACGACCGGTGAGGATGTGCTTTCCTATCTTAAGAAGCAGGTCGATGAAGGTGTAAGTTCTGTTGTGGTGCATTGCGTGGAAAAGCAGATGCTTGAGAAGCTCAAAGGTACAGGGCGTATCATGGGCATGGTCTCAAAGGGCGGTTCCTTCACCAGTGTTCTGATGCTGAAGGACGGCTGTGAGAACCCCTATCTTGAGAATTTTGATGAGGTCCTTTCTATACTGAAGAAGAACGATGTCGTCCTCTCCCTTGGGAACACTATGCGTAGTGGTTGCGTTCATGATGTGTGTGATAATCCGCAGATGATGGAGATCAGGAAGAATGCAAAACTTGCAAAGCAGGCGAACGATGCCGGTGTCCAGGTGATCATTGAAGGTATGGGTGGCCATGTGCAGGCGAATGATATTGTTCCCCACATTCAGGCACACCGTTCCCTTTCCAATTTCCCTCTCTTTGTAGCAGGTCCGTTGCCGACTGATGTCGGTATGGGGTATGACCACATCTCCGGGGCAGTTGGTGCGAGCATTGCAAGTGGCAATGGTGCTGATTATCTCTGCTACATAACTCCGGCAGAACATCTATCCCTTCCAACACCTGAGCAGGTGCGTGAAGGCCTTATTGCTTTTAAGATCGCGGCACACATAGGCGATTCCATGAAATACGGTCTCGATGAGCGGGATAAATTGCTTGCTGACAGGCGTGCCAATTTCGATTGGGAAGGGCAGATGGCACTGGCACTGGACCCTGATAAACCAAAGGGAATGTGTCCCATGACGGGTCCCTGTTCCATGTGTGGCGAATACTGTGCCATCAAGATAATGGCTGATTATCTGTCAGAAGGTGTCTGAATTGGTATCAGAGCTCCCCTCCATACAGATGCTCGGTATCCGAACCCCCCTCATTGGTGCGGGTGACGATATCGTGGAAGTTCTATGCGGAGCTTTCGAAAAGCATGGGGTATTTCTGGAAGATCGCGATATCCTGGTTCTTGCCGAATCCGCAGTAGCTACCGCAGAAGGCAGATTGGTGGACTTATCTACCGTAGTTCCCGGGAAAATTGCAAAGGAACTTGCAGGTAAGTATTGTCTTGATCCCAGGGAAATGGAGCTCGTTCTTTGTGAATGCGATGAGATCATTGGGGGTGTGCCGGGGGCTGCTCTGACTTTGACCAACGGGACATTGTCTCCTAATGCAGGTATTGATGGTTCTAATGCACCGGAAGGGCATGTTGTACTTTTGCCGGAGGATGCTCAGAAAAGTGCTGCTTATATCAGAAAGGGCGTTGAAGAGTACTCTTCCTGCCATGTGGGTGTTATCATTGGTGATAGCCGCACTCAGCCTTTGCGTCTTGGTTGTATGGGGGTTGCACTTGGGACTTCCGGTATGGTTCCGGTTGAAGATGCACGAGGCTCACATGACCTTTTTGGGAAACCTCTGCATATAACACGCAAGGCGGTTGCTGATAATCTGGTGTCTGCTGCTCAGCTTTTGATGGGCGAAGCCGATGAATGTATTCCTTGTGTGCTTGTTCGCGGAGCTCCTGTGGAAATGTGTGAAGGCTCTGAGGAGATGCCCCTGTTCACACCTGAAGAGTGCATGTATTACAGTAATATCAAAAGGATGTGAGAATACCTTTTGTCCTTTTTACTTTTCCATTCCTCCATTGACTCTTCTGAGCATGGTCTTCGAAAAATATATTGGTCTTAAGGTTATCGTATTGGCGAGTGTCATAATTGTTCTTAGGGTGGCAATCAAAAATTATTTATAGAATAACAGCATGGTTTTGTGTGAAACATACAATACCCTCTTTATTTTTACAAAACCAAAGGTGATCTTCAATGAGCAATGTAGTAGTAATGGATTTTACAGCAACGTGGTGTGGACCTTGCCAGATACAGAAACCTATCCTTGAACAGCTCGAGGGTGAACTGGGGGACAAGGTAGAGTTCAAGATGATAGATGTTGACCAGAACAATGCCCTTGCAGGCAAGTATAGTGTCAGTGCAGTACCTACTCTCATCATTGAGAAAGATGGCGAAGTGGTTAAGCGATATACAGGCGTTACCAGTGCTGACGTACTTCGTGCAGAGCTGAATACTCTTATTTAACCCTTTTATTTCCTTTTCATTCATTTTTTCCTCTCTTTTTTATTATTTCTTCTTCTGACAACATGTAAATAACTTGAACTCGTCCATTGGCCAGAGGTATCATTTGAACAGATTTGCAGATATGGGAGTTCTGGCATTCCGCCAGACAAATTCACGAGGAACGTTCAAACCCCATCTTGCCGTGAAATTTCGGGCAGATGATGGGAACCTTTACACCTTTTCAATCGATTCTACTCGTGTTCCTAAAAAACAGCCTCAACCGGACGCTTATCTTGTCACTCATGCTCATTCTGACCATAACGGCAAGTCTGCAATGCTATCTGACCTCTCAGTTTCCACGGAAAAGACCGCTAAAGCCCTTGAGATACGTCATGACCGTGAGTTCAAGGGGCGTACGTTAGCATGTGGGGATTCTATCGACATCAATGGTGTGACAGTAAAGACCTATCAGACGGGACATACTGCAGGAGCGGTTGGCTTCTACTGGGTGAACGATGTGGGTACCCGTATTCTTGTCACCGGGGATGTTAAGGATGCTTCTGCACTGCCAAAATGTGACGTACTGATAACTGAAGCGAACTATGGCGATCATTCTGACCCATCCTGTCATTTCGAGGATGATCTTGAAGGGTTTAGAAATGTCATGGGATGTGGTTCCCAGGTTGCTTTCGGTGCTTATGCGTTTGGGAAGGCACAGCGTGCGGTGGAGCTTTTGCGTGGTATCGGTTATCATGGGACGATCGCAATGGAAGAAAAATCATTGCTTCTGACACGCAGCCTTGTGGATAATGCCGGAGATATAGTGTGTATCGGGGAATGCGATGAGGACGAGGTCTGCATCGTACCGCCTTGGGACCTTAAGAAGTTGCCTCATTCGATGAAAAAATATGTGCTGACAGGAAGGCTGGATTATAGTTATCCTGCCCTGCAGGTAAGTGACCATCTTGACGCTAATGGGCTAGCTAAAATGGTGGAGGATATAGATCCTGAGCTGACAATTGTTTATCATCCTTCAGGAGATAGGCCGGAAAAGTTCGCTTCTTATCTAAATAGTGTCGGCAGAGAAGCTGTATCCCTTGATCAGGTCAGCAATGTACTGAGTAATGAGTTTCTTTGACCTTGCTCTTTGCAGGAATAAACGTTTATATATGTTCTAATGATTATAACAACCAATCTTAATAATTAACTCAGGAGAAGATGCCAATTGAAAAAGGAAAGCAAAGTGAAGTCGGATGGCACCAAAAAGGTAGTTCAGACTGACGCTCCTGCAGTGTCCACAAAGCCCGCTGCTATCAAAGTAAAAACTCCGGAAGAGCGCAGGGTAGTACATATACAGGGTATCATCAAGACTGCTGTTGCAGCATTCCTTGGTATGGTGGCCGGTCTTGGTTCATTCCTACAATTCGGTGCAGGTACCGAAACCAAATGGTATGCAGTGCTGGTCATTGTCGGTGTGTTGGCATATTATGCGCAGCGCTTGATCTATCCCGCTATCAAGATAAATACGAAAGAGTTCGGACCAAAGGATTGGTTCTATGTAGAATTCATCGTTATCGACTTCTGCCTTGTGACATGGGTATTGCTGTTGAATTGACAGTATTCATGCTACTCTTTTTTTCGTTTGCGTACAGCTTATTAAATATCCCATTAACAACTTCAGTGATCCATCATGCGAATTGCAATATTGAATAAGGATAAGTGTCAGCCAAGGCGATGTAGTCACGAATGTGAGAAATATTGCCCTAGGGTCAGGACAGGATACGAGACGATCGTGTTCGGAGACGATGGTAAAGCCATTATATCTGAGGAATTATGTGTCGGTTGTGGTATCTGTGTCAACAAATGTCCCTTTAGCTGTATTATGATAATCGGTCTGCCTGAGGCTCTTGATAAGCCAACCCACAGGTATGGCCAGAACGGTTTTGCCCTTTATGGATTGCCAACTCCTCAGGTGGGTAAGGTAACCGGTATTCTTGGTCCGAACGGTATTGGTAAAAGTACTTCGGTACAGGTACTCTCAGGTGCTCTTGTTCCTAACTTCGGGGAAGAGACCGGTGATTGGGACACAGTATTGGAACACTATGCCGGTACTGGAATGTATGACTATTTCAAGAATGTCATCGATGGCAAGATCAAAGTCTCCCAGAAACCGCAGTATGTGGATATGATCCCTAATGCTTTCAAAGGCAAGACGCGTGACCTTCTTGAAGGTACTGATGAGCGCGGTGTAATGGATGAACTTGTGGAGAAACTTGACCTAAGTCACATAATCAACCGAAATATCGGTGAGCTCAGTGGCGGAGAATTGCAGAGGGTGGCCATTGCTGCATGTGCTGCAAGGGATGCAGACTTTTACTTCTTTGATGAGATCAGTCCCTATCTGGATATCTACCAGCGTATCAATTCCTCAAAGCTTATACAGGAGCTCGCAAAGGACAAGGCCGTTCTTGTCGTCGAACACGACCTTGCAATTCTGGACATGCTCTCTGATGTTGTTCAGGTAGCATACGGTATGCCAAGCGGGTATGGTGTGATCACACATCCAAAAGGTGTCAGGATCGCTATCAACCAATATCTCAAGGGTTATCTTCCTGAAGAGAACGTACGTGTCAGGCCGGATGCCATTACTTTTGAAATGCATCCTCCACGTGTTGCAACTGACATTGCCACCCTTCTGGATTACAATGCTTTCTCCAAAAAGTACGGCGACGGTTTCTCACTTAGGTCAGATGGCGGTTCTTTAAAAGAAGGTGAAGTGATCGGAATTGTCGGTCCTAATGGTATTGGTAAGTCCACTTTTGTAAAGATACTTGCAGGAGAGGTCAAACCTGATGAGGGTGAGCTGGAATCTGAAGTATCCATCTCCTATAAACCTCAGTACATCAAAGTGGATTCTTTCATGCAGGTACGACAGTTCTTAAGGAGCATCACCCGCAGGTTCGATACCAGCTATTATGAAGCTGAGATCATCAAGCCACTTCAGCTTGAGTCCCTCTTTGATAAAATGCTGAACGATCTGAGTGGCGGTGAGTTGCAGAGGGTTGCGATCGCAGCTTGTCTTTCAAAGGATGCTGATCTGTATATTCTCGATGAACCAAGTGCGCATCTTGATGTGGAGCAGCGTTCCCTCGCAACTAAGGCGATAAAGAGATTTGCAGAGAATAACGGTAAGACCGCAATGGTCGTAGACCATGACATCTACATGATCGATATGCTCAGTGAACGCCTGATAGTCTTCGAAGGTGAACCGGCAGTCTTTGGTATAGCACATCCTCCTTCTTCAATGCAGGTTGGAATGAACAAATTCCTCTCCGACCTTGGTATAACTTTCAGAAGGGATGAAGAGACCATAAGACCAAGGGTCAATAAAAAAGATTCACGTCTTGACAGAGAACAGAAAGCAAAAGGGGAATATTATTACTACAAGGTGGATGAGTGAATAACTCATCCTTTTTATTTCCTTTATTTAACTTGACATTTTAATTTGATATTTTAATTTGATATTTTTTTCCTCGAAAGGTACCATGTAAGGAATTCGGTATAGAGTATTATGCCGATGATGGTGGACCACGCGAACAATAGCAAATGGTAATTGTTGATCGGTACGACCCCTCCTGCAAGACGTACATGCTCGTGGGTCAAAAACCCAATGGTTGCATCAGGAATTACCAGCATGAACCCCAGTGGAATTCCAAGAAGTACGACCCCTGCTATCAAAGAGGAATAGTTAACGAGCAGGTACAGTACAATGGCGGAAAGAAGCCCGAATATTATGACTGCCAATGCTACTCCAATGATGTCCGTTTAAACCCTCTCCTTTCTTTTTTGGATCTCATTCATAAATGGCTTCATTGTATCCTTTTCCTTCGATTTGACTGTTGTCTGCTAATATATAAATATGCAATAAATGGTATGGTGGAAAGCACACCCAGAATTGTGATAAATGATGATAACAGGAATAATATCTTTCCTTTCATTGTGAGGGGTTGGTAATTAACTTCCTTATCTTTGCTACCAGCATCGATCGTTCCAGCTGAATATGCATATAATCTTATCGTGTTCGATTCAAACGTTCCCTGTGTACCACTTTCATCGTCAAATGTTACTTTTGTGGAAGGTAGTTCATAGATCGCTTCTTCCTTTGCAACTATTGTATAGACGATCCGTTCTTCTTCACCTACGCCAATATACCCTACCCAGCTTTTCTGTCCGCTGACAAATTCAAATCCTTTCGGGATGTTCTCTGTGTAGGACACGGTCGCATCCCTGGTGCCGATGTTACGTATGGTTATGGTGACATCTACTTCTTCACCTGTATGGATATCAGTTAAACTAACTGCCTTTTCAACTTCCAGCAGTGTACCACTAGTAACGATCGTGCTACTCTCTCCTGAATCCACGCTATATGTCTCTCCCTGTGAATACCAGTTTGCAACGGCTGGCATCATCTCAAAGGTACCGGCAGCAGTGGGGATAGCACTGTATGTTATCGTTTTTGACTTTTCGGAATCGATAAATAAATTCCATTGGGTAGAAGCTATGTCCACAGGCATGAATGAAGGAGGTATCGGATCATTCACAGTTACTTCATGTCCAATACTGGCATTGTTGTGTATAACGAGGGTGAAAATTATCTCCGGATCATCTATTCCTTCTTGTAGCTGGCTGGCATCATATGATCTTGAGATCGCTATATATGGGTCGACAAAGGTAACTGCGCTTGCTGATGTCTGGTAGCTGTTCCCTTTGTAATCATATCCTTCAACGATAACACTTATTTCGATATCTTCTCCGATGGGTGTTTCCGGAAGCTTGAGGGTGACCGGGATGATCTGTCTATCTGAAGTATCCAGTATCGGTACCTCAAAGCTGTCAGAGTCGACCTGTGCATTAATTGCGGAAGGTGTGATCGTAATTCCTCTGGCAGGTATGGTTCCCTCATTTTTTATAAGAATGTTAAATACAGGTTCTTCATTTGGAAAGTATCTATCCTCAATGTCCTGTATCTCAAGGGCAAGTGCCGGTTTGCCAGGCTGGTAAGGTAGTATTGTGATCGTCTGTTCTATTTTATCAATGTAGGTTAGACGAATGAGTACTTCATCGAAGTAGCGATGATGATCGCCTGTAATGTACTCGTCACTGAGGGTCCGTCCATCCTTTGAGATCTCTATGGATGCAGAATCATCGTTAATTCCAACGGCTCCAATGTTGATGCCATTCAGGTCATAACTTTCTCCAACCCCGAGAACAATGGTATCTCCAGGTATCCATACAAGCTCGTATTCATGGATGTACATCTCAAGGGATATTCCGGTCTCGTCAATTGCGAGTGTTCTGACCTTGAGATCTTTGTCATAGAGGAACTCATTGTTCAATTCTGCATCTGCAAAGAAAGCTTCTTTGAATTCTCCGTCAACGTATAGGAGAACGTTCGCTGAATACTCATAGTCTCCTGATCGTATCTCCTGCAGTTTTACAGTGTACTTTTCAGCAGACGCTTTATCATTATCTGAGAGTTCAAAGACTCCCTGATGGACCCAGATCTCTTCATACTGGAACTCGAAGGCAGAAGCTGTCGTACACATTAAAATAAGGACTATAATACCTGCGAGGACAGCGCGGTTCAAATGCATCAGGCTTTTTATGTACTTCATACCGTTTAAATATACCGTTTTTATTCCTATATTTTTATACTGGTTTGCCTGTTTTATCATTCAATAACATTTAATTACAGAACATTCATTACGTAAACTATGCTAACAAAAAGGATAATTCCTTGTCTCGATGTTACTCTTGATGCGTCAGGTGGGACCGTGGTCAAGGGCGTTGAATTCGTTGACCTGAAAAAAGCAGGTGACCCTGTGGACCTTGCAAAGCGCTATAATGAGCAGGGTGCGGATGAGCTTGTTTTCCTTGATATCACCGCTTCTCACGAAGGCCGTTCCACAATGATAGATGTCATCGAGCGAACCGCCGATGAGGTATTCATTCCTCTGACGGTCGGGGGTGGCATCAATTCTGTCGAGGATGTCAGGCAGATCCTCCGGGCAGGTGCTGATAAGGTATCTGTTAATACGGCAGCAGTGAAGAACCCGGAATTAATTCGCGAGGCTTCTGAGATCTTCGGTTCACAATGTATTGTAACAGCCATAGATTGCAGGCGTAATCTCGATGTCGAGAACAATCAGGACAAGACCATACTTGAGCTTGAGGATGGTACTCTTGCATGGTATGAAGTTGTTATTTATGGTGGCAGAGAACCTACCGGACTGGATACTGTCCAGTGGGCGAAGAAGGTGGAAGAGCTCGGTTCAGGCGAGATCCTTCTTACAAGTATGAACCGTGACGGCACTTATGATGGTTTTGATATTCCTATCACAAAGAAGCTCTCTGAAGAGCTTGATATTCCTATAATAGCTTCCGGTGGCGTGGGTAATCCTGAACACATGTACAAGGGATTCGTTGACGGCAAGGCCGATGCAGGACTTGCTGCAAGTATCTTCCACTTCGGGGAATATACTGTGCGCGATGTAAAGGAAGCACTCAAACTCAAGGGCATTCCGGTACGCCTTTAATTTCAGGGGACAATATAATGGAAATATCCGAATTCCAGAAATTCATGTATGACCTTTATGCCCATAACGACAAACGCAGGGGCGGACCTGCCACTACACTCTGGCTGGTCGAGGAGGTCGGAGAGCTCGCAGAGGCTATTCGAAGGAATGATATGGAAAACCTAAGGGAAGAGCTTGCTGACTGTTTTGCGTGGATAGGTGCATTGGCGAATCTCTATGATATTGATCTTGAAAAAGCATTTCTGGAAAAATATCCGCTCGTATGCCCGACCTGCAGGAAGAATCCGTGTATCTGTACTGATTGATATTTGAGACCTATTTTTAGGTCTGCCTTATTTTCTTATTTATTTTAGCCCTTATCTTTCCATCTCTTTCATCTTTTTTAGATCAAAGTTCCCTCTTCTCCTACATTACAAACAAAAACATGATTTGTAAAAATAATGCGGGAAGTTATATATCCTAACCTTCTTCTCTATCATTGGTGAATATTTATGGATAAATCCCAAAAAATAGTGGGATGTACATTACTATTACTTGTTATGTTCGCATCAGTGATGTCCGCTGGCTGTCTTCGGGACTTTGAAGATAATAGCCAGCTTGAGATCTCAAACGTGGATATCTCTTCAGAAAAAATAAGAAGTAGCTATGTAGATCTCAATATTACGACCGAAATTAAGAGCAATTTCGCAGATAGTGACAATGTATCCCTTCTTCTGAAGGTGTATGATAAGGAAACTGGTTTTCTTGATATGCAGAGAGATGTTTTCATAGGATCTGTGGAAAACGGTGAAACGGTATTCATCCCCCTAGAGATCTCACTTTTGAAAGAAGGTGGTTATCGAATGGAGGTACAGCTTCTTGAAGACGATCAGAAAAAAAGGTCTCGCCAGTTGGAAATCTCAAATCTGGATTCTTTAACTCCCGATGTGGCTGATATTGGGATCGAGATCGGAGATGTTGATTTTATCGTGAAGGGTGTTGTCGATAACAAAGTTGAGTTACAGGCGGACATCTATCTTTCAAATGAAGGAAGGGCCCTGAGTGATGATTACAGAGTACTCATCAAGGCACGGGAAAGGGATGCCAGCCTGCTTGCAGATAAAGCCTGGACCAATACAGGTTCTATTCTTCCTGAAACAACTAAGATCGTTTCAGTGGGTATGACAGTTCCTAAAGATTACAATTACATTGTTGATGTGATCATCTGGGACAAGGATACTATTATCAAGCGTGGTGAAAGTGAAATTCAGCTAAGTCCTGAAACTGTTCTTGACAAAGATACCGTCGTTCAGAAAAAAGTGATCAATGCAGAGGACTTTGAGGAACGGTTCGTAGATGAAGTTCCCGAGGAGGAGTATGCTGATGAAACTCCTGGTTTTACCATCTTGTTCGCGCTTGTTTCGATATTAGTTGTTGCATTCATACATAGGAGGAGATAATAATGGATGAGAATATCCCAAATCAAAAACCGAATCTGGAATACTATTTCAGGTTAGGTGTTTTTGGACTTGCAATGATCTTTATGGTCTTGTCAGCATTCCAGCTCTATATTTCCATAGAAGGTGTCATTTATACCTGGTTTGAGAATGAGTATGTTATGATAGTCAAATCACTGGTAAATCTTGCAGTACTGGGCCTTAGCGTCTACATAATAACGCTCTTTTTTGTGAATAAATGAGTGAGTTCTTCTCCCTCATTTTTTCATTTCCATCCTTCTGTTCTTTATGCTTTGCCTTGTCTGACCACGCTTATATATGTTCAGTTGTTTGATATCAGGTATATAAGTCTTGATCATTGAAACTTTATCGGATATGCTGTGGATACAATGAACGAAAAACCTGAACTTTTGGCTCCAGCAGGAACATGGGACTCCTTTGTGGCTGCTGTAGAGAACGGGGCTGATGCTGTCTATCTCGGAGCGAAGGCGCTGGGTGCGAGGGCTTTTGCCGGAAATTTCACTCTTGAAGAGATAGGCGAGGCTGTGGATTATGCCCATCTTCGTGGTGTCAAGGTCTTTGTGACCGTCAATACCCTTGTTAAAGATATGCAGATGAAAAGAGCAGCGGATATGTTGTGCTTCCTTAGTGAATGTGGGGCTGATGCTGTCATTGTTCAGGATATCGGTCTGCTTCATCTGGCAAAGGATATAGTTCCTGATCTGCCTATACACGGAAGTACACAGATGACCGTTCACAATAGTGAGGGTGTTCTTTTTCTTGAAGAGCTTGGTGTCAAGAGGGTCGTACTTGCAAGGGAGATGTCGATCGATGAGATCAGGCAGGTAAGGGAAAAGACCAACATTGAGCTTGAAACTTTCATTCATGGTGCTCTTTGCATATCCTATTCAGGGCAGTGCCTTTTGAGCAGTGTCATTGGTGGCAGGAGTGGAAACCGTGGGCAATGTGCCCAGCCCTGCAGAAAATCCTATGAGCTGCTGGGGTATGAGGGTGCTGTGAGCACAGAAGGGCCTTATCTTTTAAGTCCCAGGGACCTGAACAGCACGGATGTTCTTCCACAGCTTATTGAAGCGGGTGTTTCTTCTTTCAAGATCGAAGGGCGAATGAAAAGACCCGAATACGTTGCAGGTGTCGTTAGTATATACAGGACATTGATAGATCGTTATTTTGATGATCCTGAATCTTATTTTGTCTCTCCGGACGAGTCGCTTGTGCTTGAACAGCTTTTCAACAGGGAATTCACTGATGCTTATTTGAAAGGCTCCAGGGTAGAGATGATGAGCCGGGAACAGCCATACAGTCGTGGATTGGTTGCAGGCAGTGTCATGGGCTACAATGAAGAGGATAGGCGTATAATTGCGAAGCTTTCCGCAAAACTGGAGCTTGGCGATGGTATTGGTCTCGAGGGTATGGAAGGTGCAGGAGAGAACATCACTCAAATGGCCATGGACGGGGAGCAGGTAACTTCAGCTCAGGCAGGGGATGTTGTAGAGATATCATTTGGAAGGGAACTTCCTGAAGGGTCAATGATCTTCAGGACAATGGACCGTGCTCTTATGGACTCCCTAAAACGTACGTTCACATCATCAAAACCTGTCAGGAAGGTTCCTGTATCTATTAAAGCAGATGTGTCTGCAGGCTCGAGCATTGTCCTTGAAATGGAAGATGGGGATGGTAACCGTGTTTCTGTTCTATCGGATTATGTGGTCGAGGTTGCACAAAAAAGGCCTACTGATAAAGAGCAGATCGAAAAACAGCTTTTAAAACTGGGTAATTCCGTTTTCGAGGCTTCCTCGATCGATGTGAACATTACCGGTGAGGTGTTCATTCCCATAAAACAGCTCAATGATGTGAGAAATAATGCTGTTTCCCTTCTGGGAGCTGCAAGGATGGAGAAATGGCATCGTCCAGGGCATGACAAATGTGTTTTGCCTGAAGTGCCCTGTGAGGAGAAGGGCTCTGAAAAGCCGTTGCTCGTTGTTAGTGTTGACACTCTCAAGAGGCTGAATGCAGCTATTGAGGGCGGTGCTGATGTCCTTTATGTCGGAGGGGAATTCTTCAGGGGTCGTCAGTATATCGATCTGGAAGAGGCGGTCACCATATGCAAGGACAATGGTCGCAGGGTCTATGTGAACAGTTCCAGGATCGTTTCGGAAGACGATGTGGATGCTGTGAGGGAACTGTTCGGACTGGCAAAGAAGCTTGAAGTTGATGGCGTTGTCGTTTCCAATTACGGTACCTATCATCTTGCCATGGGCTTTGGTCTTCCTGTGGTTGCGGACAGTCCCATGAATGTCTTTAATGTAAGGTCTTATGCTGCCATGAAGAAGCTTGGTGCGGCTTCGGTGGTCCTTTCTCCCGAGATGTCCATTGCACAGGTCGAAGAGGTCGCAGAATGCGGTCCTGTGGAATGTATCGTGCATGGTCGCCAGGATGTCATGGTTTCACGCTATTGTATGCTTGGTGATCTTTTCGGGAAGAAGGATGGATGCATTAAGGTCTGTGAGGAAGAGGATTTCGAACTGGTCGATGAGATGGGTTATTATTTCCCTTTGCTTGTGGATTCGGATTGCAGGATGCATGTGCTTAATTCCAGGGAACTTTGTATGCTCGAGAACATGGACATCATCCTTCGGGCAGGGGTTGCAGCTATAAGGATCGAGGCAAGGACAATGGATGTGGATCTGGTGAAGAAGGTGACCCGCCGCTATCGTGGAGTTCTGGACGGTAAAAAGGCCGGGCGCTGTAAGGATATCACAGATGGCTATACTGCAGGGCATTATCTGCGAGGTGTGGTATGAAGGTATTTCTGTCCGGCTCAATTCGTGGAGGGCGGCAGATGCTCCCCACTTACCAGTTCATTTGCAGGTCCCTGAGAAATAAAGGGCATGAGGTATTGAGCTGGCATGTTGCGGATAGTGAGGTCGAAGGTAAGGAATCCCTTTTGACGGAGACTCAGATATATGAAAGGGATATGTCCTTTTTGCAGGAAAGCGAATGTATGATCGCAGAGGTCAGTATGCCCTCCATTGGTGTTGGTTATGAGGTATGTTCCGCGATCAAAAAAGGTATTCCTATAATGTGTGTGCATATGCCGGATTCCAATGTTTCTGCAATGTTGCTTGGGAATACGTATGCTGATATCTCTGTAAGGGAATATGGGGATAATTCTGAGCTGGAACTTATTCTTAATGGGTTTTTGAGTTCTTTTAAAAGCAAAAATTAAATACCTTTGATATATATTTAGGAATGATCAATATGGTAATGGAACTAATTATAGTACTGGTTGCAATAATTGCAGCTCTTTTATTGTACAAAGTGCTTAAGACCCTCAAGAATATGGTTGTAAACACGGTTATTGGCATCGTTATCCTTCTTGTGGCAAAGTTCGTGCTGGGGATAAACATCGCATTCACCTGGGTAACTATACTCGTGTGTGCACTGGCGGGTGCTGTCGGTGCCTTGCTTTTAGTGCTTTTAGCTTACCTTGGTATCACTTTCTGATACCTTTTGAATGATGCCGTTGACCATGTGGCGGGTATAGGACTCGCCTTTGAATATTTTTTTTGTGATCACATCATTGATGTCGTTCGTGGCGAATCCACTGAAAAGGTTTTGAAGCTCTTCCTTTGTAAAATAATGATAGATTATGCCGCTCTGGCGAACAAATGTGTGTTCTTCGACCTCTTCTCCGCCATATCTCATGTCCTCTATGCCGAAGACCTCGAGGAATATCATTCCCCCGGGCTTTAAGACACGTTCAAATTCGCAGGCCGCTGTTTCTCTTTCTTTTCTGAGAAGGTGCTGCAGCACTCCAAAACAGACAATGGCATCAAAACTGTTGTCCTGGAACGGAAGATGGGTGATCGAAGCCGTGGAGTGGTGTGCTTCTCTATCCCTTTTTGCAAGATACTCTCTTGAAGCTGTCAATGCCTTTGTGGATACATCGATACCCACACAATTGTAAAAATTAGATAAGGGGAGAAGGTGACGACCATTACCTGAACCGGCATCAAGGACACGGCCCTTTTCAGGTATTTGGGAGCGTATGGCATCGATGGGTGCTGCTCCGCCCCATTTCACATGGGAGTATTCGTCCTCCCATGCTGTGAAATGTGATATGGTCGTTCTACCTTCTGTCATATTCAGGGTCGGTACAAGGCTGCTTCACTGAAGCGCTTTGCAAGGAAGTCCTGGTCGATGGATGAAAGGAACCATCCTGCTTTTGGGCCCGACTGCTGGCCAAGTACTGATGTATAGATGGCCTTGAACATATCCTTGGGGTTTATCTCCACCTCATCAACGCCCAGTTTTGCAGCTATCTTATTGTTCAGTTCTGAACCTGCTTCCTTTGAAGAATAAACGAGGTTATGATAATCTTCGCCTGTCAGTTCTCCACTATTCCCGATGATCTCTGATACTGCACTCAGGAATGCTTTCTGTTCATCTGTGAGACTGGCTGTCTCTTCAGGCAGTACATCCTTCACGCTGAACTTTGCAAATGGGGGTGCGTACATCTCGAGCCAGTTAGCGACATTGTTCACAAGTTCCCTTATACACTTTTCGTTGGTGATGTCGTAGCCTGCACGTCCTATGATCTTCATGATCTTGTCGAAGTCACCATGCGCGACCTGGGCAATGGTGGTCATGTGCTTGAACGGGATATCGGTGTGGCAGATGCCTTTTGCGTGGGAGAGCTCCAGTACGCGCTTGTTAAGGCCTTCGATCTCAGCGTTCGAGTTGAGGCGTTCATATTCATCCACAAGTGTCAGCAATGGCTGTGCAGGGTCGAACTTGATGTGTTTTTCAGGCTTTGTGCGCATGATGAGGTAACGCAATACTTCCGGTGGCACCACTTTAAGCATGTCGGAGATCGATACAACAACGCCGCTTGATGATGACATTGCTCCCTTCTGTCCGAGCATGATCCACTCATAGACTATAGGCTGAGGTGGTTCGTGGTCGAATATCTCCCGCACGATCCTCTTTCCGGTATCGTATGAACCGCCTCTTGAAGCATGGTCCTTTCCGAAGGGTTCGACTGTTACATTCAGCATCTTCCATTTTGCAGGCCAGTCCACACGCCATGTGAGCTTTCCGCCGCCTATCATTGAGACCGTACCGGAGTGTCCGCAGGAACATTCGTAGTCAACGGTCTCTGCATCTGCATCGAATCCGGTGACTGTGGCGGTATTGATCTTCTTACATTCCTGGCATATAGGATTGAAAGGGCTCCACTCAGGAAGTACATCCTTTCCTGATACTTCTTTCAGGATCTTTGCGATATCATCTCTTTTGGTGAGGGCTGCCTTGATGGCTTCGACAAACCTTCCGCTCTTGTAAAGCTCATCTGCACGATATACCTTAGGGTGTATTCCCAGTTTCTCAAGACCTTCAAGGAAAGGTGTGAGGAAGTGCTCTGCGTAGCTCTTACATTCTCCGCATGGACATGGGATCTCGGAAATAGGTTTTCCCACATGTTCTGCATAGCTTTCAGGGAGGAACGGGTAGACCTTACGGAGAGGGTCGTAATTATCTGCAATGTATATGAACTCGGATTCGAGTCCTGCATCGTTCATTGCCCTGTAAGCTGCATCAGCTGTTACGACCTCTCTCATATTCCCTATATGGATGTGACCGGAGGGGGTAATTCCGGTGGATACCAGATGTTTATTGCCATTTTTTGCTGCTTCTTCAGCAATAACATCTGCCCAGTGTGTAATTTCAGTCATTTTGATCACCGATAATAAGATAATTGATGTACAGATTGGATTTCAATATTATAAGGTTTGTTTTTTAGTCGATGATTTCCGTTACGATCTCTTCAAGGTCACAGAAGTTCGACCAGAAATTGTAGGCTCCTGCATTGATGAACACCATCTCGTCACCGATCTTTGGTTCATCCTTTAAGTAAACACGATACCTGAACAGGTCCATGGAACAGGGTGTGCAACCTTTCACAACATAGGGTTCTCCACTATCGTTGCCGACCTCTCCTTCAATTCGAAGTTTCACGGGAACCAGGATGGCATCCATGTCGCTGTTATATACAGATGCGTTCACTATGATGTTGTTATCATATACTCCTGTTATGTGGCTCACAAGTTTCCCTGCAGGTGCGGCTATGAACCTGCCTGGTTCTATCATGAGCTTGATGTTCTTTTCATGAAGCCATTCTCTAAGTTCGGATATGCGTCTGAATATTCCGTTTATGACATCAACATTGGTGTTGGCATATTCTGAAGGTAGCCCTCCTCCGATGTTCAGTATGTCGATGGCTTCCAGTGTTCCTTCAGTGAGTGCATCCTCTATCTCAGGCTGGATCTTCCATTCGTTCACGTTCTGTGTTTTCCTGTGGAAGTGAACCCCAAGCTTTTCGATGTTCTTGTTACCTTTAAGCTGAGCTATCCTTTTGTTGATGGTGTCCGACCTCATTCCGAAAACGAAGTAACGTTCAGTGCGTATGGAGTGTTCCTTGAGCTTGAGGCGTAACAATAATGTGATCTTCCAGTCGGTATCATCGACTGTAGAAAGCAATGTATCGAGGTCGAACTCGTTATCAACTGCAAAGGAACGGATGCCTTTTTCGTAAAGCTCCCTTATCATCTCAGGTGTCCATGCCTGTGCCAGGAACAATACCCTTGACATGTCCTCTGTGTGCTTCAGCTCGTTTGGCATGTGGACACTCAGGAGCCCATCGGTCTCAGCTTCGATCAGCGGGCTGACCTTCGGGTTCGTCTTTGAGCTGAATGCTACAATATCTGCTACATCCTTGACCTTGCGGTATTGCTCAAGTATTATCTTTTTTGAAAGGGTGAATCTAGGTGCAGGTACGGTGCTGTTCATTTTACCACTCCGGTGGTCCTGTTCTCCTGTAGCCCTTTAAGCAGACCGTCGGCTGCCAGTTCATCAAGTGCCCTTATCATTGCCAGAGGGAAGGTTATGCTCACATCTCCTATTACCGTGGCAACATCACTTTCGTCCTTGACCTTTCCCCACGATTTTGCTTCATTGGTGTTAGCTCCCGACATGCTTCCTGAGGTGCGGTGAGCAGTTGTCATATATACTGCATATTCAGCACCGCCATTCAAGAGGGTGCTCAATATGGCATGATGTTTCGAGATGGATCCGCCAAGGGCTATGACACCCTTGCGGTCATCATGGCTGCTTGCAAAAAGGATGTTCCCGAAGTCTTTCACTACATCCACGATGAAATCCGGGTGTTCCTGCTGGAACAGATATAGGTGGAAACCGAACGCTCCATCGGTAATGGCAGGACAGAATATAGGTACGTTGTTCTTTGCAGCCTGATAGAGTATGGAGCTCTCATCATCAAGCATAAGTCCTATCTCCCTGAGCATATCCGAAACTGCCCAGCGGCTTTGCTTTTCGTAAAGCTCTTTGAGGATCTTATCGACGAGACTCTCGAAGTTCATGTAACTCTCTGTTTTGATGAGCAGGTTCCCGACACGGTTGATCCCCTGTTCATGAAGTTCAACATCATCTGTATGGAAAGAGCCGATCTGGAAATCCTCTCCGGTGGCTTTCATTATATCCTCTTCAAGACCGCCTACGGTAGTGACGATGACATCGGCAATGCCAAGGTCGATGAGTTGTGCAAAGAATCCGCGAAGCCCGGAAGTGACCATGTTCGAGGTAAATGTAAGGAAGATCTTTGCAGAATCCTTTTTCATCTTCACGATCACATCGGATGCCCGCTGAAGCTCTACGCTCTGGAATCCTATGAACTCATAGGAATCGACAAGCTCTGAAACTCTCATGTCCTGCTTCCATTTAAGGTCCTTTACTTTTACCATTAAAGATCACCATTTAAGTATGAGGTTGATGGAATCTTTGAATCATATATAAATGTTGGTCTGCTCTTAAGCTATTCTACCAGCGAAACATATTTAAGTCTCTTCTCAATAGCCTTCCC
This sequence comes from Methanococcoides sp., assembly GCA_021108185.1. GTDB lineage: Archaea > Halobacteriota > Methanosarcinia > Methanosarcinales > Methanosarcinaceae > Methanococcoides. The sequence goes on along the minus strand of JAIORJ010000094.1, from coordinate 45,549 downwards.
TATGATCCCCCGAAAAGCATTCGTCGTAAAAGGCACAGGCGTGCACAAGGATAAACTGGCATCGTTCGAGCTTGCGTTAAGGGATGCGGGAATTGAAAAGTTCAATCTTGTGACCGTTTCAAGTATACTACCACCTAACTGTGTTATCGTTCCAAGGGACGAAGGCCTTGAAGAACTCGCTCCGGGGCAGATAGTATATTGTGTCATGGCAAAGAACCAGACCAATGAGCTGGGACGCATGATCGCAGCAGCCATTGGGAATGCGGTGCCTGCCGATAGCAATGATTATGGTTACATTTCTGAGCATCATTCTTTCGGAGAGGATGAACGGACCGCAGGGGTCTATGCAGAAGACCTTGCGGCTACAATGCTCGCTACAACCCTTGGCATCGAGTTCGATGCTGATTCGGCATGGGGGGAAAGGGAACGGGTGTATAAGGCGAGCGGCCATATATTCGATACTGTTCACTATTGTCGGTGTGCAAAAGGGGATGAAAACGGGCTGTGGACAACGGTAGTTGTTTCCATGGTATTTGTTCTTTGAATTGGTATGTATCCGAATAATTTTCGGTATGACTAACCACAATTTATATATTTAGAACAGGGATTATAGCCACACATATACTATAGTGTGAACAAGATGACCGGCGACCGTATAGAAGAATATCTTGAAACGATAGACTCCCTTGGTAAGAGCCGTGGGAATCCCGTCAAGAACAAGGATATTGCTGAAGAGCTTGGCTTTTCTCAAGCTTCAGTTTCTGAAATGGTGCAAAAGCTGGCGGATGAAGGGCTTGTGAAACACGAACCTTATCATGGCACTGAGCTCACAAATCGAGGTATCCTTCAGGTGAACAGTATTCGCCGGAAGCACCATGTTATTGAGAAGTTCCTTTCTGATGTACTGGCCCTCGAACCTGAGGTCGCACATAATGAAGCCTGTGGGCTTGAACATACATTATCTGATCTTGTAGTGGAAAGCATGTGCAATTACCTTGGTAACAACAATATCGATTGCAAACCCGCAGATGGGAATGAACATTGTCCTTTCAAGGAGAGCTATGTTTCTCTGGCCGATCTTAAAGAAGGAGACTGCGGTACGGTCGTCATGATGACCTTGTCAGATTCATCAAAAGGGCGTCTGAGCTCACTTGGAATGATAACCGGTGAGTACATAGAGGTCAAACGTAAACAAAAGCAGGGTTCAACTTCTATATTGACCAGGGGGACCGAGATAGCTCTTGGAAATGAGATCGCTAAGAAGATATTCGTACGTTTGGGTATGAGGAAGAGGTATCCACGTGGAAACGACAGAAATTAATGATGGACCTGCTGCGAACATACGTAAGGCGAGGTCGTCAAATTTCGACATGACCATAGCCTTTGTGGGCAATCCCAGTGTCGGTAAAAGCGCATTCTTCTCCCGTCTGACAGGCGTGGGCGTTGTAGTGGCGAACTATCCCGGAACCACTGTGGAGCTTACACATGGCAGCGTCAATGTAGGCTCTAAGAAGCTCGATGTTGTCGATCTTCCGGGTATCTATTCTCTGGGAGCATCAACTGAGGATGAGAAGGTCGCAAAACGCTACCTTTTGCGTGAATATCCGGATGTCATCATCAATGTGGTGGATGCTACCCGCCTTGAACGCAATCTTTTCCTTACACTGCAATTGCTTGAGCTGAACATCCCCGTGGTGGTAGCACTTAACCAGATGGATGCTGCAAAGGAAATGGGAATCGAGATCGATATCGAAAAGCTTTCCGAGACCCTTGGGGTGCCTGTGGTGCCTACCATCGCCACCAAAGGCGTCGGGCTGGAAGAATCTGTCCTTGTGGCCATCGATGAGAAACTTTCCATTAAGGACAGGCGTAGGGTACATTACGATAATCATATTCTTCGTGCAATTAAGAAGCTGGATGAGGATTTTCCGGAGATAGGATATGGTATCAAGGTCAGGGCACTGGAAAGGGATGAAGAGTTCGTCAAATTGAGCTGTCGCCCTCACGAGGCTGATCTTTTGTTAATTACCTCCGAATCCATTACTGATGATATTGAAAAAGCACATGATATGTCCATTTCGGATACCATCGTGCGTGACCTTTACGGTGAGGCTGGTTATATCGTTGACAGGGTGACCACTCAGGTCGAGCATAAGGTCACATTTAAAGAAAGGATCGATTCAGTGCTCACTTCGGAATATGTGGGCATTACCGGACTTGTTGCTGCACTGCTATTGACTTTCTTTGTAGTTTTTACTGTGGGCGGTTTTCTCGAAGAGGGCATAGTTTCCCTGTTCGAGACCTTTCTTATCTCTCCGGCAGAAAGTCTGCTTGCAGGTTCACACCCTGTTATAAGGAACGTTATAATCTATTCTCTTCTGGGAGTTGAGGCAGGTGTCGCTATCGCTATTCCCTACATTGCGGTGTTCTACGTGATACTGTCACTGTTCGAGGATTCCGGTTATCTGACAAGGGCATCCTTCCTGCTTGATAACTGGACTCACAAGGTGGGGCTTCACGGGAGGGCCATCATTCCTCTGGTACTTGGTATGGGGTGTAGTGTCCCTGCAATAATGTCTACACGCACCCTGAATACGGTCCGTGAGAAAAGGATTGCATCTGTGCTGATAGCCCTGACTCCATGTTCTGCAAGGACCGTTATAATAATTGGACTTGTAGGCACCTTTGTGGGATACTGGGCAGCTATTTCCATCTACGTGCTTGAGCTTGTGATCATCTTTGCCACCGGCTGGGTGCTCGGCAAGGGGCTTTCGGGAGAAAGGACCGGTCTTATCATGGAAATGGCCCCATTACGGAAGCCGGACCGAAGGGCTACTTTCCAAAAGACCTGGTTGCGTGTCCGTGAGTTCATGTATATTGCATTCCCGTTGTTAGTGGCTGGAAGTGCATTACTTGGCCTGATCGATTCTCTTGGTGTTCTGGATGTGTTCCAGAATGCAGTGGAGCCGATCACAGTGGGGATCTTTGGATTGCCGGCATTTGCAGCAACTGCCCTTATCTTCGGTATTCTCAGGAAAGAAATGGCGTTGCAGATACTGGCGGTGCTTGCCGGAACTGCAAACTTTGCCTTGGTGCTCACACCTTTGCAAATGTACTCTTTCGCGGTCATTACCACCATCTATATCCCATGTGTTGCAACCATTGCAATACTAAAGCACGAGCTTGGATGGAAAGATACCACTGCTATATCTCTTTTCACGATCACACTGGCACTGGTCATCGGTGCACTAATAAATATGATCGGAATGAACCTTTAAATCTCGATCTATCCAATGTACCTATAATATTTCTATCTCGGCAGGTTTTAATAGTACTAAACAAACTTATCTATATGACCCGTATCAAAGCAAATACTGAAAGGCCTGCAATAACCGCTCTGATGGATATTTTCGAAATGAGCAACCTGCGTGCTCCGGGTTTCGATGAAGTCTCTGACATGCTTGAGATGATGGGTACGCATGCCTCAATAATGGATGGCGCAGTGGTATATGAGGAAGAAGAGGTCTCCCACGTTCATACACTGAGCATCATGGACATAAAAAGAAAGTGAGTTATTTTGTTCAAAGGGTTGAACTCAGAAGTTCGTCTATTTCTGCATCTATTTTTGCATCCAGGTCCATGTAAAAAGTGTGGTCACGTATAAGGTTGCCTTCAAATTCTATGGTATCAAGGTGGCCGTACCAGTAGATCACCATTCCTGTGCCATAGTCCCTTTCATAATGCTGGAACTGCTTTTTAAAATAGTAGGTGTGCTCCTTTTCATCCCCGAACATTGCCTTACTTTCTATCCACTCGATCTCAGTGCCATCAACATAGAGGGTCTTGTCAAGAAAAAAATCAGGTGTCTTCTGCATTCCTAGTTCTCTCAGGTCTTCTTCAGTGCTGTAACCTAACTTGTGGTGGTCAAGCCATTTGCCTATAATGTCCTCTCCCATCTTTCCCTTTACAACCTGAAGTGCATGGGCTTTGGGGGAGAAGAAATGGTCAGAGTTGGTCGCATCTTCTATTTCGATCGCAAGTCTTCTGTTGTCAAGTGTGTCCAGATTCTTGAGGACATGCTTTTTAGAGTAACCCAGTTCCTTGATGATCACACTTGCCATTAAAGTAGCTGGGACATCATTATTCTGTGCCAGCGTATTGATGGTCATGCCCTTTTCCCAGAGGTATTGGAAGTTCTTTGCTTTATTCTGAAGTTGCCCCATCTTCCTTTTGACCTTTGAGACCGTTTTCTGATTGAGGATCGCTGCAATGACCCCTGTGCTTTCTTCAAATTCAATCGCTAATATATCTATATCTTCAAGCGTGTTTACCTGCTGATATATCTGGAGGTAGGTCTCTTTTTCCATTTTTAGTCCTCTCCTTTTGATCCTTTGGTCAGTACACAGTCGTCGCACTGTTTCTTTCCGCAGTAGTTCTTAGCATATTCCACTATCAATGCATGGTATTCTTTATAGAGCGGCACATCTTCAGGAAGGCTCTTTTCGAACAACTCCTGAAGTTGCATATAATTGCCTTCAATACCGATACATTTCATGATCCGTGTTGTATAAGCATCTATCACGAACTTCGGTTTGTCAGCAGCGTAAAGGACGATACTATCAGCAGTCTCATTTCCCACGCCATTGAGGGAAAGCATGAGGTTGCGTAATTCGGTTGTTGGCATGGAAAGGATATTATCTGTTCCTTCCCTTGCAAAGAAGCCTGCAATATCTCTCAGACGTTTTGCTTTCTGTCGGTAAAAACCACAACCTCTGACAAGTCCTTCAATAAGTCCCAGGTCAGCTCTCGCAAGTTTATCAGGTTCTATCAGATCATACTTCTTCAGACCTTCTATGGCCTTCTCGACATTGGTCCATTTTGTCTGCTGTGTCAGTATTGTGCCTATCACAACTTCAAAAGGAGTATCTGCAGGCCACCATTGAAGATGTCCTATCTTTTCGAGGAGTGCCTCGTAGATATCGCAGACATGTTCGTTTTTCATCTCTTTAAATGGATGTTCTCTTATTATATAACCATTGAAGTCCTCTTCCATGAAGGTCTAATGGGCAAATGGTCTCTGCAAGCTGAAGTTGTATCAATCAAGAAAAAAATTAGAGTGAATGATGTTTATTTCCAAAAGTCCTTCTCATAATCCTCGGAAATATCTTCAAGGTCCATCATCTTGGCTAACTTGTCCTTTTTGTCGGCATCTTCTTTCGAAGGGTTGACCTCATCGGCCATTTCGGTTTTGGGGTCTGACACATGTGATTCTATCACAGTGGTATCCTTTGATTCCATCACAATGGTTTCTATTATCTCATTAATATGGGGGACCATCTCCCTCTTTTCTTCGATGGTCTCTTTTTCTATAGTGAAAATTTCTGGCGTATGCATCTCGATGGTTGCCTCAGAGCTATGTCCAAGTCTTTTGCGAGTCTCTTCAGCATAGGTGTCGCGAGTAGTTCCTGTCGGATCGCTTTGTGTGTGAGTCCCGCGGTATCCGATGGAACAGTTCTCCTCCCCTGTACGCCAGTCTATATGGTAGAGGTAGCATTGCTCTTTCTTACATCGGTGTTCGTTGTCCTGTGGGCATATATCGGGTAACGCCATGGTAAACCACTTCGGTATGTTTATATTTCTCAGAGGTTCTTCAGGAAATCAGCAATAAGCGGGGCAACACTGATGGTGCTTTGTGCTTTTTCAAGAGTGTCCGATGCGATGATCTCATGGACGCCAGCATTGTAAAGCCTTAATACTCCGTTCTTGGTAAGCACAGGATGCACGCATGCGATGTAAACATCTTTGGCACCCTGGCTGCGAAGCAGCTTTATGGACTCTGCCATAGTGCCTCCCGTGGCGATCATATCGTCGATGAGAATGATCTCTTTCCCTGTGACATCGATGTTCTTCGTCTTGATGGTGACAGTGTCCCCGGAATGTCTGGTCTTCTCAAGGTAATCGTACTCGATCCCCACATCTGCTGCGGCACTTTCTGCAAGGGAAATAGCTCCTTTGTCAGGCGCGATGATAAGGGGGTCTTCCAGACCCAGTGATCTGATATAATTCCCTATCAAATGGGATGCGTCAAGGTCAAAAGAATCCGCATTGAAGTGTTCGAGCACGCTCTTCTCATGAATATTGACCGTGATGACCCTGTCAGCATGGATGGTCCGTGCAATTGCACGTGCACTGATAGCTTCTCCAGATCTGAACGCCTTATCCTGTCTTGCATAACCCATGTAAGGTATGACCACTGTGATCGTGGGCGCATCCTCGCAGGCATCGATAAGCTGTAACAGGGATACAAGGTCTGCGTCTGTGGGTGTGCTCTGTATAATGGTCACATCATCGACAATATCTTCGAGTATCCTTGTATAGACCTCTCCATCGGGAAAACGGTTGAATTCGCAAAGGGTTGGTTCCATATTTAGTTCTCTTGCCACACGTGATGCAAGTAACTGTGATGCAGGTCCTGCTATGATCTTCAAATGATGTACCTCTCTTGTCTCGTTTTGTAGTAATCGAATTATCAGCCAATGAACTTTCCTATCTACATTGAACCATTAAAAGTCATTGGTTTGTAATGATCTCTTTCACTTTTCTTACAACATGGATATTCTCAATGGCAGTTGATGGGTAATTGCCGGTATTGTCCTTTTCAGCAGACTTTACCATGTCCCATACCGTAAGAAGTGCAACTGAAACCCCTGTAAGTGCTTCCATTTCAACACCTGTTCTGCCCACGGACCTTACTTCAACGTTAGCAGTAACATCATCTTTCCCGATCTCAAATTCCACATCTACGGAAGTGATCGGTATCTGGTGGCACATCGGAATCAGGTCCGGCGTTCTCTTTACTGCAAGTATGGCAGCGGTCCTCGCTGTGGCAAGGACGTTTCCTTTTTCCACACTTCCACTGCGTATCTTCTCGACAGTTTCTCCATGAAGTTTTATTTTTCCGGAAGCTGTCGCATACCTGACAACCGTGTCTTTGTTACTTATGTCGACCATGTAAGCACGGTCATCTTTAATGTGACTGAATTCCTGCATTAACGTTTCTCCAATATTTAATCGATACGCACCTGTTTCCTCTGGTCATAATCAAGAATTGTATCCTGCATTTTTGACATGAGTTCCCGTGCTTCAGGGATCGAGAGCTTGACAATTTCCTCGTCCTCTCCATGACTTACTACTACACGAACCCGGTTCCTTTCGATATCGACTATTATTTTTCTTTCTGTATCCATATTCCCACTCCCTTTATTTCATTACTTCTGTTATCATATCAATAATATCTGTTGCAAGCAACCCGTGCCCCCACCTTTCAAAAGCAAGGTCTCCTGCTACTCCATTGATATAAGCTGCACCACATGCTGCATCCATCGCAGGCGCAATTGCAAAAAGAGCCCCTGTAATTCCGGCAAGAACATCTCCTGTGCCGCCTACCGTCATTCCCGGATTTCCGGTATGATTGATGGCGACCCGCTCTCCGTTGCTTATGTGGTCCTCTTTACCCTTAAGCAGGACAGTTACATTGTTCTTCTTTGAGAACTCAAGTGCGTCCTCTTTACCATTTCCGCCCAGTGCAGTAAATTCTCTTGCATGTGGCGTGATGATCATCTCAATGTCTTCCGGCACAGGAAGAGCTATCCCGTAAAGTCCGTCTGCATCGACAACCACTTTTTTGCAAAGGGGAACGATCTTCGAGACAGTATCTTTCGTCCGCTCGTCCCTTCCGAGTCCCATTCCCATGACCACTACGTCATGGCCTTCTATGAGTTTAGCAACGGTGTCAATATCCTCCTCACAAAGGATATTGGAAGAAAGGGCTTTCACAATGATGTTCGGTGAGAATGAAGCTATGATGTCTGCAACATTTGCAGGAGCTGCCACTGTCACTATGTCTGCACCGGTACGCAATGCTGCCATGGCAGTGAGTGTAGGGGCACCGGAGTAAGGCCCGCCTCCGATAATGAGCATCCTTCCATGTTGCCCTTTGTGGCTATCTCTACGTCTTGTTCGGAATGCAGCGATATCTCCTTTTCCAACATATATCTCAGCATCCTCACAAACTCCTATGTTGATGACCTTGACCTCGGATGTGTATTCTTTAGCATGGTCTGATGCCAGTCCCTTTTTCATCCTGTGAAAAGTGAGGGTAACATCCGCACGTACCGATCTATCGAATTCCCCTCCCTCGGGATCGAATCCTGAAGGTACATCAACAGCAACTACCGGGACCTTTGAATCGTTGATAAGGTCTATCACTGTTGCTTCAGTTTCCCTTAACTTACCGGTGATGCCTGTTCCCAGTAATGCATCCACTATCAGGTCTGCTTCGTCAAGCCATCCAGTTGCTTTAAGCTGTTGGGGATCTGTTATCTCAATGAACTCCTCAATTCTACAATGTTCAAGAAGAGCGAAATTGTGCATTGAATCCTGGGTCCTTATCCCCGAAGCCGATCCAATGAGTGCAATATTGACTGTAATTGCAGGGTCGTATACCAGATGTCTGGCAGCAACAAAAGCATCGCCTCCGTTATTCCCCCTTCCTGCAACGATGAGCACATTTCCTTTTTGAATGCGTTCCTTCACTTCATGGGCAATGGCAGCTCCGGCATTTTCCATAAGCTGGAGTCCTTTTAATCCCAAGTGCTCGCAATTCTCATCGATCGCTTTCATCCTTGAAGATGTGATCCCCTTCATGTTCCTCATATATTCTTCTGTTTGCATCGTATTTAGTTCTATCAATCTGGTTATTTTGACTTCAATGAGTACGGATTGGGTACGTCTTCATTTCCGGTGGATGCGTTCAGGTATATATACGTTTTCCGAAAGACGCTTAATAGCGAACAATGAATTATAGCTTACGAGGAGGTATCAATATACCCACTTTAAAAGAAATGGATGTCCCGGAAAAGAAGTGGCAAAATCCCACTTATCTGATCTTGGGAAGTGGCAGTATCGGATTTGCTGTCGCAAAGGAGCTCCGTGAGCTCGATAAAGACCTTATAATCGTTGATAAGGATTCACAAAAAGTTGAAACATTACGCGAAGACGCGTATCAGGCCATTGCAGGGGATATCTCTGATCCTGAGGTCTACAAACAGTTGAACCTCAAAGAGCTTACAGGCGTTCTTGTTCTTAGTTCTGACAATGAGGCCAACAAAAAGGCACTTGAGATAATACCCACTTTGGGTATAAATGATGCTTATTGTGTGGCAAGGGCATCTGATGCCATCAATCTGCAGGAGATGGAAGCTCTCGGTGCAGACCTTGTGTTGATGCCATCCCGATTGGTTGCAAAATCGCTTGCAAGATCGCTTGGACGTGCAGAGGTGGTTCACCGTGGGAACAAGCTGTCCCAATGGTTCAAGGATATGTCCGGCAATGCACTTGCTATCGTAGTTCATGACAATCCCGATCCGGATGCTATTTCCAGTGCACTTGCACTTCAAAAGATCGCGGATTCATTTGATGTTAAGTCCTCTATATTGTATCATGGTGAGATCGGACATCAGGAGAACAAGGCATTCGTGAATCTACTGGGTATCGACCTTAACAGAATGGAAGAGCATAGCCTTTCTGATTTTTCTGATATCGCAATGGTGGATTGTGCGGTTCCGGGAGCTAATAATATGTTATCCCCTGGAATGCATCTCGGTATCGTTTTGGACCATCATCCATTGGGTGATGCTGACATTGATGCTGATTTTGTGGATATTCGTCCTAATGTGGGGGCATCCGCAACTATCCTTACCAAATACCTGCAGGAATTGAACATCGAGATCGAACAGGTTCTTGCAACTGCTTTGCTTTACGGCATAAGGACAGATACATTGGATTTCAAGAGGAATACCGATTCTGCAGATCTTTCTGCAGCTGCTTACCTTTACCCATTGGCAGACCATGAGATACTTGATCAGCTCGAACGCCCTTCAATGTCGATCGAAACGCTTGATATTCTGGGAGATGCTATACTTAACAGGCAGGTCATTGGTAGCTATCTGTTGACGAACGTTGGTATCATAAGGGACCGCGATGCCCTTCCACAGGCAGCGGATTATTTGTTAAGCCTTGAAGGGATCTCCACGTCTATTGTTTTCGGCGTTTCCGAGGACCGTATCTTCATCTCAGGTCGAAGCAATGACATCAGGGTAAATCTCGGTGAGGTCCTTAGACGGGCTTTCGGAGAAGAGATCGCTGGTGGTCACTCCAATGCAGCAGGGGCCCAGATTCCGCTTGGGGTTTTCAGTGATATAAAGGATAGGCAGACACTTCTCAGACTTGTCAATGAGGCAGTTGTTAAGAAATTCCTTAACGCGGTCGGTGTTGATGAGAATACGGAATGAGCTTGAATAATTTGTAGGCTGATCATGTTCTCGGATTATAGGCAGCGTCTTGTCAATGGACTCAAAGAAGAGCTTGAAGCTGCCGAAAATATTTCTTGTGAGGATCTGGCATCACAGATACGTAGTATCGGTTTTACCTGTTCCATGTGTGGTAAATGCTGTAGGCGTTCCTGTGGGGACAATCGCGTTTTTTTGACATCTTCTGACATTCGTTCATTGCAGGACTGCTCCCTTGACGATGCGGTCTTCCCAATGTTGCCTGATATGTCTGATGTTTCTTTTGCAGATGCTGTGAATGAGTATTCACATGAGTTAGAAGTGGACTCTCAGGGCCGGTATCATACGTTTGGATGGATGCTGAAAAGGAAGGCGAATGGCAATTGTTCTTTTATTGGTGAGGATGGTAGCAACAGGTGTGGCATCTATGGTAGCAGGCCGATGCTTTGTGGGACCTATCCTTTCTATGTCGAGTGTGGCAAGTTGCTGACCTCTGAATGTGAGGGGTTGGGAAAGCCCATTTCCGATGAGGATGCCGTTTTGCTCGCAAAGGGCCTGCTGGACAGGTATGTTACTGAGCTGAAAGATACTGTTCTCCTTTATGAGAAATTCGAGGCAAATGATGCCTCATCTCTTAATATCCCTTCCTCTAAGAGCTCTTCAGATGTCGATGAAGTTATTTTTGTTGTACACGATCATAATGGCAATTCGGAGTTTGCAATTAAATTGTATAAGTGAAGCTGCTAATCGATTGTTTTATTTATAAGGTCCTCATAAATGCAGTGATTACCATGTCCAATACTAATGATCATCCAATGACGATCTCTGAGAAGATCTTTTCAAAAGCTTCAGGAAAAACGGTTAAAGCCGGGGATTTCGTACTTGCGAACATCGACCGTGCAATGACTCACGACATCACTGGTCCCCTTGCAGTAGATGGTTTTTATGACATCATGCGTGACAAGGAAGAGAAAAAGGTGTGGGACCCAAGCAAGATCGTGATAGTCTTTGACCATCAGGTTCCTGCTGATTCTCTCAATGCTTCTGCAAACCATATCATGCTCAGGAAGTTTGCAAAGGAACAGGGAATTCTGAACTATGATGTCTATGAGGGCGTATGCCATCAGGTCATGCCTGAAATGGGTCATGTAAGACCTGGTGACCTTATTGTGGGGTCTGATTCCCATACTTGCGCATACGGGTCTCTTGGTGCATTCTCTACTGGTGTCGGTTCTACTGATATGGCAGCAGTGTTCGCATCAGGTAAGCTCTGGTTCAGGGTCCCTGAGACCATCAGGTTCGAAGCCAATGGAAAGCTTCCAAAACACGTCTATTCAAAGGACCTTATACTGCACATGATAGGTGATGTCGGTGCAGAAGGTGCAAGATATATGGCTGCTGAGTATGCGGGTTCCACCATTGAAGGCCTTACGATGTCCGAGCGTATGACCATTTCCAATATGGCAATTGAAATGGGCGGTAAAGCAGGTATCATTGAAGCTGACAAGACCACAGAGGCATATCTTAAGGAGCGTATTCCTGACTATGAGTTCGATCCATACTGGAAGTCCGATGAGGATGCAGAATATGCTGAGTTCCATGATTATGATGTTTCCGATCTTGAGCCACAGGTGGCATGTCCTCACAACGTTGACAATGTAAAACCGGTCTCTGAAGTGGAAGGTACAAAGGTCGATCAGGTATTCGTAGGTTCATGTACCAACGGTCGCTTTGAGGACATCAAGATCGTGGCTGAGATGATGGGTGATGAGCCTGTTGCAAAGGATGTACGTCTTTTGATCATCCCTGCATCAAGGACCGAGTACATGAAAGTACTGCGTGCAGGATACGTGGAGCAGTTCATGGAAGCCGGTGCAATTGTGGAAGCACCATGCTGTGGACCATGTATGGGCGGTTCCTTTGGTCTGCTTGGTGACGGTGAAGTGGGACTTGCAACCTCCAACCGTAACTTCAGAGGAAGGGAAGGCAGCCCTGAATCATTCGTATATCTTAGCTCACCTGCAACAGCTGCAGCATCTGCACTGACCGGTGTGATAACTGACCCGAGAAAGATCTGAGATATCTCTCAGTTCTTTTTTATAAGTTGACCAAAAAAGATATATTAGAATATTGATAATTGGGGTTCGACGTTGGTATTAACCAACAACAATTCCGTCATATTGTGTTCGGATTACACACCAACGTCAATACACCTTATTTTATTTCTTCATTATTTCAGCGAGCTGTTTCTTTTATTTCCTAAACAGCTCTTTTATGATATCGCTGGAGCTGATGATGCCTATTGGTCTGTAGGATGCTCCGACGGTATCTTCTGACATGACTATCAGGCGGTGTACCTTTTTATCGACCATCATGTCAGCAACATCGTGAACGGTTGCACTTGGGCTGACAGTTTCAACCGAATCTGACATAAGGTCTTCCACAGATGATATTTCCCAGTTCTTATCCTTCATCCGTCCTAATATATCAATATCAGATATGATCCCAAAGGTCTCACCGCCGTCCTCTATGGCCACAACTGTGGATACGTTCTGGTCAGCCATCACCTTTGCTATCTCCGCCGCATTCGACTCAAAAGGTACCGTCACTACTCCCCTTGTCATTACGTCCTTAACCTGCATACTTTCTGCTATCAAGATATCTTCCTCCCTTGTGTCTAAAAACGATCTGTCTGCCAATACGGATGGCTTCAAAAATACTACAATATTTATTTTGAGAGTTTAGCTATAAATAAACATCGGATAGTTGCATGATGTCTTCAATGGCATATTGGGGAATATTGTATGTGGGAGGGGGATGATATGCGTAAATATCATTGAAATCCTTTTTAATGATGTAATCCTATTAGCTAAATAGACTGGGTCCTACGATCCTAATATTTATGTTCAATATAGAGGTTTTCCAATGACTGATACAGATATGTCTGTTCTGAACGAAGTATTCGATGTGATAATGGACCGCAAGAACAATCCTGTGGAGGGTTCTTATGTTTGTTCTCTTCTTGATCACAGGAAAGGTATAAACAAAGTGCTCGAAAAAGTAGGTGAGGAAACTGCTGAAACGATCCTTGCTGTCAAGGATAATGACCGGGCTGAGATAATCTATGAGACCTCTGATCTGTTATTCCATCTGCTGGTAATGCTTGCAGCTACTGACATTACTCTTGAGGATATTGCTGAAGAAATGAAAAAAAGAATGCATTAAGGTCATATCAGTATATGACCAGTTCATGCAATACATCTGTTCTTGATATCATTCCTCTTGGAACTCCATCAATGGTTACGATAAGCCTTCCGATGTTGTGTTCATTGAACATATGAGCTGCATCACTAAGGGATGATTCACCATCTATTGTAATGACATTCTTTGTCATTATATCTTTTATTTTCAGGGTCATCTTCCCGCTTGCAAGGGTTTCTCCTATATCCATGAAAGTTACTATTCCCACTATCTTTCCATTCTCTTCCACTGGAGCACCGTGTATCTTGTTCGTGATAAAGATACGGGCAGCTTCTTGTATCGTGGAATTCGGCTCCACAGAAATAGTGTCTTCTTTGATGTAATGTTTGATGGATTTCTTTGGTAGGGATACCATTTCCGTTATTTCAAAAAGAAGTAAGTTCTCAGTATCATCCCGGCCAACGACCTCTCCTCGCACTATCAATCGGTTCACTGGTGTTGGTCCTACTTGTACCTGGTCTCCACTGTTGAATGCTTTGATGTTCCCAAGCACTTTTATCCTGCCATTACACAGGTCAGGATGTCTCACTGTTGTAAAACTGATCTCTGCAACAGTGGCACCTTTTACTACCTCTTCATTTTTGTAGATGGGAACTTCTGCTTCCTTGTCCACTGCAGTGACGTTCAGGGCTTCGTATGCATTACCGGTTGCTCGGTATCCGCCTTTTGGACCCGGTACTCCCTCCACAAGTCCCAGCATTTTAAGGGATTGCATCTGATTCCTGACAGTCCCCGGGTTCCTGTCTATTAACTCGGCGATCTCCTCACCTTTAACTGCTGATGCCTTCTGACGCTGAAGGTTGATCAATTCAATGATTATCTCTTTTTGAATGGGGGTTAATTCCATAAGCTCACCGTTATCTCCTAATGGATTTATCTGAATAGGGCTATATATACATGTTGTAAGAATTGCAATGAATGATAATTAATAATTTTTTTATTTGAGGGCTATACTTCGAGGAACACTAATATATAGCTTATGCGAGTTTGAAGCTGATTATAGCTAATTATAGGTAAAAGATCATGATATTTGAGAAGATTCACACGGTTCCGACTTCGGACGAGCTTATTGATAAAGCATTTCGGAGAGCAGCGCGTGCAAAGGCAGGAAAGACGGTAAGGGATAGGGACGGTGCGATGAAGGCACATGAGTCTATGATAATGACCTCTGGGAATATCTTATCTGATAATCTTGCAAATACTGTCAGGCGTTTTCCAAACTTTGATGATCTTTCAGATTTTTATTATGAGCTTACTGATATCGTAGTAGGTATCGATGACCTTCGTATCGCTCTTGGTTCTGCTGACTGGGCAAGTAACAAGATCCATGAGATCTCAAGGGAATATGTGGGTAAGATAAGAAAAAGCAAGGACCCGGTAAAGACCCGAAAAGAGGCATTTGGCCGTATGAGTTCTGTGATAGGTTCTATTAATAAGCATCTTGTCTTCCTGAACGAAGCCCGTAATGTGATGAGAAAGTTCCCGGATGTACGTGAGGAGCCTACAATTGTAGTTGCAGGCTATCCTAACGTTGGGAAATCAAGCTTCGTTGCAATGGCTACCGGTGCAAGACCGGAAGTCGCATCTTATCCTTTTACAACAAAAGGTGTTCTTATCGGACATTTCGAAAGGAACCATGACAGGTATCAGGTAATTGATACTCCTGGTCTTCTTGACAGGCCGATGTCTGAAAGGAACGAGGTGGAACTTCAGGCGATCACTGCGATAAAACATCTTAATGCAGTTGTACTTTTCATTCTCGATGCAAGTGAGACATGCGGTTACGAGATCGATTCTCAGAAACGTCTTCTTGATGAAGTTGTGGCAAACTTTGAAATGCCGGTCTATGTTGTTGCGAACAAATGTGACCATGATCTCTTCAAAATACCTGATTTCGTTGATGTGAAAATGTCAACAGCAACAGGTGAGAATCTCGATTCTATCATCGACAGGCTCGTTGAGATGATCGAAGAGACCAAAAATGAAAAGGAAGCAAAAGAAGCGGCTGAAGAGGTAGCTAGGGAATTAAGCGAAGAAATGGCTGAAGAAGCAGCTAAATTAAGCGAAGAATTGGGTGAAGAACTCGATAAAGCCGATCTTGAATGAATCTCAAGAATTAATAAAAAATGAACAGGTCCTTTATAGGACTGTTCACAGTACTTTTTCCATTATCTGTAAAGCTCTTTTTATCTCATCCATTGATGTTGCATAAGACATTCGTATGTAGCCATCTCCGTTCTCACCAAAAGCTGTTCCTGGTACGACAACTACTCCGTTAGCTACCAGCTTAGTGGCAACTTCGGTGCTGTTCTCCACTTTTGGGAACATGTAGAATGCACCTTTTGGTGGCTCACATTCCATTCCCAGTGCATTGACGCCTTTAACAAGGAAATCCCTGCGTCTTTTGAATTCATCCCTCATTGTATGGACAAAGTCCTGCGGGCCGGTGATGGCGGCAAGAGCTGCTTTTTGTGCAATGGAGTTAGCGCATGCCTGCACGTATTGATGGACCTTTAGCATCTGCTCGGTATATTCCTTGTTCGCAGCAGTATAACCGACACGCCATCCTGTCATGGCATATGTCTTTGAGACTGCATTGACCGTTATGACATTGTCAGTGAACTTTGCAGGGCTGACGTGTTCTCCTTCGTAAAGGAAATGCTCGTAGACCTCATCGGAAATAAGCGTGATATCATTATCGTCTGCGATCTCAGCGTATGCCTTGATATCGCTTTTTGAAAGCACTCCTCCGGTAGGATTGCAAGGGGAGTTCACGATGACCGCTTTTGTTTTAGGGGTGATCCTCTCCATGACATCTTCCGGTCTCATGGTAAGACCTTCTCCCAATGGGATTCCGACTACCTTTCCGCTCATGAAGCCTGCAAGGGCATTATAGGATACGAATCCCGGGTCGGAGATGATTATCTCATCTCCCGGATCAACGAGTGCTGCGATGGCTATTTCCAGCGCTTCGGAAGCGCCAGATGTAACGATAATACCGTCAGTGCTCACCTCAAAACCATTCTCTTCCCTGAACTTCTGGCTTAATGCTTCCCTTAGTTCAATGATCCCGGCGCCGTATGTATATCCGGTAAATCCTTCGTTAATAGCATCGATAGCTGCCTGTCGAATGTGGTCGGGTGTGTCAAAATCCGGCTGTCCAAGCCCCAGATTGACTGCATCTGAACCGGCAGCTTCGAACATCTTTCTGATGCCTGAAATATCAACATCCAGAACACGTTGTGCAAATCCTCTGCCACTCATGATATATCCCCTTACTCAAGTTTGGCATGACGTGATTTAAGGTCTTCCTCGGATGCTCCTGTGATGGATATAAGCTCTGCAATAACAGCATCAAGGAATACGAGGGATGATATCTCAAAAGAAGTTCCCAGGGGTGTGAGATTTGAATAGTCTCCACGCATATGTCTTTCAAGGTATCCGCCAGTATCTTCCTTTGTCCTTCCCTTTATTTCCATTGTGACATCTGAAAGATTGCCGAGTGTGGAATCGCAGTTGGATGTGATCGTGATGAGCTTTGCCCCGATATCCTTTGTGATCTTTCCAAGATTGGAGATCGATCTGGTTTCTCCTGATCCGGATATTGTGACGACCACGTCCCCTGGGTGAACTGCAGGGGTGGTGGATTCTCCGACCACGTAGGACTTCAAACCAAGGTGCATCAGGCGCATTGCAAATGCCTTTCCTACAAGGCCTGATCTTCCCGCTCCCATCACGAATATGCCGTCCGCATCAAGGAGGGTTGCTATCAAATCTCTGATACTTTCCTTGTCAAGGTCGCTGGCAACACTTTCGAGGTGGTGTGCCATAAGTTGCATGGATGAGACCAAATGCTCACATTTTATTGACGATACGTCTTTCATAAATATTCATTCCTTTCATATTTTTTGGGCATCTCTGTGCTTGCCTTCATCTTTATATGTAATATCCTTTACTTTCCAACCCTCGATATTCTTGAATTCCTCAGATAATCGAGTGATGTCTGAATCGTCACCGTTCCAGTAGATGTCAAGGTGCACATCATCCTTCTTCAAATCTTCGATGATGGACTCTGCCAGATGGTAGAGTGCTTTGTCACTGTAAAATGGGATGTTGAACATGGCCCGATATCCATTCTGTGCCTTCGCATAGGATACCAGGATATAGCCACTACTTTCATATTCAGTGATCTTATCGAAGTCACATACAAGCTCAGTTTCATGGACCGCTGTTTTGTCTATCTTTGAGATGCTGATGAGGGTCTGCCCTACAATGACAGCGGGTGTCTGGCGTCCGTACCAGATGGATATCTTTCCATAGGTACAGACAATGTTGACTCCATCTGTCCCCATGGCATAAGAAGACAATGAATGAGTGGCTTCTATTGATTTTTGTTTTTTTTCAGCGTTATCCATTCGGTGTCCCACTTATGATTATTTGTTTGAGACAAGTGCACTTATCATGTCACGGTCTTTCTTCAAGGTCTTCAGCTTGTTGGCAGGTCCTATTACAGTAAGTCGGGTTCGAACTACATTCTTTTTGAGAAGTTTTCCAAGCAATGAGGTTTCTGTTTGGCTTGGATAACTTTCCATCTCGATCCCTGCAAACTCATCAGGCTCGATCTGCGTCATCGTCATTTCGATAAGCGTTGCTTCTTCTTCAGGGGTAAGCCCCTTTTCAAGAACGAGGATCTTCCCATCCTTAATTTCATCAATAATAAATCGGATCTTTTCCACAGGTTGCATCTTTGCAAGCCTGTCCTCTGAGACCAGGTCCATTTGAATTCCCTGCATATCGATCACCCAAACCTTTTTGCAACTTCATCGTAGAACGTATCGATGTTCTTTCCTTCAAGGGCAGATATGGCTACCATTGGATGTTGCGGAAATGCCTCTCTTATTGAAGTGGCTGAAGATTCCGGAAGGTCCGTCTTGTTGGCAACGATAAGTAATGGTAAGTTCCTTGCTTCCATATTCCCAATGACTGTAACATTGACCTGGGTATATGGGTCTTCAGTTGCATCCATTACCAGTATGACCCCGTCAAGGTTCTCCAGCCACTTTACTGCTTCGATGACACCTTCGGTCGCTTCCTTTGCTCTTCTTTTGGATTCTGCTTCGTTCATTCCCAGTTCCATGAACTCATGGAAATCGATCTTTGTTGCAAGTCCGGGTGTATCAATGATATCAAGACTTATCGATCCACCGTTTGATTGGATGGTAACTCCTTCTCGTCGTCTTGCACGGCGGGTTTCGTGAGCAATGTGGGATACTGAGCCCATGGCATCGCCTGTCCAGTCTCTGAGTATCCGGTTTGCAAGTGTGGTCTTTCCTGCATTGGGCGGACCATAAATACCGATTCGTGCATTCTTTTTGTTAAACATCCTTTTGAAGAATTTCTTAAATGATCCCATTACGCCCATAAGTTCCCTCCGATGTGATACGGGAATTCCATTCAAATATATACGTTTTGATATTACTCATGCCTTATAAATAATGGCCTGAGTATCATTATTCTAATTATGAATTATTAAATACGTCATAATAAATAATCATTCTGGATTTCATTTGTTTTGAATGAGTGCCATTGATAGATTTATTGCGAGTTCTGCAATGTTGGACCCATAATCCCCTATCCTGTCAAGACTGTCTGCCACAGTGCCAAGTGCAACAATGGATTCAGGTGACTCAAGCGTTAAAAGGGATGCATCAAGCGCATTGATCTTAACCTTTGTATCATCTGCCCTTGAGATGACCATATTTGCAAGTCCCGTGTTCTGGGTGTACAATGCCTCGATAGCATCCTCTACCATTTTACTTGAGGCTTCTGTTGAGGTCTCTATAAGGTCCATTGTTTCCGCAGGGATCTGGATCTCCAATGTCGGTACTATCGCTGCTATCTTTGCAGCGTGGTCAGCAATACGCTCAAGAGAACTTGCAGCGAGTCTCAGGTCGTGATACTCATCGATCGTTGTCTCGGATGCATCGGGGACACGCTTTCCACGGAGCACTGATCTGAACTGCTTTGATATCAAAAGGAATAAACGGTCAACTTCATCATCACGCTCTACTACATCAATGGCAAGGTCGTGGTCCTGTGTCTTTAATGCCTGTGTGGCATCCTTTAGCATGGAATTGGAGATAAGGAATATTCGGCGAACACTCTTTTTAATGGATACTTCGTTCGGGTTCAAAAGGTCCTGAATGAGTACCGTTTTTGCGGTCTCTTCGATTATCTCCGGTCCGATCAGCTTATAGCAAACATTTCGGATGGTCTTCTTCTGTTCCGCCTGTATCCTGTTTGCACGAAGTTCAATAAGGTCAGACCCGGATAGGTATGCAGCAATAAGGGTGCGTATAAGCTCGTCTCCAGTGTGGCCACTAACATCTATCACATTCTTTTTCTGGGCAGGTGTCTCACTGTCCATTGGAGCGATCGTAAGCGAACCGTCCGGTCGTGGCAGAAGTGTCACCTGTGACCCGGTCTTTATTCCAGCCCCTTCAGCCCATTTTTTTGGGAGTGATACGATGTATGTGGACCCGCCCGTCTGCTGTACCTTTCGCGTTTCTATGTTCATCTCTCCTTTCTGCACATTTCTATATAGTGCTATATACGAAGGGGCATGTATATAGTTTTATTCAGGAGATATGAATATATTTATGCATTATCCATAGTTCAAAATCCGTATTTTCCAATAAGGGGTACAAATATGACCTCTCCCCATGTTCTATAATTGATGTTGCCTTCGTTGTCTTTCCTTACGATGACAAGGTTTTGATGCCTTGTTCCTACTGGGGCCACCATTATCCCGTTGTTTGCTAACTGTTCCCTGAGCGGCTGTGGTACTTCGGGGGCTGCGGAAGTCACAGTGATGCGTTCGTATGGGGCGTGTTCAGGTAGGCCGCAGGAACCGTCATCATGTATCACAGTGACGTTTGAATATCCTGCTCTTTCAAGATTGCTTCTGGCAAGCTCGGCAAGTTCCGGAATTCGCTCTATTGTGTAGATCTTCCCGTTCTTACCTACAAGTTCAGCCATCACAGCAGCATTATATCCAGATCCGCTTCCGATCTCCAGAATGGTCATACCTTCGGTAATTTCCAGAAGATCGCACATTATGGCAACCATATGAGGTGCGGAGATCGTCTGATCATGTCCGATGGGTAACGGAGTGTCTGCATAAGCAACACTTTGCATATCCTCCGGAACAAAAAGGTGTCGCAGGACCTTTTTCATGGCATTGAGCACTCGCTTGCCAGTCCCGTTCAATTCCAGTGCTCTTATTAATATCTCTTGTCCCTTTGGCTCCATGAGGATTTCCCCTCTCCCCATCCTGTCCTGCGCTTTTCGATCGAATAGATACGTTTGATATACTTGGCAGCAACACTATCTCCCTTTCGTGATCGGAATCCGCCATCTCTGATCTTTATCCTGGTGATGTGGTACGACTTTCCGCCGGCGTTATAGTCTCCACCGACAACGAACTCAAATTCTCCCGGGACTTTCTTTTCCAGAGATGTTGAGCCGTTCCTTACCTTCAATGATATCTTTGCAGTAACCTCGTCTGTGGCACGTCCCCAGACTACATCGATCTTCTCGACTTGCTGGCGGTCCACACGGCGACCTTCAGATTCAATGGCAGTGACAATTATTGGATATACTTCGTCAGAGTGCTCATCATCGACCACAAGTTCATCATCGACATATAGCAGATCCTCTGAGTCGATAGGTGCGTGAAGGGTAAATGTAATATCATCCTTGCTAACAATTATTTTTGTAATGATAGGCTTTTTCTCTTCAATTATGGTTGTGTGGACTGCTCCACATTCCTGACATTGTACGACGGGATTCTGTCCCGCTCTCATTATCTCGTGTTCTACTGGCTCTTCAGGTGAGCATACAGGACATTCGACTATTACTTCTTCGTTCATGGTATCTGAGCATATGATTGTTAGATGTGTGTATAAACTTAACCATGAACGTTTCATCTAATTGAGGCAGCATGTGCAGCGATAAACTCGCGGATATATTTTGCACCAAGTATTGCAGTCTGCCCGTTATCATATTCCGGAGAGATCTCCACCACATCAAAACCTCTGGCAATGGGTGCTAATTTCCTTATGATGTCTCTCACTTGTACCGATGAAAGTCCAAATGGTTCAGGTGTTCCCAGTCCAGGTGCGAACGCGGGGTCAAGTGCATCCATATCAAGGGAGATGTAAATATTCTCACAATCAAGATATTCATTGATCTCCTCAGTGAGTCCCTTTATCCCCTTCTCTGTAACATCTTCGGGAGTATAATAACGGACGTTGTTCTCTTTGGCATAGTCCCATTCTTCCTTTGGACCGCTTCGAATGCCTATGCTGACATAGTTCTCAGTGACCTCTTCGAGAATATGGCGGGAAACACATGCATGATTGTACTTTAATCCCTCGAATTCATCCCGAAGGTCAAAATGTGCATCCAATACTACCACTCCGAAATCTTTTCCTGCACGTTTTGCACAGGCCTTCATGCATGGTAGTGTCAGTGAATGTTCGCCCCCCATCATGATTGGGACCTTTCCGTCATCAACGATGTTGAGGACATCAAGATAAAGTTCATCGAGGACATCGTCCACAAGAGCTCCTGCTTCGAAATTTCCTGCATCGTGGGCAGGAACGTCTGAAATATCAATATCAAAAAAAGAATTATAACTTTCAAAATTTGCAGTGGCACTCCTTATTGCATCAGGAGCCCATCTGCTTCCAGCCCTGAACGATGATGTGCGGTCAAATGGTACTCCAAATATGACATAACTGGCAGAATCGTAATCTGCCAGTGCATCCATCATGCCGGGCTGGTAGAACATAATATTCCTAAGGGTTTATCTAAGGTCTATCTTCATCTTACCCATAGCTTCAATGTATGTGATGTCTTTACCTTCGGTGACCCTTTCCTTGTATTCTTCGGGGACGGTAAGTTCAAATGTTGCGTAGGTTTCCATGTCCATGAGCTGTGCGATGTTGCCTGAGATAGACAATACCTGTGCACTCTTACGCTCGACGATAGGTACGTAGGTCTTAGCGGAAACTGAGCTTATGATGGAACGTTTCTGGCCATCGAATATGCCAATTGCCTCAATCCTTGCTTTTGCTGATCCGTGCTTACCTGGCTTTGATTTTTGTATGCTCTTGATGACACATGGCTCATCATCGGCAAGGACGTATTTACCTTCTTTAAGTTCTTTAACCTCTACCTGCTGTTTCATTTATAATCCTCCTGTAATCGCAAAACCGTAATGTTTTTTATTAATGGATGAATGTGTGGTTATAATTCTTTATTCTATATATCAGTTTAACGAACAAAGAAATTCAATGGGCATGGATGTTTCAAAACTATTTAAATGCATATCCTATGGATATGTTCCAATGTTCTGCATTTCACTTTTTGAAGTGTTCATCCTCAAGGCTCTTTATCTTTTTGTGATAGCGTAGCCAGCCTGTCCCTAGATATCCCAGAACGCCTATGGCTATCAATACAATTGCAATTATTATGGGATACGTCTTTTCCAGAAGCAAGGGATTCACATTCTCCCTCTGTTCATACGAGGGATACATTATGTCCTTCTTGTCATTACTATGGTCAAGCCCAAGAGCATGTCCGAACTCATGTATGGCGATCTGTTCCATGTTCGCATCTCCATATTGCTGCCAGGAATATCCTCTTTTATCGCCAACTTCCAGAACTATACTGGCACGAACGAATCTGCCGGCAGCTATTTCCGGTCGGCAGTATCCTGCAACACCATCCTCTGCACCGGTGACCTCTTCCATGGTCTCGACCCACATGACGTAAATATCTGCATTAGGGTTATCAACTATCTCGAAATCGGGGTTATAATACAGTTTACCGTTCCCTCCGTTTTCCCAATACTTCGTTGCATCCACAATTGCTGTCCGATATGTATGGCTGTAGTGGAGGGGGGTATTCACATCATCTATATACACTGTTATGGGAGAATGGTCCCAGGGTTCGTCAAAGAATCTCGGATATTCCTTTTCTCCAAGAGCTCCGAATGCAGGAGACACAAGGGTGCATATCAGAAGAATGCTGATAATCGTAAATTTGAGCTTCATTTCATCTCACTTGGGAATGTTATCTATCTTTGAATGTAATCGTTATTTCTGTTCCATTACTTCTGCTAAGATGTACATTTCCACCGATCTGGTCCACCAGTTCGTTCACCAGTTGCATGCCTAAGGTATTTGTTTTGCCTATCTCTATCCCTTTCGGGATGCCTATCCCATCATCGGCAACAATGAAAGTGAACTGCTCTTCCTTTTTGTGGAAAGCAATGGATATGTTCCCTTTTCCTTCCGGGAATGCATATTTGAAAGAGTTCACAATAAGTTCATTAAGAATAAGCCCGAGGTGGATGGCTCTGTCAACGTTCAAAAGAATATCCTCTACATCCATACTTAGTTCAATATCTTTTCCCTGCAGGTCATTCATCTGGTACAGATAATTTGTAACGTCATTCACATAATCCCGGAAAGCAACGTTCGTCATATCTCTTGAACGGTACAGTTCTTCATGTGCAATGGATATTGAATGGACGCGGTTCCTGCTTTCTTCAAATGCATCTATCACACGGGGGTCTGTGAAATTGCTGGCCTCAAGGTCCAGCAGACTGGCGATTATCTGAAGATTGTTCTTTATACGATGGTGTATCTCTTTTTCATGTGTCTCTTCAGCCTTCGCAAGTGCTTCTTCTGATCTCTTTTTCTCAGTAATATCTTCCCCGGAAGATAACATCCCTGTTATTTTTCCATGCTTGTCTTTTAACAGGGTGTTGTGCCAATTTATGATCCTTTCTTCTCCATCCGGTCTTAGCAGTGGGGATTCAAAGTTATCAAGGCCGTCCACTTTTCCAGAGATAAAGGTTTCAAAGTCTGAGATCTCCTTTTCTCTAAATCTTTCCGGTATAAGCGTTTTGAAGAAATCAGTTCCTATAAGGTCCACTTCCCCGCAACCTATGACCTTACAACCTTTCTTGTTGATCAACTTGAGCTTATGGTCGGGGTCTATCACTGTGAGCATGACCTCGGCGGTTTCAAGATACTTTTTGGCAAGATCCTTTTCCGCGATGTTCTTATCGTAAAGCTCTTTGAGTCTCAACAGGGATTTGACCCTTGTTTTCAGTTCTATCTGATCGATCGGCTTTGTCAGGAATTCATCTGCGCCGGCTTCAAGGCCCTGGATGCGGTCCTTTCTTCTGGAAAGGGCTGAAACAATGATGATGGGTATGAATTGAGTATTCTCATTTTCTTTGAGTTTAACACACACTTCATAACCTTTCATATCCGGCATCATCACATCAAGTAGAACAAGGTCTATCTCCTCTTTTTCAAGGATCTCAAGTGCTTCTTTTCCCCGGTATGCAGGAATCATCTCATAATCGGGCGAGAGGTATGCTTCCATTAATTCTACATTTTTTCGGTCATCATCCACGACCAAAATTCTTGGTAAAGCATTATCCTGCAATCTGAATCCCATTCCTTGGAGAATTGACTTGTTTGAAGACAAATATTGTCAATCACATTCATCTTGATACAATTCTATATAAAATGTCCCATCTTTTTATCCATTTATATTATTTGTTCAGAAAATGTTATAATGTTATGTTCTAATCTTCACTTCATGAATAAATGTATGGCTCTTTTTTTGGTCATTATATGCCTTGTCGGATCTTCAGGTTGTGTGGGGTCGGACACCAATCCATCGTCTCATGCCCTTGAGTTCGTGAATGTGACGGAGGTTATAGATGGTGATACGGTCGTGATCTCTTCCGGTGAAAGAGTAAGGCTTATAGGAGTTGATACTCCTGAGGTCGGAGAGCCTTATTATTCCGAAGCAAAGCAATATATGGTCCACAGGGTCCTTGGCAAGGTAGTCGGGCTCGAAAAGGATGTCAGTGAGACTGATAATTATGGCAGACTTTTAAGGTACGTCTGGGTGGAGGGTGAAATGGTGAACAAAGAACTTGTCCTTTCAGGACTTGCTTTCTCAAAGGCCTATAGGCCGGATATTTATTATCTGGACATTTTTGACAGTGCGGAGGTAATGGCAAAAGGGAATGGTGTCGGGCTCTGGTCGGTTCCTGCCATGACCGGTGATACTGTCACTATCTCATATCTGGAAGCAGGACGCTACATCGACCAGGTCGTTACAGTTGAAGGCACGATAGTACGGACCACAAAAAAAGATGATTCGGGGATAGTCTTCCTTAATTTCCATGACCCTTATGAGGGATATTTCACTGTGGTGATATGGAGTGATGACTGGGATCGTTTTTCACAGGACCCTGATATCATGTATGGGGGAAAACACGTGTTAGTGACCGGAAAGGTGATCGAGTACAAAGGAAGTCCTGAGATCATCGTTGAAGACCCTTCACAGATCGTTATCATTCAATGATGGGGGGTCCTTTTGTTCTTTAGCCTTCTTCCTCTTCTTCTTTTTTGAGAACACAAGTTTAATAATCTGGTATGCTGAATCATATCATTATGCAAAAGAACGTAGCTGTGGTCTTTGATAGTGCTGGAACTCTATTGCATATGTATCGCGTTGCAAAGGATATGGGGTCCGGTCAGATCATTACGGGCATAGATAGTACCGGACTTGTTGCACAACGAAAGGGACGGGCACTTATCGTTCTTCATACCGAGCCCAGTGTGGTATTGGGTGCCGATCATAGCATGCGTGTTAGTGACTTTATCGACGAGTATGGTATAACTATTGCTATCAGTTGTGCCAGCGATCCGTTCTCTGTTGATGAAGCTTATGATATTATTAAAGGAAGCGAACTGAGGATATCTGATATACTTCAGGTCGTTGACAGGGTAAAAACACGGTGTCCGAACATCTTCTATGTCGCAGCCGGGATCATAGTGGACAGGAACGATTATTCGGTCCCTTATGTATTGAGTACGGGGGGACGTTTGTTCCACGATACAAAAGATACCATCGAAAAACTTGAAGAGCGCGGGGCTGATATCTATATTGCTTCAGGTGACAGTATGCGCAATCTCGAGCAGCTTGCAAAATGTCTTTCTATTCCCATGGAGAGGGTCTTTGACATTGCCACCACTCGCGAAAAAGAGCGGATCATCCTTGAGCTGAAAGAGAAGTATGAAAAAGTTCTCATGGTGGGCGATGGGATGAATGATATTCTTGCTCTCAGGGCAGCTGATGTCGGGGTGATGACCATACAACAGGGGGATGAACGCCCGGAAAAGTTGATGAAGTCTGCAAACGTTATTATCAATTATATTAAAGAAGTAGTTGACCTCATTGACAGGGATTGAATCCCGGTCATCTGGCGGTTGGTCACCTTTTGGGTCGATGGTGTCTGTTTTTGAATGTTAACACTGATACGGCAATACGTTATATTTATGTACTGCATTATGTAACTCTGTGTATCTACTGAGGATAAATTCTTGGTGATGTTATGCACAAAATGAAGTTAATTCGGTTTTGATATTTATATACAAAACCATTAAGTAATATTGAAAATCAATATATCGATATATAAAAATGGGTACTTACGCTAACCATATCGGAGGAAAGCAAATGTCATTGTTCATCGAGATCAAAGATCTAACTATCACTTACGACGGTGTTAATGTTCTGAAGAATATCAATCTTAACATCAATGAAGGTGAGGTTATTGGAATTCTGGGGCGCAGTGGTGCTGGAAAAACAATTTTGATGCACGCTCTGCGAGGTGCTGAAGAATACGAGAACATTTCCGGTTCCATCATTTATCATCTTGCGAGATGCGATAAATGTGGTCATATCGATCCGCCAAGCAAAGTAGGCGAGCCTTGCCGTCTCTGTAATCATAAAGATATGAAGGCATTTGATGCGGATTTTGTAGCTCTGTCTCAGCATAATCATGAGCGCAGGAGCGTTTCCAAGAGAATTGCCATCATGTTGCAGCGCACATTCGCTCTTTATGGCGATGATCAGGTAGTTGTAAACGTCATGAACTCTCTGACAGAGATCGGATATACAGGTCCTGATGCGATGTCAAGGGCTATGGAACTTCTTGATGATGTACGTATGTCTCACAGGATGATGCACGTTGCACGTGATCTGAGTGGTGGGGAGAAACAAAGGGTGGTTCTTGCAAGGCAGCTTGTGAGAAATCCGATGCTTTTGCTTGCGGATGAACCTACTGGCACGCTTGATCCAAGGACTGCTGATATCGTCCATGATGTTATTGAAAAGGCCGTGAAAGATTACAATATGACCATGGTAATCACATCTCACTGGTCTGAGGTCATAGAGAAGCTCGCAGATAAGGCTATCATTCTTGAAGATGGCGCGATTGTCAGTGAAGGTGAGCCTTGCAAGGTTGCTAAAGAGTTCATGGACATGGTGTCCACCATTGAGAAGAATGTTAAAGTTCCTCTTGGTGCCCCGATAATCGATGTCAAGAACCTTGTCAAGAAATACATCTCTGTAACACGGGGTGTTATTCATGCAGTAAATGATATCTCTTTTAATGTGAAGGAAGGTGAGATATTTGGTCTTGCAGGTACAAGTGGTGCAGGTAAGACCACTACCTCTGAAATGCTCATGGGAATCGTTGCACCTACAAAAGGGGATATCCAGGTCCGTGTGGGCGATGAATGGGTGGACATGACCAAACCGGGTCCTGATAACAGGGGACGTGCCACTAAATATATGGGTATTCTGCATCAGGAATATGGGCTTTACACTCACAGGACCATCATTGACAATCTGACAGAGTCCATTGGTATCGATCTGCCTTATGAGCTTGCAGTACGCAAGGCCATTAAGACGCTTATGGCAACTGGGTTTAGTGAAGAGAAAGCAAAATCCATTCTTCCAAAGATGGCAGATGATATCAGTGAAGGTGAAAGGCACAGGGTTGCTCTTGCTCAGATATTGATGAAGGAGCCTAACATCATTGTCATGGACGAACCTACCGGTACCATGGACCCTATCACAAGGATAGAGGTCACAAGGTCTATACTCAAAGCACGTGAAGAAATGGGTGATACCTTCGTTATAGTATCTCACGACATGGACTTCCTGCATGAAGTATGTGACCGTGTTGCACTGATGAGGGATGCTAAGATAGTATCGATAGGTGAGCCGGCAGAGGTGCTTTCTCAACTTACTGAAGAAGAACGTGTGCCTGTTGCTCAGGAAGCATAAGTTTAACATTTAGCTTCCTATATTATGTAATGGAGGCGATAGGCCTGAGCGGCGAGATTAGTGTAGAGGTCAATGATCATCGCATAGCAATGCCCCCAAATTCTACATTGGGGGATGCTATACAAGCATCTGAAACTCCTTATAGGGAAGGTTCTGCCATAGGTATTCTCAAGAAAGATGAGGGCGGTAGAAGCGGTGCTATTATCGATTATGTCGTTAAGACCTCTAAAGGTGAATTTAAAATAGAACTCAATGGTGGCTCTGTATCCGCAGGGATATGGGCAGACCGTTTTAAAGATTATGAAGGTGTCAGTGTACGCTGGGATTCCAGGGATGCAATAGCTTTTGGTCCTTTCGAGGCGGATATAGTTCCCGGTAAAGGCTCAGTGTCACTTGAGAAATATGATGTGATCTTCGGTGCTGGTGGTCTTGATCCCGGTAATACTCATTTGATCATCGCATTGGATGATCACTCCTCGGAATACGGTACGCCTAAAGACGGTTCCTTTGGAAAGGTGATCAGTGGTATCAATGTCCTGAAAGAACTTGGAAACGGGGATAGCATCCTTTCCATCGAACCTGTCCTGGAATGGGAAGAGTCCGGGGAGCATATCTGTACTTCCGATCTCTCTATAGTACTTGAGGACGGATACCGTATATTCACTTATGTTGAAGTGGAGCTTAATCCGGAAACCCCTGAGGGGGCAGAACACTTTTTTGCTTTGATCCGGGATGGGACCTTCGATGTGGACTTTGTTTCCAGCTCTTTTATTTCTGATAGTTTCTTGCAAGGTGAGATGTGCAAGTATGAAGGTTTTGACCCGCGGGACAAAGGTTCAGTATGGGTAAGGACAGTAGGGTATGGTTCCGGCAAGGTCTTCATTGCCCGCGATGACCGTCCGGCAAGTATCATGCATTCCGTTATAGGACAGTTGTCGCATGGTATCGAACTTGTACAGATGGCAGAAGCCGGTCAGAAATTGATGGTAAAGACCGATCCGGAACCTATCTGGTTATTGGGTCTGTCCTTTAAGGCTGCAGAAGAAAAGCTTTCTTCACTCGGTATCGAGCTTGTTAAGAAAGGCTACGTGGAAGAAGATGCGGTTGTTGTGAAACAGGATCCTCCTCATAGCATTGATGTTATGCGACAGGGATCTGTGGAAGTTATCGGTGTTCCGGATTCAAAGCTTGTAAGCATTGAACTTTATGATGATCTGGCTCCAAAAACGCTTGATTTCTTCAGACATGCTATCGATCTCCAGTTCAAACCCGTTGGGGCATTGCCGGTCATGATGACCTACGAGAACACGTATATATTCAAGGCGGAAAAGGCTGCGGAGAAATATAAGGAGATCATGCCTGAGAATGTTCCCGTAGGCAAGGTAAATGCAGGTGATATCGGTGTCACCAACCAGGCGGCTAAAAGGCATGGTATGGTTGGTGTAAAACTGGACGATGATGATATGTTCGGTCCTACGGGTGAGAAGTTCCTGAGCACAAATATCATTGGTCATATCCTTGAACCTGAGAAACTTAAAGGGCTTAAGGATGGGGATGTTATGTACGTTATTGAAAGTAAGGGAAGTGATAATTGATGGCTGAAGAAACTGAGGATAACATCACGAAGATAGTTGTCATAAGTTCGGACAGCATCCTGCCCACGGACGCAGCTATGAAGGTTTACGAATCGGAAGATTCCATCACCATCAAGGAGACCTGTTTTGGTACGATGGTGAATGGTCCGAGGGAGGCTGTGCTCAAGGTTGTCGAAACCCTTCGTTCAATGGACCGTAATCATATATTTGTAAAGGAAAGGGGCTTTAAGCCAGGTGCAGAGGTTCGATGCCGGGCGGGAAGAGGGGGCGGTCCAAGACCAGGTTTCCATTTCCTGAGGGAAGAGGTGAATATGCTTCCCATGATAGGCAGAGCACTGGACAAATATGAGGCTGGCGAACCCTTTGAAGAGCATGAGGCTCCGAAAAAACTTGATATATCGAAGTTGAAGAAGATAATTGATTCAGAATTATGAGGTGTTACATTGGCAAAAGTTATCATTTATCCTACTAACAGCCTGATCCTTTCCGATATGGTGGAAAGGTTCGGACATGAACCTCTTGCTATGATGGAGAAGATCAAGGAGATAATAAACACTGTTGGGGTTGATTCTCCTCCTTTGAACATTACTCCTGAAGGGCCAAAACACGGTTTGAAATATGCTGCGGTGGAAGTGCCTGCAGGAGTTCGTGGAAGGATGTCCCTTATTGGTCCCATGATCGATCTTGCAGAAGCTGGCATCATCGTTGGCGATTCATCTTTCAGTTTTGGATGTATGGGCTGTGCCCGTACCAACGAACTGACAAAGTTCCTTATCAGGGAAAAGGACATCCCCCTACTTGAGATCCAGTATCCTCATACCGAGGAAGAAGGGCAGGATTTCGTTTACAAGATAGCAGAGTTCTTGAAGTCCCTGCCATCCGGGAGTGATGAAAAATGAGCGATAAAGGAGATCCGGTACTGGTAGCCCTTGTTTCCTGTGGGAGTGAGTATGCTGGTGTCCAGAGCGAGCTGGAAAAAGCCGCAAGTATGTTGAATGCCAAGCTTGTATATCCTGAGATGGATGTTGCGACCCTCGATACCATCGGTATGGAGTTCGGGTTGGAAGTGGCAAGTCCTGACCTTAGACTTATGATGGCAAGGGCGAAAGCGGTCGTTGAAGGCGTCGCAAAAGTGGACGGTGTTTTCGTGACATCATGTTTCCGCTGTGCTGAAGCTGCGATCGTGAGGAATGAGTTGAGGAGGTACATCTTCGAGAAATCCGGTCTGCCTGTGATTAGCTATTCTTTCACTGAGCGTACCACTGCTGCAACTCTGCTCACACGTCTGGAAGCTCTGACTACCATTGCGAGAAGGAAACACCTGCTTGCGAGAATGAACCAAACCGGTATCACTGCAGGTATCGATTCCGGTTCGACCACTACCAAAGCGGTCGTTATGAAGGACAACGAGATCGTTGGTGAGGGCTGGGTGCCTACCATTAAGGTCCTTGAAAGTGCAGAGACTGCATTGCAGCAGGCACTTGATCAGGCCGGTCTAAAAAGGGAGGACATCCAGGCGATCGGTACGACCGGTTATGGTCGTTTCCTTGTAGGTGAACATTTCAAGGCGGACCTGGTGCAGGAAGAGATCACAGTCAACTCAAAGGGGGCTGTCTTCCTTGCAGATAAACAAAAAGGACCTGCTACTGTTATTGATATAGGCGGAATGGACAATAAAGCTATTTCCGTACAGGACGGTATTCCCGGAATGTTCACCATGGGCGGTATCTGTGCCGGAGCATCAGGTCGTTTCCTTGAAATGACCGCTAAACGTCTCGGTGTGGAGATCACGGACCTTGGGGATCTTGCCATAAAGGGCATGGGTGAGAATGTTGAAATGAACAGTTACTGTATCGTTTTCGGTATTCAGTCCCTGGTCAATTCCCTTGCAAAAGGTTCCTCGCCGGAAGATGTCGCAGCTGCAGCCTGCCATAGTGTTGTCGAGCAGATATTCGAACAGCAACTGCAGGAGGTAGAGGTAAAGGAACCTCTGATCCTCGTTGGGGGTTCATCCCTTATTGCAGGGGTTCCAAAGGCCCTTGGTGACCTCCTGAAAATAGATGTCATAGTGCCACCGCATTCACAGCTTATTGGTGCTGTGGGTGCAGCTCTCCTCGCATCAGGCTATGTGTCGGAGTGATCCTCATGGAACCTCTTGAGATATTCACTGTTGAAACTACGGAAC
This sequence comes from Methanococcoides sp., assembly GCA_021108185.1. Lineage (GTDB taxonomy): Archaea > Halobacteriota > Methanosarcinia > Methanosarcinales > Methanosarcinaceae > Methanococcoides. Next base: position 12,925 of record JAIORJ010000094.1, on the reverse strand, counting down.
CTTCCGAGGCTGCAGCTTATGAGAGCATCCTTAAGGATATCATCTCCGAGCTTGCATTCTCCCGAACCATAGGCAGGATAAAAGTGAGGATAAGGCCGGAGGATTCGCTGTTCATGATGGTCATACTCCTTCGCAGAGGTCTTCCTCCTATTAAGGCAGGTGAGATCTCGGATACTGAGTTCGACAGGGAACACGCAAAGGTGTTCATCACTGTCAGGGATGAGAAGACCATTCCTCAGTTTCTGGACAGGCTCTGGGAACAGTTTGGAAGGCAGAACGTTATGCAGCCAGAACGGAACATTATCGAGGTTGCTTCAGATCTTGAGACCGTGGATAAGTTCATCGCTGAACTTATCGTGGATGATCCTGAGAAGACGATCCGGGAAAGGCTTGCCGATATGGCGATACGTGCCACCCCGGAAGGGTTCAGGATACGTTATCATTCCCTTGATAGCGGCAAATTCGTTTTCGTGGCATCAGAGGATACGATGCAGCAGGATTGGATCGATGAGGCCAATGTTATGTTGAAAGAACTGGAAGGGGATGATTCCTGATGGCAGCAGTACTTGAACCGTATATCTATGAAGGCGGTATTCACAAACACAGTCTGATCCTTGAGCTTTTGGAAGACCTTGGTGGTTATCTCGTTCAGAAGACCCCTGCTTCAACAGAGGTCACTCTTGTTATGCTCATTCCGAAAAAGGATATCCATCTGGTCGAGGATCTCTGCAAAAAGCTTCTTGGTAAGCTGACCCCGGCACCGCTTACGGGTACTGAAGTCGCGGTAGTGTCTCCTACACTCGCATCCCATCATCTTCCACATTCAGCATGTGATGTTGCGGAATATCTCCGTCGCGGAGGGGCTAATACCAATATGATCGGGCTTGCAAGGGGGATGGGACGAAGGGTCGCATTGTCTGCTGATTATGAGAGAAAGCTCATTAATGAGCACGATGTTGCTGTTTTCTCGTTCGGCACTTTCAAGGATTGTATAATTAACAAGAAGCCAAAGCTCTTTGAAGGTATCGAGATACCTATCGTGGTGACCGGTGGGCCTGACATCAGAACTGAGGAGATTTCCGGAGCTGACATATATGTTGGTGGCATCGGGCGTGTTGCTCACAGGATGAGGAAAGGTTCTGAACTGGACGCAATGGACGTTCTGAATGAAAAAGTGGGTGAGATAGTGAATCTTAAGAGGGAAAATATTGCAAAGGACCCCCTTGCAGTTCTTCCTGCAAGGCTCATGAAAGAGGTTCAGGAGCAGGTTCCTGATATTCTTAATGTGCTGACACCTGCCCCGATCACGCTTCAGCTTGACGGCATGAGAGTAAAACTGCCTTATGATAGATACCATGAAGCTGTCGGGAATATCGTATTTGATGAAGGCTTCCTCCTTTCGGATGTGGCGAACATCCTTCCTTCCAAGATGAAGGATTACATTCTTGTAAAGATCAAACGCAGGTCTGAGGTAGCAAATATTTAAAATATCTGTAGTTTAAGTGAGGATTATTATGGACATTGAGAAGATCCGAGAGATCATCGAAAAAGAGCCTGATGAGGCAGTTTCTGATATACTGGAAGGCGTGAAGGAGCGTTACGGTGAGATCCCATATATTCTGGAGTTCATGCGGGATATGCCGGATCTCCTTCTCCCCAAGGTAATGTATGACAATTCGATCATGCGTGAATTCGAAAGGCTTGATCCGAAAACGATCGAACTGATCTGTATCGGTGTTTCATCTGCCCTTCGGTGCGACCATTGTATGAATATGCACATCCGTGTGGCAAACAGGCTCGGGCTTACCAAGGAAGAGATCTTCGATGCTGTTCTGATCGCTGGTGCCATTTCCAATGCATCCGTACTTGCGGAAGGCACACGTGCCCTTGATGCAGAGTTCAATGGCAGGAAATGTGATGGCAACGATGATTGTGATGTTTGCAAGATCGCGAATCACGATTAAAAAAAGCATGATGATGCTGTTTTAAGCATCATCTCTATTTAATTTAATTCGTTTTTTATAATTTTATCTTATTGGCATCTATTAACTTATCTTATCCCAGAAGCGGGGCTCCTGAAAGAAGTGCACCTGCGAGGAATCCAATGATCGCTCCACTGTTCAGGAATGGAAGTCCTGCCTGTGGTTTTCCTTTCATGACGAATATTGTAAGCCCGATGAATCCGGTAAGTGTTCCTATTATTGCTCCAAGGGCGGGGTATGATATGAACCCTGTGTGGGCAATGAAAACGTTTGCAGATACCACCAGAACGGTTGGCATGACCGCATCCCCAAGTCCCATAAAGAACGCATCTCTTTCGCCTTCCTTTTTCATTCCGTCCTTTATGAATGAATAGTTCAGTTTTTTCGGGATGATAAAAAGTATTGGCAATTTGAGGTCCATAACACCTTCTGCAAGATCGATCATATGCTTTGTCTTATAGACCGATATGGCATCGTATATTGCAAGAAGTGATAACAGGACGATCGCTGGCAGGATGCCAAAGGATATTCCGAATATTGAACTGGCAGCAGCTCCGATTATTATACCGATTGTATCTATGACATACCATTCAGGGAACTTATAAAGGATGATAGTGAGTATAGCTGCCAGTATAATTCCCAGTGTACTGCTCAATGTCTCATTTATTCCAAGCATATACAAGATCGGATAGAATCCGTAGAATATGGTGGCTCCTACTGCAAGCAACATTGTCAGTTGTATTACCCACTTCATGTTACGTTTGATGGCAAGCAGTAACAGGAATGTGAATGCGAGGATGAATCCTATGTAGTAGAACGAATTGGCAGTCGATTCGGGATTCTCTACGGCTTGCATTCCCAATTTATCCATTGGGGATGCCAGTATCAATGCGAGAACCTGTACTATTAGGATCAGCCCGGCCATTGCGACCATTGGCAGATAATCTTTGAATGTGTCTTTTTCGGAACTCAATATAATTCTCCCTGTACCCAAAATATCTATGTAATGTTAATTTCAAATATCTGCACAGTATTTAATAGTATGTAATTGTTATAATAGTTCTAATAGGTGTTATCAGTTAATACATCGATGTTGTTGTCGATAGGATTGCTGTACTTAGTAAATGAGGTAAAATGATGGATCCCCGGGACATTGTATTTTCGATCGTGATGGTTGTATCTTCTTTTGTGCTGACCTATGAATGGCTTGGCAGGTTCAAACCCAACTCTGCTAATTCTTTGATCATACTCTCTGCTATTGTAATGGTAGGTGCATTGGCTGCGATGATCCTTTCTCTGGATATCAGGCTTCGGAGGATCGAAAAGACGCTGGATGATAAGGAACGTTCTCTTCGTATCAATATACAGAGCATTGAGAGCTCAATGGACAAGAAGATGAACGAAGTTATCACCGTAGTGGATGAGGCAATGGACGTGGTTAATAGGAAATCATATCGTTAATTCCCTATCTTTTTTTCATTGAACTAAGCAGAATCAGTTGTATTGCACACTGTTCTATTATATTGTGCCTGTCGACATCTGCCGAAACCAATATATGTGTACCAGTATATGTGGGACTTGTAATATTGCTAAGATTCAAGGGAGTGCGTATATGCGCATCAATTTAGAACCAATTGGCATAATTAAAAAGGCTGGAAAGTATTCAGAAATATTAATATATTCTGAATTTGAGCAGATCATAAAAAATCTGGTCTCAATGGTGGGAAAAGGCTCTGTGGGTGGTCAGGAGCTCCTAGTGGTGCATAAGAACTATACTAGTAGCGATGGACACCAGGTCGAGGTGACCAAGACAGAAGTAGTTGAAAGGGATGGTAATGTCCTTAAAGTTGGGAAAATGAATGCAAACGATGATTCTGTCATCGATATCAGACTTTCCATTACCGATGGTCTCTCTGGAGATCTATAATATTCACATCATTTGAACATGGGTACGGATATTGGGGATCTACTTCTTAAAGATGCGATCGAGTTAGCTGGGCTTTCAAATAAAGTAGTGGCTATCGATGCGTATAATACTCTTTATCAGTTCTTAAGTATAATCAGGCAACGTGACGGAACCCCTTTAAAGGATTCCAGCGGTCAGATCACTTCTCATCTTTCGGGTATCCTTTATAGGCTTACCAGTCTCATCGAAGCAGGTGTCAAACCTATTTTTGTCTTTGATGGTAAACCTCCTGATTTCAAATCAGATACTCTGGCAAAACGCCATGAGGTCCGGGAAAGTGCAACTGCTAAATGGGAAGACGCAAAAGCACAGGGACTTGAGGAAGAAGCCTACAAGTATGCACAGGCTTCTTCAAAAGTGACCCGTGAGATGATCGATGATTCTGTCAGACTATTGGAATTGATGGGTATCCCTTATGTGAAAGCACCATCCGAGGGGGAGGCACAGGCCTCATACATGGTCCAAAAAGGGGATGCTGATTATATCGGTTCACAGGACTATGATTCTTTTCTTTTCGGTGCACCACGGGTGGTTCGAAATCTCACTATTACCGGTAAGCGAAAGCTTCCGAAAAAGAACATCTATGTGGATGTTAAACCTGAGGTCTTATCCCTTGAGGATTCCCTTGGGGAACTTGGCATTACAAGACAGCAATTGATCGATATTGCCATGTGTGTGGGCACAGATTATAATACCGGTCTCGAGAACATCGGTCCGAAAAGGGCGCTTAAACTGGTGAAAGAACACGGCGATATAAAAGCCGTACTTGAAGAACTTGGAAAAGAGATCGAAGGCCTTGATGCTAAAAGGGATTTCTTCATGAACCCGCCGGTAACAGATGATTATGAACTGAAATGGATCAAGCCTGACCGTGCCGGGGTAATTGACCTTCTCTGCAAAAAACACGATTTTTCAGAGGACCGGGTCAATAAAGCACTTGACCGCCTTGAAGCGAACATGGGTGGCAGTCAAAGCACTCTTGATCAATGGTTTTAACTGTTCTTTATTAAAGGAACACCGGTCATTTCCGGTGGCTTTTCAATGCCCATGATCTTCAGTATGGTGGGTGCAACATCTGAAAGTCTGCCTTTTAGAAGTTCAACTCCTTTTTCCTGTGTCACATAGATACAGCGGACCGGATTTGGCGTATGGGCCGTGTGGCATTGCCTGTCCGTATTGTTGCAGAACTCTACCATCTTTTCGGCATTGCCATGATCTGCCATTATCATGGCTTCGCCACTGACTTCCTTTATTACAGTAATTATCTTTCCCACACAATCATCAACGATCTCGACCGCTTTCACGGCCGCTTCCATTATGCCGCTATGTCCTACCATGTCCATGTTGGCAAGATTGAGTACGATCACATCATACTTTCCAGATCCTATCCTTTCTATCAGCTCTTCGGTGACCTCATAAGCACTCATCTCCGGTTTCAGGTCATAGGTTGCCACCTTTGGCGATGGGATCAGACACCTGTCCTCTCCTTCGTTCTGCTTCTCAACACCGCCGTTGAAAAAGAATGTCACATGTGCATATTTTTCGGTCTCAGCTATACGCAACTGCTTTATTCCCTCTTTGCTGAGTACTTCTCCCAATGTGTTCTTCAATTCTTCCGAAGGGAATGCTATGGGGACATCCAGCTTTTCATCGTATTCTGTCATGCATAAAAAATGCACTTTTGGATGGCTTTTGCGTTCAAAATTGTCAAATTCATCATTCACGAAAGCATAGGTCAATTGTCGTGCACGGTCAGGGCGGAAATTGAAGAAAATGACCGTATCGTTCTCATTCACAGATCCTATGGGTCTACCATTTTCATCGACGATCACCGTAGGTTTGATAAATTCATCATTCTCGCCTCTCTCATAACCTTCCGAAATGGCATCAATGGGCCCTTTTGAATAATATACTCCCTCGCCCCGGGTAATCGCATTGTATGCATCTTCGATCCGTTCCCAGCGGTTATCCCGGTCCATGGCATAATAACGCCCTGAAACCGTGGCTATCTTTCCGACTCCCAGGTTGTTGCAGTATTCCACATGTTCCTTCATATCCTCAAGTGCCGCTCTTGGGGGAACGTCCCGGCCGTCCAGGAATGCATGGACGAATATTTCAGTAATACCCTCTGCCTTTGCAAATTCAATAAGCGCACGTAGGTGCTTCATGTGGCTGTGAACTCCCCCGTAAGAGAACAATCCCATGAGGTGTAATGCAGAACCCTGTGCTTTTGCATTTTCAATTGATTGCTTCAATACAGGGTTCTTAAAAAAGTCCCCGTTCCCGATATCCCGGTTGATGCGTGTAAGGTCCTGGTAGACAACACGTCCTGCACCTATGTTCAAGTGCCCAACCTCTGAATTCCCCATCTGTCCCTCAGGAAGTCCCACATCTTCACCTGAAGCGCTGAGGAGTGTATTCGGATATGTCTCCAGCAGATCATCAAGGTTGGGGGTGTTGGCTGTACTGATGGCATTTCCTTCCACTTCAGGGGAATATCCCCAGCCATCAAGTATGGTCAACAGAAAAGGTCTTTTGGTAAAATTCATGCGAAGTAGATTATCCTGATGGTTATTAAATACGCTGATTTGCAGGGAGCATGAAAATAGTGGCCAATAAAAGAGTATTGTTCCTGCCAGTCTTTTGGCAGGAAATATTTAATGTCTCCAGTCTGTTCATTCATATCTCAGAGCATCTATAGGCTTCATCTTTGATGCACTGTATGCAGGAATCACGCCGGAAATAACTCCTATCAACATTGCAAGTCCTATCCCAAGGACCATCAGTTCGGGGGAAAGCCCGGTGGTCGATGCAGTTGTACGGCCCAGTTGGAATCCGCTCATTGGTATGATGACTCGTGAAACTATCTCTCCAAGAACTATTCCTAAAAAACCGCCAACAAAACCCACAAGTGCAGAGTTCATAACAAATATGATCATGATATCCCCGTTCTTCGCACCAATGGCCTTCATTGTGCCGATCTCCTTTGTCTTTTCCATTACGGAAGTGAACATCGTATTCGCAATTCCCACTGCACCGACTATAAGGGACACTGCCGCAATTGCGCCAAGGAAGTACGTCATTGATGACACCATATCAGATACTCCGTCCATCTGTGATTTTGAATCTGTTACTGAAAAATCCCTGTCCTTTTCAGCAACATGGCGTGAGATAAGAAGGGCATTTTCTATCTCCTCAACAGCCGATTCAACGACCTCTTCGTCTTCAACCTTTATCACTATCGATCCGTATACGTCTTTTTCGGCATCGTCTATAATATTGATCGCAGCATCGATCGGCATTATTATTGCATTATTGCTCTCCCCATCTTCCAGTATTCCTACCACTCTTACAGATTTATCTTCAACTGTTATAACTCGGTTCACTCCAATTGGCTGATCGAACAATTCATTTGCGACATTGTATCCGATCACTGCCGCATAGTTGTCCGATGGTTCAAGGGCACGGCCTGAATCGTAGTCCATATTAGATGTGTACTTCCACACCTGTGGGTCCACTCCGGTAACTGATAGGGATGCAGTTTCTCCCGTATATTCGACATCGGCTTTCCCACTGATCTGACCGTACATGTACTCTATCTCTTCGACCGATCGAAGTGCCATTATATCTTTATCCGTAAGCTCATCTTCATCAGTGGTGGTGGCAGCACCTCCGCCTCCACTCCTGCCTGGTCCCATGGATGACTGAGCACCGGAATATCCGGGTGTGACGGTTATTATCGTAAGGTCCATATCCTCAAAGCTACTCTCAACACTTTCCGTCATTGCATCTCCAAGAGCAACGATACTAACTACTGATGCAACACCTATGACGATGCCAATGATGGTCAGCCAACTTCTTATCTTACTGTGCAGAAGGATGTTGGTCGCAAGTTTAAGAGATGTTTTATACCTCATTGTTCCCTTTCCTTGTCCTTTCTCTTTTTATATACTACAGCAGCTCCTACAACGATTGCTGTGAGGATCAGAAAGTATGTGCTAGTGCTGGTCCCACTACTTGCATTCCTGTTCTTGGCATACGCTACATCATTTTCTCCAGTTGCACCTGAGGTAAATGAAATATCAACGTTTTTCTCAACTGAAAGTCTCTGACCAGTCGAATCAGTATATTCGATAATGGCTGTCAGTTCATTACCTGAACTTCTGCCGGCAGATCGGCCTGCGGGTATATTTTCTCCTGTGCCAGTTTTTTCATCATCACTATTTTCGTTTGTCGCAACATTTGCAGATTGGACAATGTTGAAAGAAGTGATCGTATAATCTCCTTTTTCCAGGTTTCCCACAATGGTCGAAGAACTTCCTGTAACTGTGTACCCATCCTGTTCCGGAATTGACACTTTCACGGAATATGCTTCATTGTTGCCCACATTGGCAACAGAAAGTGAGACTTCCCCACTTGCACTCTCAGAGAACGAAACATCAAAATCGGTTTCTCCTCCTACAAAAAGTCCGGCTTTCGTAGTTATCTCATTTATGTTTGAATCATAATCCTCAAAACTCAGGCAGATATCCAGCTGATAAAGCCCGGGAATTGCATTCACATCAGCCATTACGGTGTAGCTTACCGTTGCAGACTCGCCGGCATCGAGGTAGGCGATATATTTAGTGTTATCAGAATATACCGGCAGAACAACTCCGCTTTCTTCATCCCATGAGATCACCATGTTCTTCAGGGGTGAATTTCCGGTGTTGGTTACAATAAACTCAAGCGGTTCTTCGGTTGCTATGTCGATTTTTGATTTAGTAATAGTGACGATCTGTGCGTATTCCTTTCCACGGACGTCAATATTGACGGTTGTTGTGATCGTAGCGCCGTTCTCACTGTCAGTTACAACTATATCCAGCTCATACAGGTCTTCTGGTGCATCATTATCTATAAAAAGTTTATATTTGAGTATGGCAGCATCATCGTCATCCTGTCGGGAGTTCAGATATGGTATTGTTTGGGTTAACGATTCGCCGGTCACTTTTGAGAATGGATACTCCGGTTCGATGGTAACTGTAACATCTTCAAGATCTGAATTTCCATCGTTCATCACACTAAGGGTGATCTCCATGGTCTCTCCTGGCCTTGCAGGATCAGGGTTTTGATTTAACATATCAACCGTTATCATTGAGGAATCCACATAAATTGCTGCAGAAGCACTTCCAGCGGTCATGCAGAAAAGTAGTATTAATAGTATAGTCTTTTTCATATCAATTCTCCATCTTATTTCTGTATTCTATCTTCTCGACCTGTCCGTCTCTGATGTAGACTATCTTGTCTGCATACTGTATCGGTTCGGTATCATGTGTGACAATAATGATCGTTTTCTTCTCTTTTTTGTGCATCTCGTTCAGGAATTCCAGTATGTAGGTTCCGGTTTTACTGTCGAGGTTGCCGGTTGGCTCATCGGCAAGGATTATGGGTGGATCAATGGCCAGTGATCGCGCGATAGCTACTCTTTGGCGTTGTCCTCCGGAAAGCTGGGAAGGCAGGTTCGTAAGTTTATCCCCAAGACCCACGATCTCCAGAAGTTCCTGTCCTCTCTTTTTAGCAATATCGGGGTCCACTTCCTGAAACTCGAGGGGTAGTATGACATTTTCTAAAGAATTGAGTGTGGGGATCAGGTTGAACTGCTGAAAAATGAATCCTATGCTTTGTCCCCGAATCTGTGCAAGATCAGACTCCTTTAACTTTGATATGTCTTGATCTTCAAGCCGTATGGTGCCTTTACTTGGAACATCAAGGCAACCTATCAGGTTCATCATTGTGCTTTTCCCGCTTCCGCTGGGCCCAAGGATCACAACAAATTCTCCACTGTATATGTCCAGATCCACATTTTTCAATGCATCAAATTCAATTTCTCCCATCTGGTACGTTTTCCAGACATCACTGAGCTTTATCAGCGGGTCATTGTTCTCTTGCATTTCAACACGCTCTGTTCCATTCATATTTTCAATCGTCTCTTCTCTTTTTTGTTTTCATGAAAGCACCTGTAGGGTTGATCGGTGATAAGGTACAGGTGCCATTCATGGGGTGGTGTGGTGCTAATGGCACTGGTTCAGTACCACTTTGTACAACCCTGCATTAGTGGTCTTGAATATAAGGATACTTTATAATTTAAGTGAAAAATAAGATTTAAATTAGGGATGAAGCTTTTTCAAGGCTTTTAATTCTTAAAAAAACTATTTAATCGCATTAAAATTGAATTCGAATTGTTTCAGTGTATTTAATTCAAAAAAATCAATTATTTTTGTTATGCTGTAAATCGCAAAAAAGTGGAGATACGTTCAAAAGCAGGGTTGATGTAGAACAATTAATTATTCTCGTTCATGCTCATTTTTCAGGAATACAATATTTCCTCTTCCCTGCTTCCTTTTTTCAACCCAACCATTTTTCTCAAGATCGTTTAGCATCATACTAACCTTTCCTTCTGAATAATCTATCCTGCTTCGAATGTCCTTTTGTGTCATACGGCCATCATTGGATAGGAGTATTTTCACAATTTCCTGCAGGTCTGAAGGTAGGTCTTCCATGTCTTCAGGATATGTTAATTTCTCATCTTCGGGTAGTACTTCTTCAGCATGTTCGGGTGCTGAATATTCTGTTATCTCGATTTCCGGTCTAATGTAGTGCTTTTTCTGATCTGTTTTATTTCTTGATGTCGTTCTTTCAATTGCTACCATTAGTATGATCGCAAGTAAAATGTAGATTGCTATCGAAAATGTACTAGCCTGTAAAGTTGGCTGTTTCTCATCTTCTTCACTCTCTACAATGTCTGAATAAACAGGCATCAGCAAAAGGTCGATCACATAGGTGCCATTGTCAGTGATAGTCAGTGGAACTTCTGTGGAATATTCAAGGGTGTTCTCTTTGTATGAAGTAGCTGTGATCAGGTAGTTTCCCGGAGGTAATTCTAATGAGTAGATGCCGTATTGTGGAACTATGGACTGGGTGGGTGTGGTGTTTATCTCTATGTATGCATTATCCGTCGGTTCGAACGTGTCCCACTCATAAACCACACCATGTATGGTGGCAGTGCTATCTGCACCTGCTAATGGCATTGATGCCAGGATGATGGCGATCCAGAATATAATTGTGATGGACTTCATTTTTTTATTTAAATACTTTGACGTTTGGTCATAAATACCTGAGGCATCCATTCCATTGTAATAGTTCCATTTCCTTCTTCGTAAGTGTAGGTCCCGTTCCCGGATAGTGCTGCAAAGCCATCACCCATGGCCTTAAAATTAATACTCTGCCCACGTACCATCACTATGGTGGATGTTCCGGTGATGTCCATTGTGCCGTTTACATTACGGTAAACCACAATTTTAGGATCGATATTGCTTTCCGGTGTATATTCTCCATCGATGGAAATGATCTTGTCATTATTTTCATCCCTGATCGTGACCACAGCATTTTGGACTGAAAGGCTCATTTCGATGTTTCCTGAAAGAACCGCAGCTCCATTTCCACTTGCATTCAGATATACATCATCCTTTAGTTTAACCTGTCCCGGTCTCATTATTTGTCCGTCATTGAATATCTGTGGCAATATCTCATGAATAATTTGGAGTTCTTTAATTGAATTGAAAAGGTACTTTTTCTGTTCTACGCTAATGGTTGTGGAACTTTCATTGTTTTCTGAAAGTTCATCCGAAAGGGTCTTGTTCATCTTAGCATTTTCGAGATGCTGGCGAACTTCTCCTATCTTCTGATTCAGAAAGTTAACATCCTTCCCTTCATTTTCCAGCCTCTCCACTTCTCTCTCGAAATGGTAAAGTGCACTTTCAGATCTTTCGATATCACTGTCTATGATATTGACAATATCCTGATCATCTGCAAAAAATGGTGTTTTATGTTTATATTGTGGTCTATGTTCGGTATCAAATGGCCAGTAATTGTTGTTATGCTCTATGTCCGATGTGAACCAGATGGGTCTTACGACCTCGTGTTGGAAATTATCCTGTCTATCAGCACAACCGGAAGTCAGTAGTATGAATGTAAGTAAAGCTAAGGTGATGCCTAATACCTTTTTCATTTTGATAATCCTCTTTCCCAGATCAATGCGATCAATGAATACTTCCAGTTCTGCTATTGAAGATATAAACATACTTTATGAAGGGACAGTATTTTGTTTTTTCGTATATTGAAATATGTATTTTTTGAGCTTTTTTAACTTCAATATGCTTTATTTATCCTTCATTGCTAAAAAGAGAATTTAAATGTCTATTAAATACATTTCTATATCTATATTATTGATATATGCAATTTTCATCTCTTTTATTAGTATCTATTAAGTTTCTTTGATGATAGATCAACATCATCTTATTCAAATTATTTTTCAATAAAGAATATTGAAATTTTGTATTATATTATCAATTTAAAGGTTTATTAATATTCAATACGTTTTCTAGGGTTCTAATAAGCTTCTTTTTCATAATTAAATGCTTTAAATCCCTTTTGTCTGAAAGTATGCTTATATTCTCGACTGCCAGTGGATGCATTGTGAATACTCGGATATTGCCGGGACACAGAGATGATAATATGAACAATAAAATATTGAAAACAATTGGCTGCTTTGCAGCTATCCTGATGGTATTCAGTTTGTTTCCAACAGGTGCGCTCGCGGCAGAAGATAATAATACAAAAGACCTCTCAATGATGAAGTCGGGTGTACATAATAGAATGGCACATGGAATCGGTGGGGGACTTTTCCTTTCTGATGACCGCCCTGTATGTCCAGTGGAGTTTGAAAGTGAAGAAGATGCATTTGAGTTTCATAAAGAGCATTTGATCACTTCTTTTGATCAAAGGATCGAAAGACTGGAGACTCTAAAAGAGAACCTCGATGACATTGGTAACGAAGAGATTACTGAGGAACTTATAGATGAGCACATAGTTCAGCTTGAAGACGCAAAGGAGCTCATATCTTCTGCTGAAAACAAAGAGGAAATTAATGAAGTAATGG
>JAIORJ010000169.1 GCA_021108185.1 Methanococcoides sp. | reverse complement strand
AATATCAAGATGGCAGAATCAAGGAATTGACACCATCGGTTAAAATCCCGAAAGAACCACAATCGACACAACCAAAAGAATCAAAGACAGACAATGGTAGAAGTTTCGATGATACTTTATGGTCTTGCAAAGACAAGAAAATATCTGCAAGTGATTACAAAAAGTTACCATCACAGATAGTAAAAGTTGTTGCGAAGCCACAAGGAAGTATTGCAGAAAATATTAAAAAATTATTGACAGGAAAGAAAGTTGGCGATTATATCGCTGTTCCAACACATACTGTTTCAACTATTACAGGTTATGGATTCGCAGAAGTATTATCTAAAAATCAAATTGAATTATTAACAATGGTATTTAAAAACGGAAATGTGTATCTGGTTTCAAAGGATGTTTCATTCAAGATTACAACCGTTCCGAAAGGAAAACCTACGTATCAGCAGCCAGTACAATATCGTATTAAGGTTAAAAACAGCCAGAATAAGAGATAATCTTATCTCTACTCATACTTTTCTATTAGTTGTTGTAAAAGTTGTAAATAATGGACTTTTCGACTGAATATCGTATAAATTATAAATAATATCTTTACATAAATTAAATGGAGGATTTGGTATAAATTAATAAAGTAAATATTATTACCTATACCAATACATAAATATGAGAACAATAGACTGGAACGATGAATCCAAAAGTGTCGTGATGATCGATCAGACACTCCTGCCAGTAGAGCTTAATGTTATTGAATGTAAGAACCTTGCATCCCTTTGTGAAGCCATAAGGTCCCTTCGAGTAAGAGGTGCTCCGGCACTTGGTGCCGCAGGAGGGTTTGGAATGGCACTTGCAGTCACACTTAGCAGTGCAGACACAATGGAAAAGTTGCTCAATGACCTGAAAGTCGCTGCTTCCACCCTTATAGCCACACGCCCGACAGCAGTGAATCTCGCATGGGCCGTGAAAAGGGTCTTAAAGGCCACAGAAGATTCCTACGACCTTGAAAGCATCAAGGACATCGTGATCTTCGAGGCGATCAGGATAGCAGACGAAGATGTGGAGATAAACAAGGCCATAGGAAAGTATGGACAGAAGTTGCTGGATGACGGTGACACTGTGATGACACACTGCAATGCAGGAAGAATGGCCTGTGTTGACTGGGGAACTGCCCTGGGAGTAATTCGCTCGGCAGTTGAGAAAGGAAAGGAGATCAGTGTCATAGCCTGCGAAACACGACCCCTGAACCAGGGCGGCCGCATCACCACATGGGAACTTATGCAGGATAACATTCCGGTAAAGCTGATAACCGATTCCATGTCAGGGCATGTAATGAGACATGGAATGGTCGATAAGATGATAGTGGGTGCCGACAGGATAACACAGGACGTTGTTTTCAATAAGATAGGGACCTACACCCATTCGATCGTAGCAAGGGAACATGAGATACCATTCTATGTTGCAGCACCGGTCTCGACCTTTGATCCTAATGGTTGGGAAGATACTGTTACAATAGAACAGAGAGATGCGGACGAGTTACGTTATATTGGTGATGTCCAGATAGCACCTAAGAATGTAGAGGTATATAATCCGGCCTTTGATGCAACTCCCATGGAGAACATCACAGCACTTATTACTGAAAAGGGCATATTTGAACCACCTGTTCTTATTGATGAGATATTGATGTAACAGGCACAAAGCTTAAAAATTTAAAGAACTAATTGAGGAACTATGGCACAAAAGAAGAAATCAAGTGGAAGTGGATTGATGTCATCTGCAGGTCTTATGACGTACTATGATGCGGATAAAAGAGCTGTTCACGTACAACCAAGGACCGTATTCATCTTTGGCGCAATTAGCGGCATCGTGATCCTTGCACTTAGCGCAGGTTTTGGCCTCTGGCCCTAACCTGATAAGATCTTTTTTTGAATTCGTTTTTTTATAATTACTGATTAGCTCTCTTCCGATAGAGAGTTGAGACTATCGTATTTAAAAGAGCATAAATAATTTTCAACTAAATTTAAAGATTAAAAAAGGCAGGGTACCTGATCCGAAGATCAGCCACCACGTGCTTCCTTGATGGCCTTTGAGATCTTTCTTGCGACCATGGTCTTAGCCTCATTGTTATCCACAAGGATACGACCGCTTGATTCCCACCATGTACGGGGATACTTTTTATCAGCTTCCACTTCAGGGTTCAGGTTCAATTTCTCAGCTGC
Source organism: Methanococcoides sp. (assembly GCA_021108185.1). Lineage (GTDB taxonomy): Archaea > Halobacteriota > Methanosarcinia > Methanosarcinales > Methanosarcinaceae > Methanococcoides. The sequence goes on along the minus strand of JAIORJ010000169.1, from coordinate 87,786 downwards.
TGCCGTCAATTCCCTGAGTAGCGGAGCTTCAAGAGAGCTCTTTCTGGAAATTATCCTGCCACCTTTCCGTGATCGGGACTTGTCCAGATTTGCAGGCCAAATGACCAGTTTGCCTTTTTCACGCATCATCATGCTGCATAGATTAGAACTCATACAATTTAAACTTGGTCAAGTGAATGTCTCAAAAATATAAAATAGATTCAGCTACCATACTGGTAAAATAATTGAAGAGGAGATACAAAATGGGTTTTTTTGGAACTAACGGAGTAAGAGGGATCGCTAACGAATACATCACACCACAGCTTGCGATAGATGTCGCAAAGAGCCTTGGGACATATATGGGTTCAAAAGGTACTGTAGTCGTAGGGAGAGATACCCGCAAATCAGGAGACATGCTAAAATCGGCTGCTATAGCCGGTGCATTGTCCACAGGAGTTACTGTAATTGATATCGGAATAGCACCGATACCGGCCATCCAGTATTATGTAAGGGAGCATGCCGATGCAGGTATTGGCGTCACTGCATCACACAATCCAAGAGAGTACAACGGAATTAAACTGGTTGCCGGAGACGGAAGCGAGTTCTCAAGGGAAGGAGAGAGAGAGGTCGAAAAGATCTACATGTCAAAGGATTTCGCAGCAGCCAGCTGGGAAAGGACGGGCGACCTCTTCAAAGATACGAACGCAAATGAACAATATATCAATGCAATCATCAATTCCGTGGATGCGGAAAGCATACGTGAAAAGCGCTTCAAGGTAGTGGTGGATACCGGTTGCGGTGCCGGTTCTTTGACGTTGCCTTTCCTGCTTCAGAAACTTGGATGTGAGGTAATGGCACTCAACGCCCAGATAGACGGAACGTTCCCATGGCGCAATCCGGAACCCACCGAAGATGTCCTGACCGAGCTTTCCGATATTGTAAAAAGCAGGGGTGCGGACATGGGTGTTGCCCAGGATGGAGATGCGGACAGGGCAGTGTTCTTTGATGAGAACGGGAATTTCATCGATGAAGAGGTCCTTTTGGCGATGGTGGCCAAGTACATCCTCGAAGACAAAAAAGGAGACCTTGTCACACCTGTCAGTTCATCGCAGCGTATGCTTGATGTGGCAGAGGAAGCAGGAGTGAAACTTCACTGGACGGCGGTCGGTTCCATCAATGTCGCAAGAAAGATGATGGAAATAGGTGCAGTGTTCGGAGGAGAGGGTAACGGAGGACTTATTTTCCCGGAACACCAATACTGTCGCGATGGAGCCATGGCATGTGCAAAACTTCTTGAGATAATGGCCTCGGGCAGGAAGCTCTCACACCTTGCAGAGAACGTACCGACATATTTCAACTCAAAGACAAAGGTCCATTGCAGTGACCTCGAGCCCACGATGGAGAAGATAAAAGAAAGCGTGGTCGGAGGAGAACTGGAGGTAGATACAACAGATGGTGTAAAGATATGGCACAACGACGGCTGGATGCTTATACGCCCATCAGGAACCGAACCTATCATAAGGATATTTGCAGAAGCAAAGACACTGGACAGAGCTGAGAACCTTATGGAAGAAGGTGTAAAGCTGGCAGACAATTGCATGCAGAAATAAGATCAGGATTTGCCGCGAGATTCGCCACAGATAATACCTGTGGCGATCATGTGTGCCACCCTGAGAGGTTCCGGAACATTGCTCCTTGTTGAAGACAAACGTACGACCTCACCTGCTTTTTCAGTATCGATACCGGCACACTGGATGAATATAGGATTCAAAGGATCTTTTGAGACCACTTTTGTAATTGCACCTGCCCGAAGTATGATCCGAGATCTCTCTCCAGGGTCAGGCAGATTTGACAATGCATCCTTGATCATTTCAAGATCAGGGACCTCACGCATTATAACAATGACCGGTATTTTAGTTCCTTCATACAGCCTGACGATGTCAACCGGATTGAAACCACCATATGTCACACCATCAAGCATTATCACTTTTATCTGACCATAGTGTTTGCTTGAGGTCACCATCTCAGCTATCCTTTCCGTAGCGTCCATACCATCACGATGGATGCTGGAACGCATCACGCCATCAAGCCATTGCCCGCCACGAAAGAAAGCTCCCACTATCAGAATATCATCACTTATCAATGCGGAATCATCGATACCAAGTATCCTGATCTCAGGCTTGATATGAAATGCCAATGCAACACGACCTTTTGCTCACCAGAACATGTTCTCCGAATGATCGACATTGTTCGCTTTGGGGACCATGACCTTTGTAACTGCATCAAGCAGGTCAGACATGCCTATGTGGTCACTATCATTGCGTACAGCAAACATTCCAGCTTCCATGACTATGGCCCCTATATCGGCACCACTTGCCCCTTCTGTAAGATCTGCCAGCTTTTTGACATCTACATCGCTGCCAATGTTAAGCCTCTCTGTATGGATACGGAAGATCGTTTCACGACCATCCTGACCAGGCAATGGTATCTCGATGATACGGTCAAGCCTTCCCGGCCTTACAATTGCCGGGTCTAGCACATCAGGTCTGTTGGTGGCAGCAATTATGCGTACGTCACCCCTGTTGTCAAAGCCATCCATCTCAGCAAGAAGTTGCATAAGGGTCCTTTGAACTTCCCTATCCGCACCGTTCGTATCTTCCAGACGTGTCGCTGCGATCGCATCCAGCTCATCGATAAAGATGATTGCAGGTGCTTTCTTCCTTGCCATCTCGAAGATATCACGAACAAGCTTTGCGCCATCGCCAATATATTTCTGTACAAGTTCAGAACCCACCACCCTTATGAAAGTGGCATTCGTCCTGTGCGCCACCGCTTTGGCAAGCAATGTCTTTCCCGTACCAGGTGGTCCGAAAAGCAGGACTCCCTTGGGAGGAGTTATACCAATGCGTTCAAAAACTTCCGGTTTAGTGATCGGCAATTCGACAGATTCACTTATCTCCATTATCTGTTGGTCCAGACCTCCTATCTGCGAATAGTCAACTTCCTGTGAATCGATAACCTCCATAGCCGTGATAAGCGGTTCGTCTGATTCAGGAATGATGTCGACGACTGCCAGAGTCTGCTGGTTCAACCCCACCCTGACCCCCGGAACAAGCTGATCATCATCATCGAGGTCCTGTGAAACATTCACAAGGAACTGAGGACCTGTACTGCTCCTGATCAGAGCTTTATCGCCATCAAACATATCCACTATACTCGCAACCACAAGTGGAGGAGACTTTAACCTATCAATTTCTGACTGAAGGCGGTGCGTCTCACGTTCATACTTGAGCTTTTGTGATTCGATATAACGCTTATCGGATTCTATCTGTTCACATTGCACTTTCAGGAGATTGTTTCGCGATTCAAGCTGCTTCATCCGATCCAGCAGATATTTTGAAAAATCCTCATCGCTTTCGGAAACAAAATCCCCATTACCAATGCCACTGAAGCTATAATCATTGCTTCTTGGCTTATCGTCGATCGTTTCTGTCATAGCTCCGAATAATTATTTAAGTAGAGACGATATATAGCACTTTCGTAAAGGGCAATTAAAATAGCCTTTAAGAGATGATACCGATGCAATGTGAAATATGTGGTGCAGAGATAAAAGAAAAGCCGATAGACGTCACTATTGATGGAAGCCAGCTTAAGGTGTGCAGTAAGTGTTCACAATACGGAAATGCAGCAAGAGCACGCTCACCTGTATCCAGAAAGATATCACCTGTATCTCCAAAACCAATTCGGAATGTTCAAAAAAGGACAACATCAAGACGCGATCCTTTTGCTGAGCTGGATGACGAACTCGTGGACGAGTACGAGACCATCATACGTGAAGCTCGTGAAAAACGTGGATGGACACAAGAAGTGCTTGCCATTAAGATCAAAGAGAAGGCTTCCCTGATAAAAAAGATAGAAAGGGGAGAGATAACCCCGGAAGATTCTGTCAGGAAGAAGATAGAAAAAGCACTCAATGTAAATCTTATGGAGCGGCAGGGCAAAGATGAATGGAATGCTGACAGTTTGAACAGCGGTACAACTCTTGGGGACATCGTCACAATAAAAAGGAAATGAAAATGTGATCTCAGCCAACTATGGCTGAAATGAACTATTGCACACTGCCCATATCAAGAGACAGAAAAGGGAACTAAAATGCATCTTACAGAAAAAAGGATCGGATTCATAGGCACAGGCAAGATGGGAGAATCACTTATAAGAGGAATTCTCGCATCACATAGCGAAATAACTCTGAATGCAAGTGATGTTTACAAGCCTGCTCTTGAAAGACTCAACAATGAATTGGGTATTAATGTCTCAACTGACAACACTGAGACCATAGGAGACTCTGATGTTGTTGTGCTTGCGGTCAAGCCACAGATACTAAAAAGCGTGCTTGCAGCCATCAAGGACAGCATTACCGCTGACAAGCTAGTGATCTCCATCGCAGCAGGAGTTCCAGTAGCAGCAATTGAAGATGAACTGAATGAAGGCACAAGGGTCGTACGGGTCATGCCAAACATCGCAGCAACCGTTGCAGAAGCTGCATCTGCTGTTTGCGCAGGTACGAATGCCACTGACGAGGATATGGAGATCGCACTTGAGATGTTCCAGTCCATTGGAAGTGCAATAACGATCCCGGAGAAGCTCATGGATGCCGTCACCGGTCTATCCGGAAGCGGACCTGCATACATATTCCCAGTTATAGAAGCATTAGCTGACGGTGCAGTCCATGAAGGACTTGACCGTGCAAATGCGATCACACTGGCAGCACAGACAGTCCTTGGTGCTGCAAAAATGGTACTGGAGACAGGAATGCACCCAGGAGAGCTTAAGGACATGGTAACATCCCCTGCAGGAACGACCATCAGAGCAATACGCACTCTTGAAGAGAGCGGGATAAGAGCTGCTTTCATGAATGCGGTCATTGAATCTTCAACGCGTTCAAAGGAACTTGGGGACTAATCCCAATTATCTTTTTTGAAAAACGTAACAAAATACCATACAGTATCCAAACGTTAATATAATTAGAAACCTTAAATAGTTCCATTAAATTTTAATTAAGTTTGGTGTGGGGACAAAAAATGAAATCTTTTGCTGTAATTAGAGCGGAGGACCCGAACAAGGTCAAAATCGCTTTGCACGACCTGGAACATTATGGAAGTATGAAATTCGGATCGAACCCGAAAAGGATCGAGCCTAATTATGCAGATCAACTTCTTGTAAGTGTCTCAGGAGTAGAACTTAAAACTAAATGTAATTCTGCAGCTTTGGTAGAACTTGATACGAATGCGGGTGCCGCAATAAGCAAGTTGAGAAAGATACACCCTCCTGCACACGTTGTGATCGTAAGTCCAAGGCACGATGCATTTGAAGAACTTCTGGAAAGCTCTGAACTTTATCCAGAGTTTGATAGAACATTCGACATCTAAAAAGGATATAAGAGATCTTTTATTTTCTTTTTTTCAGTGATCTGCGGATCTTTTTATCAAACATATAGAATTTTGCCCCGGACCCATGGACCACGAGGCTATTGTAACAATTACAATTCCATAGAGATGTATTGTAAGATCCCATAAGACCACGAGATAATTGTACATTCAAAGCTGAACAAGCGATAGTAGAACAATGCCAATGTGGCAACTTATTTAGAGATAACATGAGCTCTAAAACTTGTTACAATCCCTAAAAAGTACCAGTAGTGATAATCAGATCAAACAGAAGAATCAGAATAAGAATGGGGCCGGGACCGAGAGTCGAACTCGGATCGTAGCCTCCACAGGGCTACAGGATAACCGCTACCCTACCCCGGCACGGAATAGGTGGTGCTTCACTATGAAGCACCTTATACTAGTATTTTTATTAGATAAACTTTTTGGCTCAAATCGGCCATAGAAAGATTATCCAAGCCTTTCGATGATAAGCTCTGCGACCTGTTTGCCTGAAAGAAGCATTCCACCAAAGACAGGACCCATACGAGGTGCACCTGCAACAGCATTAGCAGCCATCCCTGCAACGTAAAGGTTTGGATATACCTCCTTTGTGGTCTCAAGGAGCATCTTTTCCCCGACATCCGCCCACATTGGCTTCTCACCCACTACACCGAGTTCGCCGAGCTTTGCCCCAGGAACCTTGCGCTGGACAGTGGAACAAACGACAGCAGGATGGCCAGTACCATCGACAACGACCTTAGAACGTATTGCCAGAGGATCAACATGCAACTTTCCGATCTCAACAGCAGTCCAATTGATAACAAGACCACATATCTCATCATTTTCCCTGATCATAACATCCTCGACATTTACGAGGTTGAATATCTCAGCACCTGCAGATGTTGCACCACTGATGAGCTTACCAACAGATTCCACAGAATTTGCGATATAATAGCCCTTTTCGTACTCACGGTATGAGATACCGAACTCATCAAGGATGTGACGTGCATCTTCCTGTACGACAATACGCGGGAACATCATACCGCCAGCCCACATGCCGCCGCCAACAGCCAGTTTCTTCTCGTAGATGACCGTCTTCAGGCCTGCTTCTGCGAGATATTTTGCTGCTACAAGGTTAGCAGGGCCGCCGCCCACAAGCGCTACATCAACATCGGTGTAATCAAGGAAGACCTTTGAGAACTCGTCTATAATCGCTCTTGAAATCGTGACCTCATCCAGTTTCATATTAGTACCTCATGATAAATTGAAAGCAAAAGCTCATTGCATGCATGTATCTTAAAGTTATTGGAATCGGCAATTTCAGTATACAAACCGGATAATGAAAAGAATGACACGAACTAAAAAACACAAGAGATAAATGATCCCGAAAGATCATGCCTTATTAAGGGTCACCCAGAACACACTTCCTTTTTCGTAAGGATTGTCACCCACCCCAACTTTGCCACCATGCAAGTCAACTATCCTCTTGACTATCGCAAGACCCAGACCCGTACCCTTGATGCCACCTTTATCCAACCTCTTGAACCGTTCGAAGACCAACGGCTTATCTTCATCGGAGATACCGAATCCCTGGTCCAGAACCTTTACCTTCCACTCCTTGCCAAGATCCTCTATTTCCACAGTAATACGAGTGTCCTCTGGACTATATTTTACTGCATTGGAAAGCAGATTAAAGAACACCTCTTCTATCGTCGCATCAACTGATGCAGAATAGATACTATCTTCTGGCAGAGAGACCTCAATACCAGTCTCTTCCAACTGTGGTTCAAGGGAGTGCACGACATTACTTAAGATCACACCAAGGTCCATTGGCCTTAGTCTCACCTGTGAGACCGACTCTATCTTTGCGAATGCAGCTGCACTCTCGATCATATCGATAAGTTTGGAATTTGCTCGTTTGATCGCCTGGAGCATCTTAAGGTTCTCACCTTCAAAATTACCCCTTTTTAGAAGGATATCGGTAAATCCTTTGACACCACCTGCCGGATTCATCAGGTCATGCCGGATAATGTCAATAAAGAGATCCTTTAGTTCATTGGAATGTTCGAGTTCCTCCGCATATCCTTTTAGAGCAGCTTCTGCCTTCCTACGGTCGGTGACATCTTCACCGGAACTCAAAATAGAGGTGTTTTCCCCCCCTTCATCCCATATAAGGACATGATGCCAACTGATAAGACGTTCCTCACCATCAAGGGTGCAGATGGGCATTTCGGTGTACTCATAGGTATTTGGATCGCCTTCGAGCAAACTGGAAAAAATAGTCTTTGAACTTTCAACATGCTCTTCGGGAAGGAAAGTCTCAAACCAATTCTTACCAATTATCTCGTCTTCAGTGCCCCCAAGGATCTCACAGCCTTTTTTGTTGAGAAGAGTGATATTTTGTGATTTATCAACTACCACAAGAATTACGCCTGCAACATCAAGATAGTTCTGTGCCTGATCCCTTTGTTGTACCAACCTGTCATTCAACTGCCTTATCCTTAAAAGAGAACGCACTCTTGTAGCAAGTTCCAGTCTGTCGACCGGTTTAGAAAGAAAATCATCAGCTCCTGCATCAATGCTCCGGATCTTATCATCCTTACCGGAAAGTGCAGTAACCATTATGATAGGTATCAATTGATAACGCGGATCGGCCTTCAACTGTTCGCATACTTCAAAACCACTAACATCCGGCATCATTATATCAAGAAGTATAAGGTCCACATCTTCAGTTGCAACCTTCTCAAGACCTTCCAGACCACCATATGCAGAAATTATTTCATAATCAGGGGAGAGATATATCTCCATCAGTTCCACATTCAAAGGTTCGTCATCAACGACCAGTATCCTCGGAGCGGCATCACCGCGCATTATTACACCAAACTCCTCTGATCAAGCAGTTTTATCGAGGTATTCCGGAATTTGCTTCTTGAACTCGTGGATGTCGATAGGTTTTGAAATATAGCCAGTACACCCGGCATCAAGGAATTTGGCCTCATCCCCTGCCATTGAGTGAGCAGTAAGAGCTACAACCGAAATATCTGCAGTATCAGGGTCCTCCTTTAAGTGAGAAAGCACCTCAAGTCCATCCATTCTCGGAAGTTGCATGTCCAGAAGAATAAGATCGTATTTAGCCTCTTTTACTTTATCAAGAGCTTCCGGACCATCTTCTGCCTGACCTACTTCATACCCCCAGGATTCTAAAAGATCAACTGTTAATTCCATGTTCATGGGATTATCTTCTACAACCAATATTTGAGCCATTATTGCCACCTTATTAATAATCTTGATTTAAATTCCGTTGAGTTTTCTATTGCACACAGCCTTGAGTGCCGCATTTCGAAAAATAAACAATAAATTAGCAGGAATGTGGATAAAGGGATCATGACCATGATCAACCAACTCCCAGCAATTTATATTTGATAAATGATATTATAACATAATATATTTACCAACTCAATATATATTAATTATCCCGTTAAAGTCATATATTGAGATGTTATAGTTCGCATCCTTAGAAATAATAATTTGAAACGGACCTTCGGTAGAATTCGCAGACCATCAGGAAACAGATTCGATCCAATAGATCTCTTACATTTATAACAAAAAAGAGCTGATAACATGGTCAGATCAACCCAGAAGACCACACAAAAAAGAGATAGGGAAGAGAATGCAGACCCTACTGAACACACTGCAGAGCTAGTCATATTGAAACCTCAGGGATATCCACTTAGCAGCATGCTTGATGAATATCCGGAGATAGACAACGCAGAGGTCTTTGAACACTATGCAAGGAAACAGTGGAACGGTTTTGTGGCAAATGAAGGAGAATATATATTTGACCGCCGGATGTATCCGGATTTTGCGTATAAGATAATCGAAGTAGTACCACCTGGTTCTGCCATAGGAATAAAAACCACCATAGTCATCAATGACGAAGAAAAAGCATCGATCATTCCCGGACTCAAGTCAGATGTCACTTTTGATGATGTGGTGGGGCAGAGCTCAGCACGACAGAAATGTAAACTCATCGAGAGGTTCTTGGAAGAGCCAGAGAAGTTTGGCAAATGGGCCCCCAGGAACGTACTGTTCTTCGGACCATCCGGCACAGGGAAGACAATGCTTGCAAAGGCCCTTGCAAATAAAACGGACGTTCCATTGCTACCCATCAAAGCAACCCAACTGATAGGAGAGTTCGTAGGAGAAGGTGCCCGACAGATCCATCAGCTTTACGAAAGGGCTGAAGAGATGCAGCCATGCATCATTTTTATCGATGAGCTGGATGCAATAGCACTGGACAGGCGAAATCAGGAACTAAGAGGTGATGTCGCAGAGATAGTCAATGCATTACTTACGGAAATGGATGGGATCGTGGAACGCCGGGGAGTTTGCACCATTTGCGCGACCAACCGCCCCACCAGCCTTGACCCGGCAGTTAGGAGCAGGTTCGAGGAGGAGATAGAGTTTGAACTTCCTGATGAGCAGAACCGTTATGCGATAATAGAGAAGAACATCAGTACGTTCCCGCTACCCGCAGAGGATATTGATATGAAAAAGATAGCAAAACTCACAGCGGGGCTTTCAGGAAGAGATATTGTTGAGAAGGTTCTAAAAACCGCATTGCACCAGGCAATAATGAATGATGAAGAAGTTGTAAGGCAGGATTATTTTGATAGCGTCATTTCCAAACTGACAAAAAAAGGAGACACTGCTGCCTTGGATAGACTTTATATATGAAAGATGGAACTTTCAACCATTATAACTCAAATGTGATATCATGAGCACCATAGAGGAAACTGACAGGTTTGAATGCAAGATCGTGAACATAATTGATAACCTAAAACAATGGAAAGGTGTCGTTGTCGAAGATATTGACTCCGGCGGACGTGTCTATTTTGCCAGGGTCAAAGCAGAAGGGTTCACCAAGGAGATAGGAGATTCACTCTTTCTTAGCGTGAAGGAACTACCATACGATATTGAAGAGATGTCCATTGAGGTCCACCTTTACGATGAGAATGATACCGAAATTGACTGGACCATACTTTGAACATATGAGAACAGATCTTATTCATTGATCCATTCGATCTCATAAGTGTGCATGATACCGTTCTCATCCACACTACTTATTTTTTGGACAGTGTGTTTCATTAGCAGATCGAAGCAGGCCGGATCGAAGAGGTTCAGACCGCCACCCCATTCCTGAATAAGTGAATCCATATAAAAGAACTCATTGATGTTCACAACTCCTGCATTTGATCCATATTCCAGTCCTGCAGGAAGCATTTCCGGTGCCAGTTCAAATCTTGGTCTTGTGCTAAGCCCAAACCATTCGTGATTTATGACTAGGTTCCATTTATCCTGAGAAGCTTGCTGTGCAAAAAAAGCTTCAATGGCATAATTGATGTTTATACCAAGTTTCTTATTCACCGGTACTTTACGGAGAACGAGATCTTTTTTACGATTCATATCATAACGGAACTTTTCAGGATAGTGGAACATCTCCCCCAAATTCATCTTTTCGGATATCATCCTGTTAATATCATGTTCTATTTCCTTCGAATTGGCAAAATTCAGAGTGATAGCCTGATCAATAAGATTTAAAGGAATATCATCAGCTTCTTTTGCAAGTTTTACCGCAGTATTACAGACTTTGACAGTAAGTTTATTGATGCCTTTTGAGATCTGGACATCCCTGCCCCCCATAGATGCCATCTTTGAGATGATATCGTTGAACTCATCTATATGATAAGGATCGATCTTCTGTTTTCGAATCGTTTCCCCATTGCCCCCCTCAACTCCATTTTGAATATTTTTAGACTAACACGTATGATCTTCATTTAGCATAGGCTGCCCCCCAACCGATCTCTGATACTTTATTGGGCAGTCTAGTAAAAAAGTTTAATCCACATCCCCACGCATCAATCATCACTAAGGGGAACTTCGATCACCAGAAGGTCTTCGGCAAGTATCACGTCTTCGAATAACGCTTTTGCATCATTTAGGAGCGGAGTTGCATCGTCTGAATATCTTGAACTCAGGTGAGTCAGGACAAGCTTTTTGGCACCGGCCTTCTTTGCCAGGGCAGCGGCTTCACCTGCAGTCGAATGCATGGACTCTTTTGCCCAGTCGATCATATTGTCAGCAAGGGTGCTGTCATGTATCAACAGGTCAGCGCCATCACTTGCTTTGAGAACGCCAAGACACGGGCGCGTATCACCAGAATAGACGATCGTCCTACCGGGTCGGGGTTCACCTACTACATCCTCAGCTGATATAACCCTGCCAGCCACCTCGACCGATCCACCGTGATGCAGTTTTGAAAAGAGCGGACCTACCGGAACACCAAGCTCAATGGCCTTATCACGATCGAACCTTCCGGGGCGCTCATCCTCAACAAGAGCATAGCCGATGCTTGGGACGTTATGCTCGGTCTTTAAAGCTACAATGGAATAACCATCACGCTTTATGGATTCCCCACTTTTGAGCCTTACTGCATTTATTTCAAACTTCAATTTGTAATAACCCATTGCAGTGAGAAATTTTATGAATTCTTCCACCCATTCAGGACCATATATGGTAAGGGGTTCGGTACGTCCCTGAAAAGACATTGTCTGGACCAGACCGGGTATCCCGAGTATGTGGTCTGCGTGGAAATGAGTTATGAATATGGAAGATAAATTCATCATTCCAGTCTTTGCCCGCATCATCTGCTGTTGGGCACCCTCCCCGCAATCGAACATTAGAAGTTCTCCATCCCTGTTGACCATGATCGCGGAAGGATTGCGGTTCGTTGTCGGCAAAGAGCCACCGGTACCTAAGAATGTAACTTTGAGCATGTAAAGGTAAATATGCGATAGAATTATTTAGCTGTTATCACATCTAAATGGAATGCTCAATTGAATGGACAAAGCCAATGGCTCGAAAAGTTCATATAGAATCCTATTAGTAAAGGAAATCCTATTAACCTATATTATATTAATAAAAATTCACATTACTTATAATAAATAAGAGGACTAATCATGCAATTCCAGGGAAGATCAAAAAGGAAGTACACAGGAGCAAAACTTAAATCCGCACGCGGAAAGAGGAAGTTCGAGCTTGGCCGTGAGCCTGCAGCAACCCACGTGAACGATACAAAGAGGAAGAACGTTCCAACACGTGGCGGAAACAGAAAAGTAAGGCTCCTTCAGGCAAACATCGCAAATGTGACAAACCCAGCTGATGGGAAAACAGTTGTATCTGCTATCGAAAACGTTGTAGAGAACGCAGCAAGCGGGCACTACGTCAGGCGTAACATCATCACAAAGGGAGCAGTCATCAAGACCGCTGCTGGCAATGCACGTGTCACAAGCCGTCCAGGCCAGGATGGAGTTATCAACGCAGTATTGATCGAGTAAATTACTCGATCATTCTTTTTTTCACACCCGAAGGTGTTCAAGGCATGGATGAGCAAACACGCAACATACTGGAGATCCTTGAGGACGATGCAAGGACAAGCCCAGAGGAAATAGCAACACTCACTGGCATGACAGCCGATGAGGTCAGTAAGAAGATCGAGCAACTTGAGAAGGCAAAGATCATTCGCAAATACAAGACCATCATCGATTGGGACCTGGCAGGGGATGACTATGTGTACGCCATCATCGAGCTTAAAATAAGCCTTGAACGCAAACTGGGATATCAGGCAATTGCCAAGAGACTTTACAAGTTCCCCGAAGTACGTTCAGTAAGATTACTTTCGGGTCAAAATGACATAGCAATGACAGTGCGAGGCAATTCCATGAAAAAGGTCGCCTTCTTTGTAGCAGAGAAGATAGCGACACAGGAACAGGTCCAGAGCACTTCCACACACTTTGTTCTGAAGACCTACAAGGAAGACGGAGTGATCCTTGATGAACCAGAGCAAGTGAAAAAGCTCGTGGTCTCACCATAAGATCTCCCGCAGATCTGCTTTTTCTAATTAGATCGGAGGAATCGATCTTGAGAACACAATGCAAACCCTCTCAATTCATAGCAAATAGTATGCAGAAGATACCACCATCGGGTATCCGAAAGTTCTTTGATATGGTATCCGATAGTGAAGATGTGATCTCCCTTGGAGTGGGAGAACCGGATTATGTGACACCTTGGCATATAAGAGAAGCGTGCATACATTCCATCGAGCGTGGAGAAACCTCCTACACCTCCAACTATGGACTTCTGGAACTTCGCGAAGAGCTCTCAAAACACTATACCCGAAGACATAATGTTTATTATGAACCTGAGACTGAGATCCTTGTCACCACTGGAGTCAGCGAAGGACTCGACCTTGCGATCAGAGCGATAGTCAACCCCGGAGACGAGGTAATAGTCGTACAGCCTTCATATGTCGCCTACGTGCCATCTATCATCTTTGCAGGCGGAGTCCCTGTGACCCTTGGAGCCAGGCCAGAGAATGACTTCAAGATTACAGCAGATGAGATAAGAGCCGCAATAACGAACAAGACAAAAGCGATCATCATCAATTATCCCAATAACCCTACCGGCGCTACAATGGACAGAAGTGACCTCGAGGCCATCGCAGACGTCATTGTGGAACACGACATCCTGATGATATCAGATGAAGTGTATGAAAGGCTTACCTATGAAGGAACACATACCTGCTTCTCCTCACTTGAAGGCATGCGTGACCGCACCATCCTACTCAACGGATTCTCAAAAGCATATGCAATGACAGGCTTCAGGATGGCATACGCCCTTGCGCCGAAAGAGATCATTGATGCAATGATGCTTATCCACCAGTACACCATGCTTTGTGCCCCGATAACTGCCCAGGTAGGAGCTATCGAAGCCCTTCGCAATGGCGAAGAAGAAGTGGAAAAGATGGCCAGAGAATACAATCGCCGCAGAAAACTTATTGTCAGTGGTCTGAACAATATCGGACTCGATTGTTTCAACCCAAGAGGTGCATTCTACGCATTCCCGGCAATAAGCAGCACAGGACTTTCAGCGGATGAATTTGCAGAAAGGCTACTTACCGAGTATAAGGTCGTAACCATCCCAGGAAATATATTTGGAGATACAGGAGATGGCTTCCTCAGATGTGCATACGCAGCATCAAGAGAGGATATAAAAGAAGCACTTGAGAGAATTGGTAATTTTGTAGATGGATTATGAATTGATCCATCTTTTTTTCAACAACTTTATTTTAACAACGTTCTTTCAATGATCCAGTACAATGATCTGTTACAAGCTATACAGATCACTCACCCAGGAGTTCCTTATCGATATTTGCGACCAGACCGGTCACTTTTTCATACCACTTATCGATAGTTTCCTGGATCATTTCTTTGACCCTTGTGGGATCAACAGCCACATATTCATAGAAATAGCCACCTATATCAATGGTCTTGGTCTCACGATAAACAAGACCACATGAGATGAGGTTCTGCAGTGAACGATAAGCTGTACTGCGCTCCCGGTTAAGGAACTCACCGAGGTTTTCAGCTGTCATTGGGCCGTTTGCAAGAAGGGATTTATATGCCTCCATATCAAGTGTTTTAAGCCCCAATATACACTTTGCCACATCATCACATTGACAATTGGCCCTTAACATTTCCCGGATCGATGTTGTCATTTTTTACCACTTAATATATTAGAACTTAGAAAGTACTTTTGTATAGTTTATACAAAACCATAACATCCACGTAGTTAATTATATATATAGTTTATTAGAATCCATCACATGTTGAAAACTATAATCCCTGAAGATGAACGCTCCAAAGAGCCCCTTGATACCGAACGCCTGATATATCACCCGGATATGATACGTGCCAATGAATGGGTATTATCAGAATATAAGCCACCGACAAGGGATTTTTGTATATTTGTCCCATGTGCAATGAGAAAACCATACCATACTAGTCCGTCTCACAAAATGTATGACCGCATAATCTTTGGCATTCTCGAACAGGAAGATGCACATGTGGTCGTTTTCGGGACCTGCGGGATAACCCCCAGAGAGATCGATACAGAATATCCATTCACAGACTATAGGTTCATGATGGGAAAATGCAATGTGGCAAAGATAAAACGGGATTTTATAAAGATGGAAAGCGAGAGGCTTGCAAGATATCTCGAAAAAACACGTGATAACTACAAGCACAGGGTCGCCTACTGCATAGGAGATTTCAGAACAGCAATGGAAAAAGCTGTTGAGATGACAAATATAGAAGTCTCAATTATTCCTAAAAAAGAAACAATGGAAGAACTTGCCAACCCTGACAAGCGTTTCGTCTATGGCAGCCTGAGCCAGCAACAGTACCTTCAGGACTTTTCAGATTCCATCACAGAAAAAATGAACATCGACGCACGCACTGTTGGCGTTCACGAAGACCTGTCCACCAATGATATGGACTGGTACCTTTTGTAAAGCAGATCAATTATCAAAAAAAGTTTAAAATTAGGTACCTTAAAAGGTACCTTCTTGTTCTGCAAAATATTATTTCTCGAGGTATGGAGACTGTGGAAGTACTGCCATTCCGCTGTCGGAAATGTTGAGCACCCTTACTTCATTGATAGTGCCTGAACCCCTGAGCTTCATGACATAGACAGTACGCTGCAAGTTGCTTCCAATAATCTCACGACCGAGCTTGATAACAGAATCAGCACCATACTCGACCATCTCATCAAGACCGAACATTGAGCCTACTGTGACAAGGGCAGTGACCTCACGTTTCCTGAAGACACCAAAGACATCATCGATCAATGTGCGAAGCTTATAATTGGACTCGATAGCAAGGAACATTGCCTCAACGGAATCGATAAAGACCCTATCAGGTTTTATCTCCTCAAGCTTGCTCTCAATAAGCTTTTTGAAGCTCTTGATAAGTTCCATAGGAGCGATCTCCACACTTTTCTGAAGACGAAGACTTGGATCTGTAATATCTACAAATACAAGTTTTCCATCCTTTACCAGACCATCAAGATCCCATCCGAAAGAAGATTGCATTTCACGTACAAGAGACTTTGATTCTTCAGAGGTGATTATACACATCGTAGTTTCGCCCTTGTTGACACCTTCCATCAGGAACTGTGTGCCAAAAATTGTTTTGCCGGTACCGGATTTTCCTGAAACTACGTTAGCAGTCCCTTTGAAAAAACCACCTTTCAACATCTCATCCAGACCACGAATTCCCGTACTGACCCTTTCTTGAATTACTTCATCAGCCATATTTACACCTGATAGTTATATTAGATTATGTTGAATATTTTTAAAAGAATTATGAGAAACATACAGCAATGAAAAGATGCACCCCTATCGATCGAACATCTTAGAAACAACTGTATTGAAACATCAATATGTCTTGTTATGATATAAAAAATGATTTATGCCATGTAAAAAATGATGGGAACTTAGCCCTCCACAACTTCTGCCTCCCCTTCCTGTAGAACCTCAAGGAAAATATCCCGGAACAACAATTTCTCGACCGTCCTCGCAACATATCCGCGATGCTGGTGTTTCTGTATATCCTCATTAAGACGAAGATCAGAATCCACCTGAATACGTATCAGACATAATCTGAATCCTTCAGCATCCTTTAGTTCAAAGGAATAAAAACGATCCAATAAATAAGGAAGTATATATGGATCATCTATAGCTTCACAAAGAAGCAATTGCTCCTCAGATATCCCAGTAACATCCGCAGCTAAGGACAGATTACCTGTGATCAATCGGAGACTTTTCAAAGAATATTTCTTAGTATCAATAGTTATATATTCGACCATATGACCCCGACCTATCAGTTAGAGAACAAATTCTTCATAAGGAGATCTTCACACCGCTTCATATCATCCACCGTATTGATGTTCAATGCGATCTCAGGATCATCCAGCATATAATTGTGATATTCCTGCTCCTCGTTAATGAATTTCCCATCAAGAATATTGATGCCTGCAGGCACAATAAGGTTTCCCTCCCAATTAAACACGGTATCCGGCCTGATACCAACTTTCTTGCAAAGAGAGATAGGAACGAAAACAGACATCGAAGAACTACCACAATCCTGATATGCTTCAATTATGGAATCAATTAATTTCGGAGTCACCATTGGCAGATCAGACATGATTATCATGACAGGTTCCCTGATATTGGAACTCTCCACTGCATATACCATATCACCCACGTAATTGTCACCATTGGTATTGATCGCCTGGATGTGATCCCCATATTTTTCATTCACAAATTTTTCAGTATTAGGGGTTGAGGGGGAGACCGCTACGAATATACGTTCAATGTAGGAGGACCTCTCCAGCGAGTCGATCACATAACTTATGAGAGGCTTACCGAGAAGCTCGACACATGGTTTTTCACCCATACCGAGCCGAAGTCCCTGCCCACCGGCCATTATAACGGCGTCCAAAAGAGACCCCCGTAACCATTATTGACCGCAGTGATAGCAACTGTAAGCACCATCAATACGATGATCCTTGCAATCTCATTTGCCATACCGATACAATCTCCATTTATGCCCTTGAAATGGCGGTTGGAGATATTCAATATTACAAAAGCTGTAACAATTGCAGAGATATAACCTATGATACCAAGGGTTCCAAATGCCAGCACACATGCCAATGCACCAAGCACGAAGGATACCACATATCTTGCAAATGTAGTATTATTGATTATCATGGAACCAAGACCTTCATGTATAGGCTTGCCAAATGCAGCCACTGTCAGCATAGCCTGTTTAGCACCGATCTCAGCTATAAGAAGAGAAATGGCAACCATAAGTGCAGCATTGCCCGAGAAGAACAAGACCTCTGCCTGCAGGGAAGATATCGATGCATACAAAGCGATCAATGCCAAAACCGTATAACTGACTCCCCCGATACCGAGAGACAGATCTTTAAGGGCATTGACCTTCTTCTCCAAAGAACCGTGTGCTGTTGCACCATCACCAAAATCACCCAGGCCATCAAGGTGGTTCAATCCTGTAATATAATAGATGAACACCATTATCAGGACCGCACTTATAGCTGAAGGGAGGTAAGATTCGGTCAAATATGCAAAAATGCCTATCATAGCCCCAAGGACAATACCTGCAAAGGTCTGGAGATAACTGCGCTTTACAAGTTCATCAAGCCCTTCCATGGACATCCCCACAGGTATTGTGGAAAGAAAACCAAAGCTTGTTCTAAGGGCAAGTAAAAATCCGCTCATCCTACTATCACACCACTATTATCGAGATTCTTCTTTGGCTTCCTTTCATTTTCAGCCGCTTCTGCCATGCCCCTTGTGTACATGTTGGCAGAAACACCACCAATAAGACCTCCAATGATATCATCCATGAAAGGTCCCAGTTTAGAAAGAATACCAGGTTTTTGTTTGTCGAACCTCACAAACTCGAAAATGCCCTTATCCCCACTGATATATTTAGCAATGCTCATTCCCATGACCTCATCGGCGATGATGAACGTCAGATCCTTCTCATAAGAACTTCTGCTGATATTCGGAAGACTGCCTTTTTCACCCTCCCGCTCCAGCAGTATGCCGGAGTATATCAGAAGACACAGGTTAGCATCGGAGATAGCAATATCCAGTTCCCTCCTGAAGCGTTCCTCTGCAATCTCACGGGTCTCAAGCCCGGGATGAGGAGCATAAAGCTCAAGAGCAGTATCAACAAGCATATCCACGGTGATACCTTCTTCTTCCAGTATTTCGATGATATTATGATTAATATCGCCTTCCAATTCCTTTGGTTGGTCTTTTTTGAGATCCTGAGAGTCTATATCTGACAATTTCATAATTATCACTTACAAAGTTCGATTATAGATAGTTGATTAAATTCGATATTATATAGATTAAAGCTACAAATATTATTACAACAAGTATTGAAGACATACCAATAACTTCTGCTGCCTTTTTAATATCTTCTGCCTTTGGCAATGAGAGGCCCTTACCTATAACATAGGTATTGGGTTTCTCAAGCCGGACACCAAGAGTCCCTGCAATTGCAGCCATCGGATAACCGGAATTAGGAGAAGGCGTTGTCATGCAGTCTGTTGATGCACACCTGAACGCGCCAATATGGTCCAGTCCTTTGCTCTTTAAAAGAACACTTGAAAGGAAAGAACCTGCCATGATGAACACCACACATATACGTGCAGGTATCCAGTTAAGCACATCATCGGTCTTTGCTGAGAAATAACCAATGTCCCTGTACTTCTCATTCATGTAGCCCACCATTGAATCAAGCGTACTTACCGCTTTGAAGATATAAGCACCTATAAGGCCGTAAGGGCCGAATATTACATAGTAGAACAACGGGCTCAATATCCCGTCAACGAAGTTCTCGGAGCAGGTCTCAATGACAGAAGAGGACACCTGTCCTTCGGTTAACTGTGAAGTATCCCTGCTCACATACATTGAAAGTTTTTCACGTGCAGATACAAGATCACCTTTTTCCAGTTCACCATAGACTTCCATTGCAGCTTCCAGTAATCTGCGAATGGCGAACGTGGATTTAAGGAAGTAGGCCTCAATGAGAAGCACTACGAATTCCGGAATGAACGATAGATTTGCGATAAGAAGCACAACATAAGCTATAGAAGCTGCAAATAAGATAACAATGAGAGCAAATACCACACCATATGCTTTTTTATGTGTGGTAGGGACCTTTTCCTTGAAGAATCCGATAAGGTTACCTATCCAGACCACCGGATGCAATGCTGTGGGTGGTTCACCTATCAACAGATCAAAACCTGTTGCCAGAAGGAGCACGAATATCAGATGCCCCGCATCAGGCAGGAAAGGTTCGATCATAAACGAGGCTCCAGCACCTTATCCCAAGCTATTTTCAATTTACTGCCCATATCCCCATCCTCTGAAAGCACAGAGAGAAGCTCTTTCACAGCGTCCTTTTCATGAACGAGAACACAATCCTCACAGCTCCATACCTGGCCACCACTGGAGCGGTTGACCCACTTACCCCCCGTACGTTCATCCTCACACCTATAGAACGGACAGAAGCATAAGGTGCAGTCCTGGTCATCACAGCTGTGACATGGGTAATAAGGGCAATCAAGATTCCCACCACAAGGAGCTGCATCCCCACTTTCAAGCATTGAAACAAGATCAGCCTTTGCATCCTCTCTTGCTTTTTCAACAACAACCTTCCCTATTGCCTGTGAAAGTATGTCAGTCTCTTCCTTTGGACGAACAGCAATACGAATAAAATCCTTACCCATGGACGGGAAAGAACTGCAATCCCTTATGAGTACCCCATGTGCAGCCAGAAGCTGCGTGAGTTCAACAGAATCAAGGGAAGAGGCACTGATATCAACAAGGATATAGTTCACAGTGCTTTGAAGCGGTTTGAACTTACGTATCCTTGAGATGCGCTCAGTAAGATAATTACGGTCATTTTCAATGGCCTTACGTGATGCCACAAGATAGGGACTGTTGCAACCGCCTTCCATGTTAAGCATTGCCATTCCGATCTCCTCGGGAATGGAACCGAGATTCCATGAAAGTCTTGCAGTGTTCAATGCATTTGCAATTGTCTTTGAAGCCACACCGAACCCGAGACGAACGCCCGGGATGGCAAAATCCTTAGTAAGAGAGCGAAGAATGAAAAGGTGATCGTTATCGAGCACAGCATCAGTGATCGTTTGTGAAGGATCGTCAGCAAGTTCGATGAAGGCTTCATCAACGAACAGGAGGGTGTTATTGCTTACACATCTTTTTGCCAGTGACAGAATATCCTCCCTTTTATGGAGCTTACCGGTAGGATTGTTCGGATTACATACGAAAAGGATCTTTGCGACCCCAAGCACATCGTCGGAGAGATCGAAGATATCATCCTGACCTATGTAACGAACATCGGCGCCTGCTACGTTGCACTGTTGTTCATATTCCGCGAACGTAGGGTGAGGTATCAGTACAATATCGCCCAGATCCACTATTGCCTCTGCCACAAGCCTGATGAGCTCACAGGAACCATTACCCGGAACTATGTTCTCCACAGACAACCCGTTGTCCAGAAAACGAACAGCGGCCTTTCTAAATTCGAGATAGCGATTATCAGGATATTGGCCAAATCGTTCCATGGCAGTCTCTAGCAGGCTATCAAGGTCAAGACCACCTAAAGGATGGTCGAAGGGACTACCGATAGGATTAAGGCTGGCACTCAGGTCCAGCATCTCCGATGCAGGGATGCCATACTTGTCAGCCATTTCACGAATAAGCCCGCCATGTGAGGGACAGGCCAATTCTATAATGTTTTCTTTGAGAGGGAGTTCTTTTTCTTGTGACACGCTGATCGAATAATGTAAAGAACCGAAAATATATTAAGTTATTCAATTTAGGTTTCTTTAAAGGAATCTACAATTGACTAAAAACCAATGCTGCGAACATAAAAAGAGAACTTTACAAATAAAATAATAAAAAAAGATAAACAGGTTGGTTTGATTCATTCCTTTTATGACATTCTGGCCAATAGCAATTCCTTACATTTTGCCAGTTCAACGACCGAGTCCACATTGATCGCAACTTCAGGAATATTGGTCAGATGATCGAAATCCACCTGCTCTTTCTCGATATTACCGGAATCAAGGACATTGATACCCACCGGGACCAGCATTTCGCCATTCTTGTTGAAAACTGTACCCGGCCGCAGCCCCAGCTCCCGGTAAAGCCCAATAGGAGCATAAACGGACATTGCCGGAATAGAACGTTCCTCATAGCTTTCAACTATGGCATCAATATGTCCAGATTCGACCAGAGGGAGGTCCGGCATCAATATCATGACAGGACCGGTGCTGCCAGCATCTTTGACAGCATTTACCATATCCCCAACATAATTATCACCAGGGGTACGGAGAATGAGAACATCAGCCCCATAGCGATCCCTGACACACGATTCGGTTTCAGGAGAATATGGAGAGGTCTGAACGAAAACACGTTCGATGTGTTCTGCACCAAGAAGTGAGTCAAGAAGATAACTGATAAGTGGCCTGTCGATAAGCATCACACATGCTTTTTCCTCCACACCAAGCCTCTGGGCAAGACCGCCTGCCATAATAATAGCATCCATTTTAGTCCTCCAACATCAAAAATATGAGACCGACATCTAAAGACATCGGTGCTTAGAACACTACAAACACATCAGAGATGAGGCACTACTACTTTTTCCCAAGATACTTTTAGGTTATCCTCAGTATCGCTGTCACTCATGAGAATATGGAGAACCTCCTGAACAACTTCAGGTTTGTGTAATATCTTGCACTTCTCACAACTCCAGACTTCAATACCTGTGGTACTTTCGATCCAGCTACCCCCTGTTTTAGGATCTTCACAAGGGTAGAAAGGACAGAAACAGAACGTACAATCCTGACCGCTGAAATGACAGGGGTAATATTCACAGGTATGCCTGCAGGCAGGCAGGCCAGTCCCGGCACTCTCTATGGTCTCTTTCAGGCGTTCCTCGGCATAATCCTTGCCTGACTCGGTAAGGACATCACCGATGGCCTGTATGAGACGGTTGGTCTCCCCCCTTGTGCGGACCGCGATCCTGATGTAGTCATTGTCAAGCAGGTAGAAGGAACTGCAATCCCTCACAAGGATACCATGGGAAGCAAGACGGGATGTAAGTTCCTGGGAATCCATAAGAAGTTCCCTTATATCCACAAGAACATAATTGACAGTACTTGGAAGCGGTTCGAACCCATATATCCCGGACAGGCGTTCAGTCAGATATTCCCGCTCTTCTGCGATCATTTCACGAGATGCCACGAGATATTTACTGTAGCAACCGCCCTCCATGTTCAACAGAGCAGTACCCACAACATCAGGCACTGAGCCCAGATTCCACGATAGCCGGGCAGTATTGAGTGCTTTTGCCATCTCCAGGGATGCAACACCGAAACCCAGACGAATACCAGGGATCGCGAAGTTCTTGGTAAGAGAACGAAGGACAAATAAATGGTTATTAGTGGCTGCCACGTCCGCAACGCTCTGGGACGGGTCGGCAAGTTCACTGAACGCCTCATCAACGAACAATAGGGTATCATTCCTTTCACACCTTTTGGCAAGTTCAAGGATGGAATCCCTTGAAAGCAGTTTGCCAGTAGGATTATTTGGATTGCATACGAAAAGGATCTTTACATCCTTCAGTGCAGCGTCAGTGATATCCATCAGCCCTTCATGCTCAAAATAACGGATACTGGCACCCATGATCCTGCACTGCTGCTCATATTCATCGAAAGTTGGCTGCGGAATACCTACAACATCACCGCTATTGATCATGCATTCTGCAACAAGACGGATGGTCTCACATGAGCCATTACCAGGTATGATGTTATCAGCGCTTATCCCATCGCCCAGAAAACCGGCTGCAGCTTCCCTGTAGTCGAGATAGCGGTTGTCAGGGTAATTGTACATACCGCCTCTTGCACTGATAAAAAGTGCCTTGAGGTCAAGACCGTATTCAGGATGATCGAAAGGACTGCCATAAGGATTGAGGCTTGCGCTCATATCGATAATATCAGATTCAGCGATCCCGTATTCCTGCGAAGCCTTGCGGACAAGACCGCCATGGGATGCAGGCACAAGACCTATTATGTGCTTTTTGAGGGGTAAATTGATTTTTTTGTCCACATTCATCGCCACGCTTTATCGTGCAAAGATAGGAAGAAAACATATATTAAGTTATGTAAAGTTTGCTTTAGGAGATACGCCCAAAGAATTACCGGAAAGAGATAGATGGACAAAAACGAGTACCACAGGCACATCGACAGGCAATTCCATTTCAATATATGAGGGTCACCATAAATGCCTCATAGGCAATATTACAAGATGTCGTATCAATTAGCCCGAAATTCTTAAATATGGACCGCATCTATCAAAGATACTACATACGTGGCGGCACATGTATGACCTTATACAGAGTGTTTGCCATTAGATGTCAGGAAAGCCGATGTTCCCATAACTACATGGAGACTTGATCATGTAGATCGAACGGACTCTAAATCCGTTCAGCCGGGTTAGATTCCCGGAGTTTCCGCCAAATGGACATGGATTTCCATTAAGACATTATATTTTATTTATGATGATGGACACCCATCAATTTTTAAAAGGAAGATGATAGAATGAAGTGTTTCGCAATAGGAGCCTAGAACTATGGAAAAGCAATTACTGGACGTTCTAGTAGAGCTCAACGGAGTATGGCTATCGCGAAGCGGATTGCTTCATGGGATAAGGAACTTTGAGATAACCACTAAACATATTCACATTGAGACCGACTGTGGTGCAAGGTTCACTGTGAGAAATTCCAGATCAAGCCGTTCTGCAAGATCATTAAGGCATAACAAATATCGCAAACCCTGCAAACGCTGTCGTCCGGCAGATGAGCAGATAGACCGTTTTGTTAAGAAGACCTTTAAAGAGAAAAGGCAGGCTGTCAGCGTATTCTCCAGTCCGAAGAAACAGGTCCCAAAAAAGCCAAAAGCAGCTGTCATTAAATCCGTTTCCATTTCTACACCCAGCCCTAAGGAGGCAAGTGTGTCAAACTCAATACCAACTCCTTCTACAAGTGTCGTAAAAGATGAAGTGAAAGTACCAGAGGTTAAGTACACCCCTTCACAGATCGAGAGACTGAAGACCCTGATGTCCCCTGATGACAAGATACCCATACAGGCCGAGTTGCCTGAGTTCAAGGTGCTTGAGAAAGAACTGATACAGAGGCGACGTGACGATCTTAAGAAGATGTACGAGGAAGACAGGGAAGACCGTCTTGGTAAACTTGAGAGGACGATAACCGAATTCTTCGTGGACAGGGGATACCTGGAGATAAAATCACCCATAATGATACCTTTCGAATATATCGAAAGGATGGGGATAGAGAAGGATGACCACCTCAACAAGCAGATATTCCGCATTGATGAGAACATGTGCCTGCGACCTATGCTGGCACCATGCCTTTACAATTACCTGCGAAAGCTTGACAAAGTGCTTCCAGACCCCATAAGGATATTCGAGATAGGACCATGCTACCGCAAAGAATCGGATGGAAGCAGTCATCTTGAAGAGTTTACCATGGTAAACTTCTGCCAGATGGGATCAGGTTGTACAAGAGAGAACATGGAAGCGCTCATAGAGGAGTTCCTTGAGCATCTTGGAATAGAATATGAGATCGAGGCTGACAACTGCATGGTCTATGGAAATACCATTGACATCATGCATGGCGACCTTGAACTCTCATCCGCAGTGGTAGGACCGATCCCGCTTGACAGAGAATGGGGTGTGAATAAGCCGTGGATGGGAGCAGGATTCGGTCTTGAAAGACTGTTAAAGGTCAGGCACAACTACACGAACATACGCCGCGCAGGCCGTTCTGAACTATACTACAACGGAATCAATACGAATCTATGAGGTGAACATCTTGTTTGAGAAAATGGACCAAAATGATCTGGAAGACTATGCTGAGCAGTTAATTTCCGGATCAGAGATTTCCGATGAGAACCTCAGGGAAATGCTGCAGATAAGCGATCCTGATGAGATGGAAAAACTGCATTATGTGGCACGCCACATACGGGATAATTTCTTTGGGAACAAAGTGTTCATGTACAGTTTCGTGTACTTTTCCACACACTGCAAGAACAATTGCGCTTTCTGTTATTACAACCGTGAGAATGACATCGAGAGATATCGCCTGACACTTGAGGACATAAAGAAGATATGCCAGGTCCTCAAAACAGAAGAGATACACATGGTAGACCTCACCATGGGAGAGGACCCCTATTTCCATAACAATCCTGAACGTCTGGCAGAACTTGTCAGAACAGTGAAGGAAGAAGTAGGAAAACCAATAATGGTATCCCCGGGAGTTGTTGATAATGAGACCCTTATGCTGTTGAAGGAGAACGGGGCAGACTTCCTTGCACTATACCAAGAGACCTATGATAAGGACCTTTATGGAAAGCTGAGGGTGGAACAATCCTTTGAAGAGAGGATCAACTCCAGGAACCATGCAAAGAGGATAGGTTATTGCGTTGAGGACGGCATACTGACAGCAGTGGAACCGGACATAGAATCAACCCTTATCTCACTTAGAGGACTTGGAACATCCGATCCAGATATGGTAAGGGTCATGACATTCCTGCCTCAAAAAGGCACACCTCTTGAAGGAAAGGATGTTGAGGGAAGTGAAGCGGAACTCAAGATGATCTCAATACTTCGATTGATGTATCCAAACCTGCTCATTCCGGCATCACTGGACCTTGAAGGTATTGACGGAATGGTGCACAGGCTAAACTCCGGTGCCAATGTAGTCACCTCCATAATCTCATCCAATTCAGCCCTTGAAGGCGTTGTGAACTACGACAGAGAACATGCCGAGAGGGACAGGGATGTTAAGAGCGTTGTCGCCCGTCTGAAGACAATGGGAATGGAACCTGCCACACAAAGCGATTTCGAGAAGTTGTTGGGGCAATAGGATGACGACAGTATGTCTTATAGGGGGGAAACTTCAGGGCTTCGAAGTGACCTATCTTGCGAAGAAAGCGGGGATGAGAGTTGTTCTGATAGACAAGAACAAGAAACCCCTTATTTGCAATGTTGTTGATGAGCTTTTATGCTTTGACATAACTCAGGAGCCGGAGAGGTTCATCGAAGTATCAAAGAATGTCGATGCCATTATTCCGGTAAATGAGAACCTCGATACACTGAACTATATAAGGGACATCAGCAACAAGCTTGATTGTCCTGTTCTTTTTGATTTCGATGCGTACCATATCAGTATGGATAAGAAGCGCTCGAAGGAATATTTTGTTTCCATCGACATACCGACCCCTGGCGACAGACCTTCGCAACCACCTTATTTTGTAAAACCACCCTGCGAGAGCAGCAGTATTGGCACACGCATAATCTATGATGTTAGCGAACTTGCCGATGTCGGACCGGATATGCTTGTTGAAGAGTACCTTGAAGGCGATGTTGTCTCACTTGAGATTATCGGGGACGGCAAAAATTTTGCAGTGGTGAAGGAAACGAAGGTGCATATCGATGATACTTATGACTGTCACAGGATAACCCCGGTAGAGCATGACCCGAAGTTCAGGGAAATATCATACAAACTTGCCCAAGGGCTTAACCTTAAGGGAATCATGGATGTGGAAGCCATTGCTTCTGAAAAAGGATTGAAGGTCCTTGAGATAGATGCACGATTCCCAAGCCAGACACCTACGGTGGTCTACCACACAAGTGGAATCAACCTTGTCGCATTACTTATGCAGGCTTTCACTGAAGGCGTGACCGAGATCGAAAAGGCGCCTGAGAAAGGATATTGTATATTCGAACATCTGAAGTGGGATAGTTCAGGATTGATACCCGTGGGAGAGCACATACTCTCCATGGGCGAGCGATACGAATTATTCCATGAGGAAGAGAACATTGAGATATTCCATTCAAGTGGAGAGAACGATGTGTTCACCCTTATCTCAAGGGGAAAGGACATAGAGAGTACAGAAGAGGTTCGCAGCAGAGGCATAATGCGGATCGAAGATCATTTTGATGGAGAGAGGGGAGCTTTATGGCATTATTAACACCTGAGGATCTGGAAGATCTTTTGAACAAGCTTAGACAGAGCGATGAAACGATCAAGGCATCTACCGGAAAGGGCATCACGGAAATATGTGAAGAGGTCTATGGCACACGCCCAGCCTCGCAAAAGGTTGCAATAGTGCCCATAACAGCAGGCAATGGGATAATAGGCAATTTTTCTTCATCATTGCTCGCAATAACCGAATATTTCGGACTTGAGGGTTATATTACAGAACATCCCGACATAACCGGATATTATCAGGCAGTTTCCGATGGTGCGGACATACTTCTAATGGCGGATGACCACATGTTCATCGCCCACGATCTGAAAAACGGAAAGGTAGCAGCCAACCATATATGCACAGGTGTGATCTACTCCGAGATAGCATCAAGGTTCATACACACGGAATCAAAGGATGTGCTGGTAATCGGTCTTGGTCGTGTAGGTTATGCCGGTACCGAACATCTGGTGAAGAAAGGGTTCAATGTGTATGCTTATGACCCGAACACCGAATTCATGGAAAAGGCAATTGAAGAGCTTGGGGTTAACGCTTATGATAGTGCAAACCCTAAGAAGTTCTCCATGGTCTTTGAGGCCACCCCTAACGCCAATACGATATCGGAAGGAATGATAGCAGAAAGATGTCTTGTATCGACGCCAGGGATACCCTGCGCGCTTCCACCCGAACTCGCTGAGAACGGTGATATCGACCTGGTCATGGAACCACTGGTCATAGGTGCCGCAGCAATGCTCTATTCAGTGTTCTGAAAAAGAGAGGAATATTTCACGTTCACAAACGGGAAGAAAGCTTGCAAAAAACTCGAAGAAAACTTTGACAGGACAAAACCAAAAAACTTGTCTAAAGCGACTATTGCAAGCGTTTTTTCCAAATAAAAAGGTATATATATGCTAAGTACATAGCCTAAGTACCTTTTTAGTGATTATAAAGGATTGATCAATAGGAGAATATTTAAATGACTGAATACACACCAAAAACAAGATTAGCAGCTGTACTTAATCAGAGCGAGAAAGTTGACAGGATGCCAGCTATCTGTGTTACACAGACCGGTACCGTAGACCAGATGGACGCAACCGGAATATCCTGGCCAGAAGCAAACTACGATGCAAAGATGCTTGCAGGACTTGCAGCAGCTGGACATACCGAAGTTGGATTCGAAGCAGTCCGTGTTCCTTTCGACATCACCGCAGAAGCTGAGTTCTTCGGCTGTGGCATCAAGGACGGTACAAGAGTACAGCAGCCATCCGTCATCAGCCACGTTGTAAACAGCCTTGACGACCTCAAGCCATTCGAAGGCTATGACATCAATGACTCATCAAAGAGAATCTCAACAGTCCTCGAGTCCATCAAGATCGTAGCAGAAGAGTATGGAGCAGAGCTTCCAATCATCGGCAGTATGATCGGTCCTTTCTCCCTTGCACAGCACATCACCGGCGACTCCTGGTTCATGGACATCATGACAAAGGAAGAGTATGGTCTTGCAATCATGGAGTTCACAACCGACTTCGCAATCGCATACGCAAATGCACAGGTCGACAACGGTGCAGACACATTGTCCATCATCGACCCAACAGCAAGCTACCAGCTCATTGGCGGAGAATTCTACAAGAAATTCGTTGTACCATTCCACGCAAAGCTCGTTGAAGCAATGCACGCACGCAATGTTCCTGTAGTTCTCCACGTCTGTGGTGACACAACAGAAGGTCTTGCAATCATGGAGTCCGCAGGCGTAGACGCAATCAGTGTTGATCAGAACGTAAATGCAGCAACCGCTGTATCAAAGGTAGAGAAAGCACTCATCATCGGTAACCTCGACCCAGTCAACTGCCTCTGGAACACAGATGTTGAGACAGTCACAGCAGAGTCCGAGAGAGTACTCAAGGAACTCGACGGCAAGGGACTTCTCGCACCTGGATGCGGTATTGTAAGCCAGACCCCAACCGCACACCTTCGTGCAATGGTTGAAGTCGCAAAGAGCTACAAATACTAATCAGATCAAATATTAAAAAGAAGAGAAATGGACTTACTAAGTCCAATTCTTTTTTCTTTACTTTCTTTTTTTAGATTCTCAAAAATAGTTATACACTGAGCTTTGCATTTGGAAGACTGACATTAAAGGAAAATGGCCAGAACACTCAGAATACCAAGCCCGATGCAAAAATAAGAGAAATCTACCTTCTTCGCGACTTTCAGGAAAAGGTCGATGGTCACCAGACCGAAAGCAAAAGCGAAGAACAGAGCTACAAAAGAGTAGACATTCAGTTCGACCATATCCATCAGTCCAACACCTATCTCTGCCACCAGCACTGCAGGTATACTCATGAGAAAGCTCAACCTTATAGCATCTGCAGCATCGAATTTACGCAACAATAGTGCGGACATCGTTATACCCGACCGGCTGACCCCAGGTATTGCTGCAAACCCCTGTGAAACTCCCGCGACCAGAGAGTCGGACATTCCAGGAATTCTGGCAAGGGATACGTCCTTTGAGATCGTCCTCTGTAGAAGACCCGTAAATATCAACATTATACCGATCACAGCTGTTGCAGAGCCACCGGATATCTCAGCCTTGTCGGTGACGAACAATAACAAAGGAAGTCCCACGATCCCCGTCAGTATCGTGGAGATAAGGAGAAAACTGATGATCGGGTCATGAGGCTCTTTTTTAGAGAAGCTACGAACATAATCAGGAACCCCAGAAAGGAGCGTTTTCACATCATCCCTGAAATAAACAGTAGCTGCAAGCAACGTACCCAGGTGAAGCCAGATAGAGATAGGAATCGCTTCAGAAAGGGAACGGTCAAAGAAAGTAATCATCACAAGGGAGGTCATGCCTTCACTGCTTATTGGAAGCCATTCTGCCAGACCCTGTACAATGCCAAGTATGATAGCTTCAGAGAGGGATAACATGAGAAGTAATCAGCATTCATCTGTATAAATAATATCCGCTATTTGAAAAAAGAAGATTCTTTTTTGCCCATTGAGAGTAAATATATAAGTGTTTCCCAATAAGATTAAATAATTTCTCACCTATGTGCATAATACATTAATATCAAAGTGGTGAGAAATAATGAAAATATGCATAACATCCAGAGGAACTGACCTTTTCAGCCAGTGTGACCCCCGTTTTGGCAGATGCCCTTACTTTGTCATTGTAGATGATGATACCATGAAATATGAGGCTCTTGAGAACCCGGGACCCTTAGCAGAAGGAGGTGCAGGCATAAAGGCTGCACAGGCATTGACCGCCCTTGGCATTGATGCCCTTCTCACAGGAAAGATGGGACCAAACGCATTCTCAGTGCTAAATGCGGCTGGGATCAAAGTATTTACAGGCATTTATGGCGCAGTTGAGGACACGGTTTCACAATACAGGCAAGGACAGCTGGATCTTATCGAAGATGCCACCACTTCTGCTCAACACGGATAAACTCCGGGTCAAGACAGAAACTTTCCGGATCAAAATAAAATAAGAGGCAATAAAATGAAAGTATGTGTACCTTCAGAAAATAATGGCGGATTAGAGGATATCGTAGGTCAGCACTTCGGAATGGTTCCGACATATACTGTGCTGGATATCGAAAATAACTCTGTAGAGATAGTAGAGAACACAAGCCAGCATAATGGCGGTGTCGGATTACCACCTGAACTTCTCTCAAAGTTTGGCGTGAACATAATGCTTTGCGGCGGTCTTGGACAAAAGGCAGTAAATATGTTCTGTGAATATGGAATCGATGTTTTTATCGGTGCACAGGGAACTGTTGAGACAGCCATCAATGACTGGAAAGAAGGAAATCTTGTCAGCCCGACCAGCGAAAATGTCTGTCAGGGCCATGGGCATGACGAAGACCATCACCAACACTGAAATCGAGATATGAAAATAGCTATCGCAAGTGGAAAAGGCGGCACCGGTAAAACCACCGTTGCCGTTAACCTTGCCCTTTCAATACCTAATTCGCAGCTGGTAGACTGCGATGTGGAAGAACCAAATTGCAATCTTTTTCTGAATAAAGAACTTGAGCCCATAGCTAGCTCGAAGATAACGGTTCCGAATATCGATGAGGAACTTTGCACATATTGCGGAAAATGTTCCCAAATGTGCCGTTTCAATGCCATAGCAACTCTTCCAGAAAAAGTGATCATATTCCCCACACTATGTCACAGTTGTGGAGGGTGCATACTGGACTGCCCTGAACATGCCATTTCAGGAAGGGAAAAATGCACAGGCATTATCAGTAGATCTGCCGATATGGAAGACCATCCCAGACTCTATGAAGGGGTGCTCAATATAGGGGAAAGTATGGCATCCCCGGTAATAAAAGAGCTCAAAAGATGGATAGAGCCGGATGCTGTCACTATAATCGATTCCCCGCCGGGAACCGGATGTCCTGTTATGACCACATTGGAAGACACAGATCACTGCATACTCGTAACAGAGCCCACCCCATTTGGATTGCATGACCTGCGTCTCGCAGTGGAAATGGTGAAGATTATGAACATACCCGTCGGGGTGATCATAAACCGGAGCGAGGAGGGAAATTTGATCATAGAGGAATATTGTGACAAGGAAAATATCGATGTGTTGATGAGAATACCCCTCAATAAAAGGATCGCTGAACTATATTCGCAAGGTATACCCTTTGTCGAGGAAATGCCTGAATGGAAAGAGAGGTTCTCAGATCTATTCGAGAAGATCGTCAATGAAAAGGTGCTGGCATGAAGGAACTCGTAGTCATCAGTGGAAAAGGCGGAACCGGCAAGACCACAATTACAGCTTCATTTGCAGCAATGGCAAAAAATGCAGTGATAGCTGACTGTGATGTCGATGCACCCAACCTTCACCTCCTCCTAAGACCAAGGATCATGGAAACACACTCATTCTACGGAATGGATAAAGCAGAGATAGACCTTGAAAAGTGTAACGAGTGCTATAATTGCCAAAATGCCTGCAACTTCGATGCCATAGATGACGCCCTTATAATAAACCAACACATCTGTGAGGGCTGTGGGGTATGCGAATATGTTTGTGAAACCGATGCTATAAACATGGTGAAAAAAATATCCGGCGCTGTTTTTGGATCTGCAACGAACCATGGGACAATGGTGCACGCAGAATTAAGGATCGGAGAAGAGGCAAGCGGGAAACTTGTGAGTGCTGTCAAAGAACGTGCACGTTCAATTGCACTGGAAAATGAGAACGAACTTATAATAACCGACGGGCCGCCGGGAACAGGATGTCCGGTGCTTGCAACGATAACAGGAGCAGACCTTGCATTGATAGTGACCGAACCCAGCTTATCAGGGATGCATGATCTTGAAAGGGTCTTGCAGGTTACGGAACACTTTGAGATCCCTGCCATTGTCTGTATCAACAAATACGATATCAATGAGAAGAACGCAGGGAAAATAGAAGAGTTCTGTAATGAAAGAGGGGTAGAGGTTGTAGGAAAGCTTCCTTACCACCCATCGCCCAATATGGCAATGAGGGAAGAGACAACCGTTGTTGAATACAGGAAGAATGTTCTTTCAGAAGGGCTCAAAGCATTATGGGAACGTGTTGTTTCAGAGCTTGATCAGAAAGAAGTAACACTGCTTCCAGCGAGATGATAATATGAGATGTTCTGATTGTGACAGTAAGGATTGTTACCAGGGGAAGAATTGTGCCCCCAAGGACATTCTTGCAGATTATGAAGGCGAGGACCTGGAGATCATGAAAGTTGCTTCAGGAATAGAAGCAAAATACTACATGCAGAAAACAAGGCTTGAAGAGATCCTCCTTTTTACAAAAGAACTTGGATATGAAAGAATCGGAGTTGCTTTTTGCATAGGGCTTGAAAAGGAAGCGAAGTCATTCTGTGAGATACTGGAGAAACACCTTAAAGTGGAATCTGTTTGTTGCAAGGTCTGTGGCGTGGAGAAAGATACCTATGGACTGGATAAGATACGGGAAGAAAGTATAGAGATCGCATGCAACCCTATAGCCCAGGCAAATGTGCTGAACCGTGCAGGGACACAAATGAACATCATAATTGGCCTGTGTCTTGGTCACGACATACTTTTCAACAAGTACAGTGAAGCACCTGTCACAACATTCATAGTTAAGGACAGGGTACTTGCACACAACCCCGCAGGAGCCATTTATTCAAAATATTATATGAAGAACGTATTTGAGATGGGGAAGTAATGATAGAGATCACTGTTGTATATGACAACAATGCCGGAAGAGGATTGGGAAAAGGATGGGGATTTTCCTGTTCCATCGAGACCGATGAACAGAAGATTTTGTTCGATACCGGCTGGGATGGCGGGCTTTTGTTAGAGAACATGGTAGCTCTTGGAATTGATATAAGAGAATATGATATTCTGCTATTATCTCACCAGCACTGGGACCATATCGGAGGATTACCAACCGTTCTGAATGCGAATCCCGAAATAGAGGTATACGCATTGGCATCGTTCTCTAAAAAGCTCAAGAACGAGATACAAAAGCGTGCAAAACTCAATGAGATAGATGGAATGTGCAAGATCGCAGAAGGAGTATATTCCACCGGAGAACTGGGAGACAGCATCAAGGAACAGGCACTATTGCTGGATACTGACAAAGGCGTCTATATCATAAGCGGCTGTGCACATCCCGGCTTATCAGCGATAATAGAGATTGCAAGTTCAATTGGAAATGTTCGTGGCATCATCGGAGGATTACACGACTGCCAGGATATTGAAGCGATGCAGGATCTCGAACTCATAGGTGTGGGACACTGTACATCGAACATTGATGCCATTAAAGAAAAGTATAAGAAAAGTTTTGTTCATATTGAAGCAGGCTATCGTATAAGCATCTGAACAATGCTGATATATTGAAGAAGCAGAGCAGTGGTGAGGTATATCATTCAGGTTTTCCATATTGATATGAAGAGTTGAAAATATGAAAATTGCCATACCATCTTCAGAGACCGGGGGATTAGAGGACTACGTTGAACTTCATTTTGGAAAAGCCCCTACATATACCATATATGACACCGAGACCGAAACTGTCGAGATAATTGAGAATACAAGCGTGCATATGGGTGGAAAGGGGATACCTCCCGAACTGCTTAAAGGTGCAGGAGTGGATATCGTACTCTGTTCAGGTGTCGGACAGAAGATCGTTGACCTTCTTGACAAGAACGGAATAGAGATATTCGTGGGTGCTGATGAAACTGTGAAAGAGGCCATCACTTCGTGGAAAGCAGGAAAGCTCTACAAGCCAAAGACCATAAATCTTGAAAAGGAACACGGCCTTGGAATGACAAAGCATCAATTGTGACCTTTTTATTTTATTTTATCCCGATCACCTGAAACTGTCCAGGGGAGGGAACACATAATGCATTCAGGACCATAACCTGCAGCATTATAACCGGTCATTCCGCCAGCTACATTGTAGATATCACTGAATCCATTCTGCTGTAAGATACTGGCACCCATACTTGAACGCTGCCCACTTCCACATATCACAACGGTCTTTGTGCAGGGATCAAGGCCTTTGTGGGAATTCCGCAGTTCATGAACAGGGATATTGATGGAGTTCTGTATATGCCCTTCCCGGTGTTCTGCTTCCGACCTTACATCTATCAATACCAGTTCTTCACCACTGGAGAGAAGATCATGAAGCTCTTCAGCTGAAAGCTGGCAAACATGTTGTGTCGAGAGACCAGCCAGGGACCATGCCGCCATTCCACCTTCGAGGAAGTATCCAATCCTGTCAAGGCCTACCCTGTGAAGCCACAAGGATGCTTTGTTCACTTGTTCCGGAGAATCAACCACCAGCATAATGGTCCTGTTCTCAGGCAAAAGCCAGCCCGAAAATGTTGCAAAATTGCTGTTAATATCAATACTGTATGCACCCGGAACATGTCGGCCACCAAATGCTTCATAGCACCTGGTATCAATAACTATATTTTCAGGATATTCACTCATCTTTTTGAACTCAAGAGGAGGTAACGCTTCAGCATGCCCAAGCTGTGAAAGAAGAACGGGACCCATAGCATTCACTTTACTGCACCGTTTGAAGTGATCTGGTGCAGGAGGCATCTCATTGGTTAATGATGAAATGAATTCGGCCTTTTCACCGATGTTGAGAGCATGATTGTAAAGGCGTTCATAACCGATGGTAGAACTTCTTTTTGCAGCCATTGCCCTGCCACAGAGAGAACCTGCTCCGTGTGCAGGGTAGACCTCACAAAAATCAGGGAGAGAAAGAAGTTTGTCATGAAGACTATCATAGAGTTCTGAAGCCAGTTCTTCAGCTTTACCCGGGAACAGATCCGGTCTGCCCACATCCCCAACAAAAAGAGCGTCACCGCAAAAAACACACACAGGGTCAGCCCCCCTTGTGCAATCGGTCACCACATAGGATACGTGTTCAGGAGTGTGACCGGGAGTTTCCATTACTCTAATGGACATATCCTCGATCTCGAATATATCGCCCTCTGAAACACCCACTGCATCGAATTCACACCCTGCAGAACCGGGAACAAAAATGTTCGCACCTGTCCTTTTCATCAGATCCATATGCCCGGAGATGAAATCCGCATGAAGATGTGTTTCCAGTATGTGAGTTATTTTCCATCCCATATCAAAGGCCATATCGAGATATACGTCGACATCCCGGGACGGATCGATCACTGCACAGAATTTATCGCCACCAAGCAAATAGGAACTGTGCGCAATTCCTTTTACGAATACCTGCTGAACTATCAAATTACAACCCCATCTTTCCTTTGAACTGTATAAAGAATTAATATTCGGAAAAAGCAACAAATGTTAAAAAATAATATAAAGGTTCATGAGATATATATTTGTACATACAAGAAAGCATATCACAGAACAATAGATGGCTGTTCTTTCGGAAAACTGATAATATGAATATTTATGAAGAGGGGCGTAGCAGTGTTGGCGTTTGATCTGGGCATAGACCCGATACTGTATGATTTTCTCACAAAGGTCGTGCTGTCCTTAATGATAGGCATCCTTATAGGAATCGAACGTGAACACCACCGTCAGGATCAGGAAGTGTTTGCAGGAGTACGTACTTTCGCAATAGTATGCATCTGTGGTATGCTTGCGACATTTGTAGCCCAAATGATAGATATAATGATCCTCCTAATAACCACAGTACTCATTGCAGCATCCTGTTTTTTCCTGATATACAGAGTATATATGATCAGTGGTAAGCTGGGAATGACAAGTTCCATCGCCCTTTTTCTGACCTACCTTCTGGGAGTGATCGTAGCAATGGGACATTATCTCTTTGCCATAATCATAGGGGTCATAATAACGTTCCTGCTTATCGAGAAGAAGCCTTTGCATTCTTTTGCTGAACATCTTACAGATGAGGAGATAATCAATGGTGTTCAGTTCCTCGCAGTTGCTTTTATACTATACCCACTCATGCCAGAAGAGCCAATAATGGGTGTACTGAACCTTAAATCCGCCATACTCATTGTGGTACTTGTGATGTTCATAGGATTCATCAGCTATGTATCGCTCAAGAGATTCGGTACTAAAGGCGGGATGTCCTATTCAGGTCTTTTTGGAGGTTTTGTCAGCAGCGAAGCCACCACTGCTGCACTGGCTGCAATGTCGAAGAACCAGTCCAGCCTTATCCATGCCCTTTACATCGGCATCCTCATGTCAAACATATCAATGATAATCAGTAACACCCTTATTGCATTGATAGTCGACCCCACCGGAAGAACTATGTTGGCAATGATACCCCCACAGATCGCCATGCTTGTCATTGTTCTGATAATCATAGCAGTACGAAGGAAGAGCTATGATCTAATGACAGGACCACTGGAAATAGGTTCACCCTTCGCATTGAAACCTGCCTTCAAATTCGGTGTCCTTTTCTCAATACTCCTGGTGATCACAAGTCTTGCAGGAGAGTTTGCAGGAAGTACAGGTATATACATAACAGCACTCGGAGGACTTGTAAGCAGTTCCGCTGTCGTGGCATCCGTTGCAGCATTGGCTTTTACAGGCAATGTTCCCTATACTGTGGCTGCTCAGACCGCTGTGATGGCAGGGATCATCAGCACCCTTAATAAGATAATGCTTATAAGGATGTCAGGTTCAAAGGAACTTTATTACCATTCAAGGAATACCTTTGTCCTTATAGCAATTGTTGGAACGGTCGTACTCTACCTCTGGAGCTACTTCGGTCTTACCGGTCTTTAAGCAGCTTTTACCGAAAGGCTATAGTCCAGAGACCGGGCTTCTATGAGCCATACAGGTGTGAAACTATGAAACCATATTATAATCCTTCTTTTGCTACCGAAGAACTCGAATTTCACGGCTTGGAAGAGAATTCAGAAGGCAAAGCCCTATATTTCCCGGTACGAAGCCGGAAGGTGCTGGTCGAGAACGGTCTCGATGCTGAAGAGTATTTTAAGTACATCCCTGAAAGAAGTATTCTTGAGAGTACAGAGGTCATCTACATCGGAACGCTTGGTGACATGCCCTGCCATTGTTTTGAAATACCGGAAGAAGCAGAGTTCGAGGATATGGAATTCCTTGAACTGAATGATCTGTATGGCATCATCGATGAAGAGATGCTTGGCATCACTTCAAGAGCGGTACAGATGGCAGATTTCTACCGCACACACCAATACTGCGGGCTCTGTGGAAATTCCACGCATTATGTGCCCGAAGAAACAGGGATGCAATGCGGTAGTTGTGCACATATAGCATATCCAAGGATAAGTCCTGCTGTTGTGGTCCTTATAGAAAAGGAAGAGGAATTGCTCATGGCAAGGTCACATCATTTCAAGGAAGGTATGTACGGCCTTGTTGCAGGATTTGTGGAAGCCGGGGAGACCATAGAACACGCAGTACACAGAGAGGTCAAAGAAGAGGTTGGTGTATCCATAAAGGAACTCTCATATTTTGGGAGCCAGCCCTGGCCATTCCCTTCCTCTTTGATGATAGGATTCACTGCGACCTATGAAAGCGGAGATATAGAGATAGATGCCAATGAGATAGAGGATGCAAAGTGGTTCCCCATAGATAAGATCCCCACGCCTCCTTCGAAAAAGAGTATTACAGGGTCGCTCATCGAACTCTTCATTGAAAAGCATGGTCCAAAATGAGAAAGGCTATTTTTGGTATGTACGCAAATTTTAAATAAACAAGGGATCAATCAGGTCTATGGAGAACATTACAGGGCTTGAGCTATCTCCGAAAAAGATAGAGTACCTGAAATTCCTGCTTGAGAAAGGCGATAATGTGCGAACTACGGATATTTCCAGGCACATGAAAGTAGATCCCTCAACGACAACGAAAGCTATCAGTGAACTGGATTCCACAGGATATGTGAAACATATACCTTACAGAGGTGTCAGCCTTACTGAGAAAGGGAAGGAATACACACATTTCATTCTTAGAAGACACCGTATTTTGAGCCTTATGTTGAACCATTACGGACTTACACCGGAAGAATCCTGCAAAGAGGTTGCACGTTTTGAAGGTTTTGTGTCAAAGGATGCCATTGATGCGATCTGCAATTCAATGGGGCATCCAACTTTCGGAGTCTGTGGCAGGATAGAACATGATAGTTGCGGACTTGACCATGAAGACCACGCATGAGCTTACTTTTTCATAAGCTCTTTTATGGTTTCAAGAACGAGTATCGCATCAGCTCTTTTGACATCGACCTCGTTGTTCAGACAATAATCCAATAACGGCTCTTTTTCGGGAAGTACACCTTTATCAACCGCTGTTTTCACAATACCAAGATAACTTCTGAGAGGATAGTGGAGGTCCATTGCTATATTAAGCACAGAGAGACGGGTACTCTCATCGATGATACCTTCATCGCATGCGGCCTGTAAGGTCTCCCTGATGTTAACAAGGGGAACAGATACAGGTTCAAAGGTTTCGGGATTTGTGGTGACAGCCACCTCATCGTCAGATTCGAGGACACCATCACGATACCATTCATAGATCTTGCCGACACCGATCATGCCATGTACATCAAGTTCAGATGCACGTAGCGCCCCCATGCTGCAACCACCTA
This sequence comes from Methanococcoides sp., assembly GCA_021108185.1. Lineage (GTDB taxonomy): Archaea > Halobacteriota > Methanosarcinia > Methanosarcinales > Methanosarcinaceae > Methanococcoides. The sequence goes on along the minus strand of JAIORJ010000169.1, from coordinate 47,724 downwards.
CTACGGTGATGCCTTTCTTCATTGCATGGAGGATCTCTTTGTGTGCAACGGCAGCCCTATCGAAGAACATGCCATCGATGATACCGATGATATCATAGCCCTGGGACATGACCTTATCCACATCACCCCTTGCCACAGGAGGAAGATAGATAGCATCAAGTATGGCTTTTGCATCTTCATGGCAGATACTTGTACCTGCAAACACAACTGCTCTCATGGGATCACTTGTTACGCCCGAACTTTCTCTTCCAGGGCTTTTCAGATGAAGCCAAGGACTTGCGACCTTGTCTTAAACGTTTACCCACACGTTCGCGGTCAAGGGTATATTGTTCGAATCCGGGGATGATGACCCTCACCACAGGAACACCTATACTTTCACGGGAGAGGTCCACCACTATTGCGCTGTCTGCAACTTTACGTAGCTCATTGAGGACCACATCAATGTTCTCAGCAGGAGTTGATGCGGAAATATCATTTATCTGGTCGATAGTTATGGACTCACCTTCATCATACCAGAACCGGTTCATCCTTTTCATGCGGTCATATCCGATCTGCCTCACAAATGATTCCCTGTCAGTATCCTCACGTGCACCGTGTATCTGTACGACCCTTGATTGTGCAGCTTCTGTGATCGCCCTTCGTACAGCGATCTCCGGCTTGAGATGGGAGCCTGCACCCATGACAAGCAATGCGGCATCTTTCAGTTCAAGGTCATCGGTAGCCGCTACGATGGTGGTGACAGCGGTATCATGTCCCAGATACCATAATTTTATCTGCACACCGGCATCTTCGAACTTCTTTACGAGCTCATAGTTGATACCATCGTTTTCAGTAAGAACGAGTTCCTTGCCAGGATTCCTGTTAAACTCAGATATGCTCAGAGCATCACGTTCGATCACTTCAAGCAAGCCGTGGAGAATGGCCTCCTCGATAACGTTACCGGAAGCAAGTCCATTGGTATTGCTTCGGAAAAGTTTTGCTGACATTCCCGGTGAATCGTATGGGTGATGGACAGCATTTGAGGGAACATAGATCTCCTTCTCCTGCAACATATCCCAGCCTTTGGTCCATTCGACCAGTTTATCAGAGGCTATCGGTTCAAAGAGAAGTAAAGAATCTACGTCCAGTAGCTCATACCCTTCACTTGCTTTATCTGAGCTCTCGATAAATTCATCTGCTGCGATCTCTTCATCGATGTCCGCATTTACACTCACACGTTCAGCAAGACATCTTTCGAAGCTTTCCATCATGGCCGAGATCCTTGCCTGTGCCTCTGAAGCTCCTTTGCCGGAATAGATGGATATCGCACCATCGGCTGCGGAAGGTCTTATGGCTGAAAAAACAGGTATTCCGATACGATCAAGCTCGGTTATGCTTGCGATCCTGGTTACACCTATTCTTTTAAGATGAGGTTGAGTATTCTCAAGAGTAGCCCCTTCATCGAGAACACGCTGCGTACCTTCTATATATTGCAATGATCGATCGATCAGGATGTGACACATGGTAAGGAGAACTCTTTTGCAACATTATATTCCTTACGACAATAACAACACAAAAATTCCCATATCGATAGAAAAATATAAATAAGATTAAATCATTATTAAGAGTTTGGCTCTGCTACGCAGGTCAAATTCTATAACTACAATTGAAGAGACAGGAGGAATTAAATTATGAGAAATATCATGAAAATAGATGATATATCTGCCAGAAATGGAGAAGACAGGTACTTTGCGGTTGTAAGTGGTCAGACCACTGAAAGACTGGATGCTGATGAGCGGGAACTTTGCAATTTCATGCTCGGTGGATTTCTATCTAAATAAGCTGCAAAACCTATTTTTAGCAATCTTGCGTATGAAACGAATATGTATGATATTCTTTCTGTACGCAAAGATTTCCCCGTTCTTGAGGAAGTTATCTACCTTGATAGCGGTGCCACAACACAGACGCCGGTACAAGCCGTCAACTCCATGAACGATTATTTTTTCAAATATGCTGCAAATCATGGCAGAGGAGCTCACAGGCTTGCCCGGCAGACCACTGACCACTATGAGGATGCAAGGGACACAGTTGCCGAATTCCTGAATATCGGGTCAGAGGGAACCGTATTCACCAAAAATGCCACAGAAAGCATTAATATGGTATCACTTGGACTGAAATGGAAAACTGGCGACCATGTGGTGACAACTGTTGTCGAACATCATTCAAATCTTCTCCCATGGATGAGGCTAAGAGAACAGGGTGTTGAAGTCACAATCGTCGGGTCGGACAGGGAAGGACGTGTCGATCCAAAGGATATCGATGAAGCCATTACGGACAGAACAAGACTGGTAAGTGTCAACCATGTTTCAAATGTTTTCGGTTCTGTCAGGGATGTCAAGAAGATAACTCATATAGCACACCTATCCGATGTATTGACACTTGTTGACGGTTCACAGTCTGCCGGACATATGCCAGTGGATATCAAAGATATCGGGTGTGACTTTTTCATTACCCCAGGTCATAAAGGATTACTCGGACCACAGGGAACTGGCGTGCTTTGCATAAAGGACCCGGACATCCTTGAGCCCGTTTATGTAGGTGGCGGAACCGTTCATGGAGTGACCACTGAAAGTTATGAGCTTGAGCCATCCCCATCAAAGTTCGAAGCCGGCACCCCCAATATTCCAGGGATCATAGGTCTTGGACGAGCCGTGGAGTATGTGAAGGACATTGGTGTAGAAGCCATAGAGAAACATGAGAAAGAGCTGGCACAAGATACTGCAACACGCCTTGCAGCGATAGAGGGAGTGGAGGTATACGGACCAAAGGACAGGACCGGAGTCGTGCCTTTCAATGTGCAGGGCATGAACCCGCATGATGTCGCCATGATCCTTGATGAGACCCGAAAGATATGTGTTCGAAGCGGTTACCATTGCGCCATGCCATCAGTGGACCTGATCGGTGTCGAAGGTACCGTACGGGCTTCATTTGCCCTGTACAATACCAAAGAAGAGGTCGATTCTTTAATAAAAGGGGTTGAGCAGATCACAATGCTTGCATGATCTTTTTAGTTCTGCTCATTAATTTGGGAGGTATCAACTTCCCTTTCGAGTGGGAAGGAGACCGTAAAGGTACTACCTTCCCCTTCCTTACTTTCCACCCGTACATAACCACCATGCATTTCTGTAAAGTTCTTGACAAGAGGAAGGCCAAGGCCGACACCTCCATACTTTCTGGAAACAGATGCATCCGCCTGGAAAAAAGGATTGAATAATTTATCCTGACACTCTGGTGAAATTCCGATGCCACAGTCCTTTACAGAAATATGCACGAAGTCCTCTGAGATATTTCCTCCGATTGCCACTGTACCCCCTTTATCGGAGAACTTAATGGCATTGCTCACGAGGTTGTAAACGATCTGCTTGAATTTAATCATATCTGCTTTTATGGCAGGCATTTCAATATCAATGTTACAGCTCATGTCAATATCTTTCTCTAATGCAATAGGTGCCATCATTGTTTCTACTTCATTAATAAGATCGGATACAAAGAATTCATCAACATGAAGTTCCACATTACCAGATTCGATCTTTGACACAGATAGTATGTCGTTGATGATATTTGAAAGATGCTTTCCATTTTTAAGAACATTAGATATGTATTTCTTCTGAGGTTCATTCAAAGGACCGTGACTTTCACTGTGAATCACATCCGAAAAACCAATGATCGAATTCAAAGGTGTCCTCAGCTCATGACTCATGTTAGCTATGAACTCGGATTTTGTACGGCTTGATGCTTCAGCTTCCAGTTTTGACTGAATAAGAGCAGATTCCGCAGCTTTGCGATGGGAATTATCCATAATTATCGCAAGCACATCGTCTTCACCGAACACCAGAACCCTTGCTTCAAGATTGACTATCCGACCATCTACAGGCAAGTTGTATTCCACAACTCCAACTTCATTAGACCTAGCAATATCCTGCACCTTACCCCTCATAAGCTTTGCAGTATCTTCAGGAAGAACATCATAGATATTTTTAAAATCCATGGAGGATAGGAAGAACAGATCACCATTCTGGGGATCATTACGGTGTACGATGGTACCATCAAGCTTCATGTGAGCGATCATAACCGGCATAGCTTTCATGACTGCACTGTCCTTAGCTTTGTGCATCTCTTCAAGCTTCTCCAACATCAAGTTTATGGAATGAGATAAACGGAAAAGTTCATCATCCCCCCCAATATGCAGACGGGAAGAGAAATCCTTATCGCCTCCAATAGATATTACATCTACACAAAGATGGAGTATACGCCTAAGCACGACCCGATCCAGGAACAAGAGCAGTATAAATCCAAAAACAAACCCCACAAAGAAAAGTGAGAGGGCAAAATAATATAATGTTTCCTCCCCCTGTGCTGTTATCGAACGAGGGGTTGTGGTTTTGGCAACTATTGCAGGAATACCGAAAACATCATGAATTGAATAATAGCCTGCAACCATATCTTTATCAATAGTTTCTATGGAAATGTCAGAAGAACCTTCATTCCAAATACCCATAGGTAGCTGTGGATCATCTGCAGGTAGCAGCTCTATTTCAATACCTGAACCTTCTGAAAGAGAGTCAATTAGATCATGATCGAATAAGCGCCCCATCACCACAATTCCACGAGACGGACCATCCATGGCACTGGTTAATATTGGAGACGAGGAGATGATAAACAGACCTTCCGGCAAATTGATGAAAACGGGTCCGCTTAAATTTGAAGACGGAATAAACTCCACCAAGCTGTCATATAATGGTACTTGCTCTTCATTTATTTTATCATATGATGAGCCATAAACGATCTCCCCGGAAGAATCAACATAAGCGATAAAATCAAGCCGACTGTGCTGAAACGTTTCTGGCATTATATTGGATTCGAGATATTCTTTATCATGAGATACAATATATTCATAAGTATCATCCCATTGAGCATAGTCAATGTTCAGAAACTCCAATGAATCCATATCAGACTCAATGAGATCTTCCATCCAGGTAGCATCTTTAGATGCCTGCTCTTCATCCAATTCACTATAACTTTCTGCTACAAGAAGTTGAGAAACTCCAGTAATGGCAAAAATCATAAAAATAAGCATGACCCCTACACCAATCAATGTTTTTTGTCGAATAAACATAATGTACCCCTGATATAGGGAAACATATAGTGATTTAATTATAAAAATATATACATATAAAATTTAGATAACATGTGATGAATCAACAATATGTGACATGCATCTGTGCAATAGGATGACTCAAACTTGAAAAAATGAAAGAATAAAGGTAAAAGAAGATAATGGAAATTATTCCATCATCAGTTTTGTAAGAGATGCCCTTGCATCTGATATCTCCTCAAGGGAGAGTGAAATATCGAATCCGTCACCTTTGATACTCAGGTTGTTACCGCCTACTGTTCCAATGATAGTATGAGGGATATCGACAAGCATTTCTTTTACCTGTTCCGGAGAGGATGTTACAAGGATTGCTCTTGCATGGGATTCGGAGAAAAGGATATCGTCCGCACGCAGGTTGTCCCCTACGGCAGTCAGATCGATATTTGCACCCATGGAGTCACACATCTCGGAGAGGGCCACAACAAGACCACCGGCAGATACGTCGTGGGCAGACACTACATCTCCACCCCTCACCACATTGATGAGCTTTTCAACGACCTTTACTGAATCATCGGTTACCTTTGGCACATTACCGTTGAGCCTTAGCCCGACCATGTTGTAATATTCCGAGCCACCCATTTCATCAAGGGTGTTGCCCACGAGGATGATGGTGTTGCCCTCCCCTGCAAAGTAGCTTTGAGGGACTGTTTCGAGCTCTCCGGTGATGCCGATAAGACCAATGGACGGTGTTGGTGCGATGGCAGTGCCATATTCCCCGCTTTCGTTGTAAAGGGAGACGTTCCCTCCGACCACCGGAATGGACAGGCTTCTTGCAGCGTCACCGAGACCGAGGATGGCCTGTTTGAACTGCCAGTAGATGTCAGGTCTTTCAGGATTTCCGAAGTTCAGGCAATCCACAAGTGCGATACCTTCTGCACCTTTTACTGCAAGGTTCATACTGTTCTCAATGAGTGTGCCCTTTCCACCTTCGTATGGATCAAGAAGTGTGTGACGCGGGTTGCATCCGCATGACATGGCAAGTCCCTTTCCATCGCCTATGCGAAGAACTGCTGCATCTGAGCCGGGTTTTTCCACGGTACGCACCTGCACTTCGTGGTCATACTGGCGATAGATCCATTCTTTTGAAGCGATGTTGTGGGAGGAGAGGATATCGAGAACGACCTTCTTCAGGTCTGCAGGAAGGTCTGGTTTTTCACCTACCTCACGCTCTGGAGGAGCAGTGGATGGTCTTTCGAACGTTGGCGCACCTTCGGTGAGCAGCATTACCGGAATGTCAGCTACCATTTCACCTTCGAACTCAACAGTATAATAGAGACGTTCTGTAAGTTCACCTATCATGCTTGCATGGAGATCGTACTTCTTTCCGATCGCAAGGACAGCATCGACATTTTCAGGTTCGACTTCCATTAGTATGCGTTCCTGAGATTCGGCGATCATGATCTCGTAAGGGGTCATGCCGTCTTCCCTGAGGATAACTTTGTCAGCATCAAGACGCATACCGAGTTTACCCTTTGATGCCATTTCAGAGCTTGCACCTGCAAGCCCTGCTGCACCAAGGTCCCTGCATGAGAGAACATAGCCTGCGCCTATAGCTTCCAGTGTTGCTTCGATCGCAAGTTTTTCGGTGAATGGATCGCCAATCTGTATACTGGGGCGGTCTTCGGCTTCAGCTTCTTCTGAAAGGTCGCGGGACGCAAAGGATGCACCGCCAAGACCGTCACGGCCTGTGGTAGAACCTATGAGGACGAGCTTATTGCCTGCTTTCTGTGCACATGCGGTCACGATGTTCTCTTCGCGTGCCAGACCCACACAAACAACGTTCACCAGAGGATTTCCACTGTATGATTCATCGAAGTAGGTTTCACCCCTGACAACAGGAACACCAATGCAGTTACCGTAACCTGCGATACCTTCAATGATATGCTCAAAAAGGTAAAGGTTCTTGGGAGTGTCCAGAGGACCGAAATACAATGGATCCATAAGCGCTATTGGGCGGGCACCCATGGAAATGATATCACGCACAATTCCGCCGACACCGGTTGCTGATCCGTTATAGGGATCGACATATGAAGGATGGTTGTGGCTTTCCATTCCAATGGCAAGTACCCAGCCTTCTCCGAAGCGGATTATTGCTGCATCGTCACCAGGACCTATGATAACACGATCTCCAACGGTGGTAAACGTTTTTAGCAGGGGAGCACTGGAACGGTAGGAGCAGTGTTCGCTCCAAAGATTCAAAAAGCATCCCTGTTCAACAAGGTTTGGTACTCTGCCCATCTCTTCTGTTATGATCTTCAGGTCATTTTCAGGTAACATTTGTGCGCCTCATTATATAAGGAGTATGATTTAGGCTTAAATAAACCATAGATTAGATAAAGATTTCCAGCGAGAGAGAAGTTCAAGGTTCATCGAACATCAGATCATCCCCAACCTTGAGGTCGTTGGAAGCGATGGTACCTGAAGGCAGTTCTATGACGTACCTGATCTTTTCACCGGAATCAGTAATACCGATCCAGGACCTGAGAGTAGTGATCTTGACTATCCTTTTATCTTCGTTGAGAAAAAGGACATCCAGAGGAAATGGTACAAACAGCATGTGGAGAGATATTTTCTTGAGAGAGGAAAAGATAAAGACCATAGCATAGCTATCAGGGATAGAGCGCCTGAACATGAGGCCTTTAGCCTGCTTGAACATGCTTTTTGCATATTCGATATCAGATGATATAACATCACCATTAGATTTTAATAGCATAGTGGGATACATAACAGACATCTATTTATTACGTATAGATAGCATACATTATAATAATTTATGGTTATAACGCAATCAATTTGCGGAGGAAAAACTAGAAGATGAGTTCAGAAATGTGCCCGGTTTGCGGTTTGCCATCAGAGCTATGTATCTGTGAAGAAGTGGCAAAAGAGCAACAAAGAATTACAGTGAAAGTGAATAGACGAAGATACGGCAAAGAAGTTACAGTTGTAGAAGGATTCGATGCTAATGAGATCGACCTCCACGAACTGTCCACATACCTTAAATCAAAGTTTGCGTGTGGCGGAACTGTAAAAGGTAGTGCCGTAGAATTGCAGGGCAACCATCTGAGTCGCATGAAAGCCGTTCTTGTAAAGAAAGGGTTCTCTCCCGAGCAGATCAAGGACTGAAATTGACTTTGAATAACAGGACTGCCAGACAGACCTGATGTTCGTATTAAAAACCTAATAATGAACGGAACATGGCCATACCAATGCTGGTATTGAATGCCATGTCCTTTTTTTGAATTATGAGCGTCCGTTCGAGTGCAGATTTGCTTATCATCAATACTGCCAAAAAAATCAAATAGGACGAGTGAAGGATATAATATTATGAAACCTACCTGCGAGATAATGGTTCAGAGAGTTTTGCCAGCAATACGAGCCGGACTTGCACGTACCATGATGCTCGACCACGGATGCACACAGCAACAGGTTGCCGACATTCTCGGATTGTCCAGAGCTGCCGTTTCCCAGTACGTGAGTGAGAAAAGGGGAGCAGAAGTAGGATTTTCAGAAGAGACCAATGAAGAGATAAGGAAATTTGCTACCGACCTTGTCAATGAGATGTCTGCAAAGGCCATGAACGAGGGAATGTGCAATGTATGCAAGTTCGTACAGCGTTCGGGTTGGTTGTTCAAAAATGCACCGGAAGCAGAATATTGCATATTATGTAAAGATGATGAAGATTGAGCAAAAGTCTATGCATCCAATGTAAAGGAAAAGGACTTTGCGGAAGACCTCGGTGTCCTATTCTTGAGAAGTTCAGGTCTGCTGAGAACACTGCAACTTCGATATCTTCAGACGGTTCTATTTTTGGAGCTTCCCCACCAGCGGTCTTTGTGGGAAGATATGGTTACCCCCAGGTCAAGGCCGGACCCATGATCCCACCACAGGTGGATTCTAAGGATGCAATGGCACTGGAAGACCCCAAGCAGTGGCTTTCCATGGATATCCAGGACATCATATCTGCCAGATGCCAGCTTGTCCGGGCAAATACGACCATGGATGTGAAAAATGCGAACAGACCGGATAAACTCCTGGAAAAGTCGCAGGAGCTCGCACTGTCAAAGTCGCCCATCGATACAGAAGCCTGGTTCACCAAGCCATTGAAACAGGACCTGAAGTTCGACAGCGTACTTACTCCCATGGGCCCTTCCGGCACCATGAAGGACTTTGATATTGCAGAGAATCCGAAGGTCCCGAAAAAAGTGGACCATCTGGCATACGACACTGATGCCCTTGCAAAGGATGCTGTGTGTGAACTCTTTAAAGGGGATATCCCCACAGAACATATCACAAGATTGCTTTCCATAGGCTTGTTGGGACAGGAACGGAAACTTGTACCTACCCGCTGGGCAATTACCGCCACGGACGATATGGTCGGGAAGAATATCACCGACCGTGTGATAGATCTGCCACTCATCAGTGAGATATCCGTGTTCAGCGGAGGATGTTTCGGGAACTATTTTGAGATACTCATGACACCCCGCAGATATTCTTACGAGCTGCTTGAGATATGGATGAAAAGCTCGGTCTGGTCCGGAGGTTCTTCATGGATAGGGCAGGACATGGAGGATATTAACGGTAAAAAGGGATATTCGAACCTTGCCGGAGGATATTATGCCGCCCGTATAGCCGCCCTGGAACATCTTGAGAATATACAAAGGCAGGCATCGGTATTCATGATACGGGAAATAACACCTGAATACTGGGCACCGCTTGGAGTATGGGTGGTCCGCGAGGCTGCCAGAAATGCATTGTCGTCCACCCCACGCACGTTCGAGACCATTGAAGAAGCACTGGATGACATGGCAACGAGAGTGAGAACGCCTTCGTATCAATGGAAGGCAAAGGCCAAGATGCTATCAGACATTCGTTTCCAGAGAACGCTGGACTCTTTTTTCTAAATCCGCCGCAAGACATTAAAATGGTATTGCACAATTGGTGATTATGTCCGAACCTAAAAGTGATATGTCACCTCAAGAATTGGCAGATTTTCTGATAAACAAAGTAATGTCATTGTGCAGGGAAAGCCAGCTCGATCAGGCACTGGAAGTTGTGGAACAGGCGATCAACCACGCACCTGACCCAACTCATGCCCTGCTTATCAAAGCGCGGATACTCACCGGACTTCATCTCTATGATGATGCCCTTGAAACCACCGATGAAGCATTGGACCTTAGAGAAGATATCGAGGCACTCAAATTGAAAGGTAATATCCTTGCCATCAAGGATGACCTTGAGGGAGCACTGGAGATATTCACGAATATCACAGAGATAGCACCAAAGGACGCTGAAAGCTATTTCCTGAAAGGTGGCATCCTTGCGGAAATGGGAAGGGCGCAAGAGGGTATTGAGGAATTTGAACGCTCCATAGAGATAGACCCGAGCATTGCACATGTATGGCACAGTAAGGGAATGTTACTTCTCGAATCTGAAAGATATGGTGCTGCCATTTCAGCTTTTGAGAAGACAATGGAACTGACAGAAGACTTTGTCGAACCGATCTTCTTTACAGGTATTGCTCACAGAAAGCTTGGACAGGTAAAGGAAGCAGTAGAATGTTTCCATGCAGCAGCCGAAATGTGGGAGTTGAAAGCACTTGTCAGCAGGAACACTGAGACATACGAGAAAGCACTCGGAGCGATCGAGAATGCCCTTGAGCTCGATGTTGCCAACATCGACATGTGGAGAACAAGAGGTAAACTGCTTTACAAGCTTGGGCACAAACAGGAAGCAAAAGCAATACTATCAAATGCTGCCGAGCTCTGCGTACAGGAAGATAATTACAATGATGCCATTAAGACATACGATATGCTGATCGAGCTGGACCCCGAGGACGGGGATGTTAAAAAGGCACGTGAAGAGATCATTTCCATGGCAAAAAATAATGATTGATACATTTATCACATATGTGACAATATCAGCTTTAATACTTGATCAAAGGAAGGAAATATGATAGATCTATTAAATCCAATTGTGGTTCTTTTGGTAATCGCAGGCCTTTACATGGCTTGGAATATCGGAGCGAACGATCTTGCTAATGCAATGGGAACATCAGTAGGGAGTGGAGCACTCTCAATTAAACAGGTAATACTTGTGGCAGGTGTCTTCGAATTCGTTGGTGCTGTCTTTTTTGGTAAGAAGGTCACATCGACCATTGCAAAAGGAATCGTACCTATTGACAGTATTAAGCTGTTAGATCCGAACCTTGTAGCAGTGGGAATGCTGGCAGCGATCCTTGCAGCCGGTTTCTGGATCACTTTCGCTACATTTTATAACCTACCGGTCTCCACCACACACTCAATTGTGGGATCAGTACTTGGTTTCGGACTTGTGTCCGCATACCAGGGAATTATCGCATATAGCGATATCAACTGGATAGTACTTACAAAGATCGTGGGCAGCTGGTTGGTCTCACCTATATTGGGTGCCGTCCTCGCATACATCATATTCACGGTCATACGGTTGACGTTATTACAGAAGACGGACAATCCATATAATATAGAAAAGAAATTTGTGATACTTCAGATAGGTACTGCATGTTTTATTGCATTCGCACATGGTTCTAACGATGTGGCAAACGCTGTCGGACCACTCTACGCAGGACTTAACGCCCTCGGATTCGCAGACCTGACTATACCCCTATGGGTCTTAATGGTCGGTGGTGTCGGAATGGTAATCGGACTTGCTACATGGGGATACCGCGTTATAGAGACCATAGGTACAAAGATAACTGAACTGACACCTACAAGGGGATTCTCTGCAGAATTAGCTACAGCATCCGTTGTTGTCCTTCATAGTTACAGTTCACTGCCTATATCTACAACACATACCCTTGTTGGTTCTGTGATAGGGGTCGGACTTGCAGGCGGTCTTGCTGCGGTCGACCTTAGTGTTATCGGAAAGATAGCCATGTCATGGATAATCACTGTGCCAATAGCAGCAGTAACATCAGCACTTATTTTCCTAGCATTAAGGGGGGTTGGATTATGAAAAGGGAATACATTCGTTCGGTACTTAACGTATTTGCAAGATCGCCATTTAAACCGCTTTACCTGCACGCATCAAAAGGTGTGGAGACAGTAAGAAAGCTCGATCAGGCGGTCAATGCATATTGCACTAATATGCCACTTGTTGAAGAGCTGAGCCATGAGATCGACAACATCGAGCATGAAGCGGACATTATCAAACAGACGATAAGAGGACAGCTTTCATCTTCTATAATGCTGCCTGTGAACGCAGAGGACCTGTTGAACTTTTTAAAGCCACAGGACTCCATCGCCGATGTGGCACAGGAAGCTGCATATATGCTTACCCTGAGACAATGCGACATGCCCGAGGGGATAAAGGACCAGATCTGTCAACTGAGTGCAGAGACATTGAAAACAGTGGAAATATACGAAACGCTGGTAGATTCGTTGAGCGAGCTCCTTGAAACATCATTTAGCAAACGAGATGTCGATGAAGCTCTGTCACTCGTTCCACAGATAGAAGAGATGGAGCATATCACAGACCTTATAGAGAAGGACCTTATCAAAGACATATATGCCCATGAAAAGGAACTTGGTGCTGTCGGAGTGTTCTATCTTATCGAACTTGTCAGAACTATTGCAGACATTGCAGATAAGACCGAAAATGCAGCCGACAGGCTCAGAACAATGATAATCAGACGGTGATCAGTGAAGATTACCGTCCTCGTTCAACACTTTTAACATTTCAAGTATAGAATATGCAGCCCGGGTCACTCCCATGCTGCGTTTATCGGTATCCGTCCCTGCAACATAAAGATTCTTTACCGGAGTACGGATATCGGCAAATTTTCCATTGAGCGTCACTGCAGCTTTTTCAGGAACGATCACTTGATGATGTTTCATTTCTATGCGATCCTCGATGTTTGGAATTGCACGGAAGATCGTCTCATAGGCGTTCTTTATATCTTTGGACTCATCATTGCCCTCATCCATGAAGAAAGCAAAGCCTACCAGCTGTTTTCCTTTAGGTGCAAGGGAAGGATCATAATTGCTTGTGGGCATCGCCCAGTAAGGGGTGTCCTTGAACCATATCTCAGACCCGACATATTTGAACTCATCCATCATTCTGTCAAGGCCAAGCCATAATGTGAGACTTTTAGAATGAACGATACCGTCAAGCAACTCTTTGTAAGATGCCGGAAGGTCTTCGACCAGAGTGGGAAGGGATGTTGCAAATCCTGTGTATATCACAAGATCGGCACTATAGGCATTGTCCGCTTCGACACCCCAAGCCTTCCCATTATCAGTGAATATCTTATGGACCTCACATCCGGTCTTAATTTCCACGGTCGAGGGAAGAGAATAAAGAATTGCATTGAGCAGGGATTTCAGGCCTTTTCGCGGATATCCCTGGGAAAGACTGACCTTGTTGGAAGCAAGTCTTCCGAGGCAGGATAGGTTTATCCTTGAATGAAGTGAGAGATGGAGATTGGATGGGAGGACAGACTGAAGTATGGATTCGGTTTGAGGAGTGGATTCCTGTTTGATGATCTCTTCGAACTGTTCCTGAGTCACACTATCCCTTACAAAACTGCTTCCTGCCAGCACCCTCTGTGCAGATGTCTCTTTCATGCAACGTCCGGAAAGGAAGTAGGATATAGCATCTGCGAAGTCGTAAGTGTCCTTTGAAAGGTTTGCAGGAAGGGAATCATAGACCGATTGGTCCGAGAGATCGATACCAAAGGAAGCCATTGTGAGAGACTTTGTGATGGCCTGAGTAATTGCAAGGCGGTCAAGTTTGGGAAAAACGTCAAATGTGACGAATTCTTTGATCGTTGAGGGAACTTTTACAAAACGTTCCTCGGTCCTTACATAATACTGACCGTAGTCCTCGAATACCGGCTGATAATCAAAATAGTTATCCATAAGCCGCCTGAGCGGACCTTCCGCAAGATGAGTGATCGCATGCGGACCAGTGTCTACCTGATAACCATCCACTGAGTAACTGTTGCAGTTTCCCCCAACAGAGTCCTGTTTTTCAAGCACCAGCACTTTTTTGCCATGCTTTGATAATGTAAGTGCGGCCAGAAGACCGGTCACGCCGGCTCCGACCACGATAACATCATATTTATCCATTTACTCCTCGAATATTTCAGGGACAAGCCTGCGTGCAACCTTTTCATATGCTTTTGAAAGGTCACCTTTATCGAACCTGAACAGGTCCTTGTCCATGGATTCACCGGTCTCAACGTCCCAGAACCTACAGGTGTCACAGGATATCTCGTCAGCAAGGACGATCTCGCCGTCCACCCTACCGAACTCAAGTTTGAAGTCAGGAAGCAGGAAACCATTGCTCTCAAGATAGCCCTTGAGGATATCGTTGATCTTCAATGCCATGCTGCGAATGAAATCGATCTCTTCACGTGTAGCGATACCCATTGCAACTGCGATATCATCATTGATCATAGGATCTCCGAATTCATCGCTCTTGTAATCGAATACAAGAACAGGCTCATTGAAGACCGTACCTTCTTCAACAGGATATTTGCGAGTAATAGAACCTGCTGCGATGTTCCTTGGAATTACCTCGATGAGAATTATATCAACTTTCTTTACGAGCATCTCATTGCCAGATACCATACCAAGGTAGTGTGTTTTAATACCTTCTTCTTCGAGCATCTCAAAGATCTTCTTTGATATCTGAGCATTGTAGTAGCCCTTGTTCGTTGCTTCACTTTTCTTCTTGCCGTCAAAAGCTGTGAGGCTGTCCCTGAACTCTGAGATAAGCTCATTCGGATTTTCGGTCTTATAGATGGTCTTTGCTTTGCCTGAGTAAAGTTCTTCCGTTTTCATGAATTTGGTCTCCAAATATGGATAGTTTACATTTTGTTAATTATGGATACCATATAGCACACTTAAATATAAATATATATTCTAGTGCGTTTTTCGATATGAAATAACAACTAAAATAATAAAAGTGGTACAAAATGTTATTACCTTTTATGCCTATTTTGATGCAGGTGAAATTATGGAACATGAACTAATGAGAATAGGTGTCTCACTTCCAGACAATCTGTTGAATAAATTCGATTCGATCATAGAGAGCAGAGGGTATTCTTCACGTTCAGAAGGCATCCGGGATTCGATACGCACCTACATCAATCAGTATGAATGGATGAGCGACATAAGGGGAAGGCGCGTAGGAACTATTACCGTTATCTACGACCATACAAAGAGAGGGCTTTCAAATGCTATTGCCGACATACAACATGATTACTCGGACCTGATCAAGTCCTCAGTACATATCCACCTTGACCATGATAACTGCCTTGAAGTCGTTATCTTTGACGGAGAAGGAGAACTCATCAAGGAAATGGACGAGAGGTTAATGGCACTTAAAGGTGTTAAGTACGTGAAATTGAACACCGCACCACCGGCAGAAAAGATCTGATCATACTGCCACATTTCTTTTTTGATATATTTTCGATCAGAACGATATTTCTGAACGTTATTGAAAGTTAAGGACATTGAGAAAAGTAGAGGGGATGATGGGGGCACAGTGTACCCCCTGGTCCGGTGCATAGTAATGACACAAACCAAATCGTATTTCTTGTACGACATCACCACCGGCTCAATTCAGTAGCTTTAAGCGCACAATAAAATAAAATATACAGTAATGGTATATTAACTTATGGAATGATTTTTAGAAGTTATAATTATAATCATAATGAGGTTTTGAGTGCCGAAGTGAAAATCGAAGGCGTGAAAGACACCCAACCAAGATAATATCAGAGAATCGAAGAGATCCACTCGAACAAATTAGACCGAAAATTACCCACAACAAAGAATGAGAAAAAGAGGGGATGTAAGCGGGCCTCACCACAAAGCCCGCTTTGGTTTCGATAATATCGACACCAACAAAGGCCGTACCACCGCAACCTTTGTTTTGATTTTGTACCACACCACTCATAGTGTAGAAGGAAGAGAACTGCAATAGTCCTCAATATATACAAGTGGTACAATACTATATTAACTTTATGAAGGACTTGAAGAAGTTATGATACTCATCATAATGTGAAATTAATATATTGATCTCAGACCCACAAATGCCATGAGAAGAGAACCATTTTTAGAGATATCCAATGAGGTATTGTTGAAGATCAGTTCAGGAGCTATCTTGTAGATCGCCAGAGAATTCGAAAGAACAATTTGATGAACAAAAATAGTCCATAACAAAGGATAAGAAAAAGAGGGGATGTAAGCGGACCTCACCACAAAGCCCGCTTTGGTTTCGATAATATCGACACCAACAAAGGCCGTACCACCGCAACCTTTGTTTTGATTTTGTACCACACCACATATAATGTAGAGAGGAGAGAACTGCAATGGTCCTCAATATATACAAGTGGCACAATACTATATTAACTTTCTGAAAGATTGGGAAAAGTGATGATACTCATAATAATGGGATGTTAATATATTAAACCCAGATTCACAAAGTCCATATAAAAGAAAACCATTTTCAGAGATATGCAAAGAGTTCTTATTACCGGTGGTTTGGGCCAGGTCGGAAGCTATCTTGTCGATCACCTCCATGAAGATAACGAAGTGACTGTACTCGATAACTATTCATCCACGACAAGAGAGATGCTTCCTGAAGATGTACCTGTGATAAAAGCAGATATAAGGGAAGATGTTTCAGAACACGTACAAAATGCAGATGTGATCATACATACTGCCGCCCAGATAAGCGTTGTAAGGTCGATGAACGAACCTCTTTTCGATGCACAAAACAATATTATGGGTACTTTGAACCTGCTTGAAGAAGCACGCCATGCGGATATTGAAAGATTTGTGTATTTCAGTTCAGCTGCTACCTACGGGAATACCGTGGAAGTGCCAATACCTGAAACACATACGCAAGAACCATTATCACCATATGGTGCCAGTAAGCTTGCAGGAGAAAAATATTGCCTTATGTATAACAAGGCATACGGATTACCAACGACCTGTATAAGGCCTTTCAATATATACAGCCCCAGACAGGACCCCTCGAACCCGTATTCAGGAGTTATCTCAAAGTTCATGGATAGAGTATCAGGAGGGACTGCCCCGATGATCTTTGGTGACGGGGAGCAGACCAGGGATTTCATCCATGTCCAGGATGTTGTGGATCTGGTGGAGCTTATGATCTCGAAGAAAGCGGCCATTGGAAATGTTTTCAATGCAGCTACAGGCAAAGCCACCACTATCAATGAGCTTGCAGAGATCATTATAGAATTATTCGAAAAGGATGTCAAGGCAGACCATAAAGAGCCAATTGCAGGAGATATAAAACATAGTGTAGCCGACATTTCAAAGGCTGAGAAACTGGGATTCGCTCCGAAAGTGAGTTTGAGAAAAGGACTTGAACAGTTTTTGGAAAAATGAAATATGATGAGGCTAAGAATGGTCAAATTTTAAATTAAATTCCCATAGGAGATGCGATCTACACAGGTATGCAACTCCTCCATAGTTTAGCTCTGTAAATGCAAATTTGCGGAGTTATTTGCGATACCATCTTCTTCTTCTTTAAGAATATCTTTGATAGTTACAATACACATCCCCGACACCTACCAGAGCTGATGTTTCTGAATTGTAGAAGGATACACACATCCTTAAGATCTGCATATCAGCAACTATCGATGGTGACAAAAATACAGAAGAGAGATAAAAAGATATCCAATATGAAGAGCCAAAAACAAATTCGATTAAAACTGTATATTTAAATATGTGATCATAAGTATATTAACATTATAAAAATGATAAAAGCATGACATAGAACCACATATTATTTATGTCTTGGAACAGATAAAATAATAAAACAATTAAGGATGAGACCAATGGAAGAACTACAGATCAAAGTAGAGAAAGCACATCCAATCGATTTTGGACGGGGTATCATACGTCTTGATCCGAGCACCTTGCTCAGCTTACAGCTATCTCCAGGGGATATTGTGGAGATCGTTGGGAAAAAGAGGACAGCAGCTAAGGTCTGGCGTGCAGACCGTCAGGACTGGGGACAGGGGATCGGTCGTATCGATGGATTCACCCGTCAAAATGCAGGGGTAGGTATTGGGGAAAGGGTTCACATCCAGAAGACCGAGGTACTTGTGGCGGAGAAGGTCATACTGGCACCTCCTGAAGGTGTGATGATGGACTTCGGATCCAACATAACCGCCATCATCAAGCATAATATACTGAAACGGCCGTTCGTTGTGGGGGACGTCATTCCAATAACAAGTTCGATGACCCAATCAGTACCTGGAAATCAGGCGATACCTCTTGTTGCCATTAAGAGCGAGCCCGAAGAAGGCATTTTGATGGTCAATGAGAGTACAGAGATAGAACTGCGCCAGAAACCTGTGGAAGGTTATGAGGACACTGCCAGCGGCATCACTTATGAAGATATTGGCGGTCTTGGGGACGAGATTCAGAGGGTCCGCGAGATGATAGAGCTGCCTCTGAAGCATCATGAGATCTTCCAGAGACTCAATGTCGAACCTCCCAAAGGGATCATCCTTCATGGCCCTCCAGGCACGGGAAAGACACTGATTGCAAAGGCAGTTGCCAATGAATCAAGGGCGAATTTCCTTTATGTTGCAGGTCCTGAGATAATGGGACGGTTCTATGGAGAGAGCGAGGAACGCCTGAGAAAGATATTCGAGGAAGCGGCAGAGAATGCACCTTCCATCATATTCATAGATGAGATAGATTCCATTGCACCAAAACGTGAGAACGTGACAGGCGAGGTCGAACGCAGGGTGGTGGCCCAGCTTTTGACGCTTATGGATGGCATGGAGGAGAGAGGACAGATAGTCGTTATCGGAGCTACCAACCGCGTGGACTCCATCGACCCGGCCCTTCGCAGACCGGGAAGATTCGACCGTGAGATAGAGATAGGTGTGCCAGATAGCGATGACAGGCTGGAAGTACTCCAGATACATACTCGCGGAATGCCCCTTGCAGAAGATGTCGATCTTGAACATCTCTCCACCTATACCCAGGGTTTCGTGGGGGCGGACCTGCTTTCACTTGTCCAGGAAGCTTCAATGCGGTCCCTGCGCAGGATTATCCCAGAGATAAATCTTGATGAGGATGAGATCCCACAGGAAGTACTGGAAAAACTCATTGTCCAGGCTGATGATTTTGAAGAAGCACTTAAGGAAGTGGAACCTTCCGCCATGAGAGAGGTGCTTGTGGAAATACCGTCCATTTCATGGGAGGATGTTGGTGGTCTTGATGATGCGAAGCAGGAGATCGTCGAAGCTGTCGAGTGGCCGCTGAAACATCCGGACAGGATCATTAAGATGGGGATCAAGGCACCTAAGGGGATCTTACTGTATGGTCCGCCAGGTACCGGAAAGACCCTTATTGCACAGGCTGTGGCAAATGAGGCGAATGCTAATTTCATTAGCATAAAGGGACCACAGATGCTGTCAAAGTTCGTGGGTGAGTCCGAGAAGGCTGTACGTGATACTTTCAAGAAAGCAAGACAGGTATCCCCTTGCATCATCTTCTTCGATGAGATAGATTCCATTGCTACAACGAGGATGGCAGATAGTGAGACCGGAAGAAGCTCACAACAGGTCGTCAATCAATTGTTGACAGAGCTTGACGGATTGGAGCCTCTAAAGGAAGTAGTAGTTATTGCTGCTACCAACAGACCGGATATGCTCGATCCTGCCCTGATGCGTTCAGGAAGGTTTGACAGACTTGTGCTTGTAGGCAGTTCCACGATCCAGGGAAGGGAAAGTATATTCAACATCCATACCCGCAACGTGCCGCTGGATAGCGATGTCAGTATCCAGGAGCTTGCTGCCATGACCGAGGGGTATGTGGGGGCGGATATAGAATCCGTATGCAGAGAGGCTGCAATGCTTGCACTGCGCGAGGATTTTGATGCTGAGAAGGTAAAGGCAAGGCATTTCTTTGCTGCGATCGAGAAGGTCAAGCCTACGATTACAGAGGATATGGCCGAATTCTATAACAAGGTCCAGGACAAACTTAAGGGTGGAACTCATAAACAAGAAACAAGTTCTTATATGGGTTACATGTAAAGATTCTACTAAATATTCAAAGGGAGATAAAGGATGGCAAAAGTGTTTGCAAAGAACCTGACCAATAAACAGGTAATGGCCACGGATGGAACCGAGCTAGGCGTACTGAACAATATAGTGATGGAAAATAAGACAGGTGAGTTGGAAAACCTTATCATTAAGCCGGATATCGGCCTGGATACTTCCAAATATCAAAAGGACGGACAGTACATCGTCGTCTCTTTTGATGCGGTCAGTGCTATCAAGGATTACATAGTTGTTGATAAGCTCATGGCGAAAAACCTGCCACGCAACAACCTGTAATTCCCTTTTTTATTTAGAGCAGGCCATTGGAGATAGCATACTCAATGGCCTCAAGGGTACCTTTTCCAAAGGATGCCTAGGTCATGTATTTTGCAGCCTGCCTAGCTTCATCGTCGGCATTGCCGACTGCGATCCCAAACCCTGCGACTTGCATCATTTCGGCATCGTTACATGAGTCGCCGATGGCAAGATAATCTGAGGGTTCAAGCCCCATAAGCTCTGCAACTTTCACTAGCCCTGTGCCTTTGTTCATGGCAGTGCTTTTGATGTGGATGGCATAACCGGTGTCGATGATCTCTATGTCGATACCGTGTTCTGAGACGGTCCTGCGGAGATCTTCGACTGCGACATCCCTGTTAAGTACGACCTCGGTCTTGCGATATGCAGCATCGAGCTTTACCAGTTCATAATATTGAGACAGCAAGTCATAGGCCTTTTCACATTCTTCTTTGCCATCGGCTATGATGGAGGGACTGTCAAAACCAGTGGAAACCACGCCCCCGTTCTCTGCGATCACGATCCCGCTGATGCCTATGAGCTTGGCAGCGGCGTGGACATAGCACAAGGGATTGCCCGTGGACAGGACCACCGGTACGTTCAATTCGCGAAACCTTTTTGCGACATCGAGGTCCAGTGACCTGTTAGGATTGGTTATAGTTCCGTCAATATCAATGACAATAGCTTTGAGGACCATGCCATCAGATATGACGAGGAAACATATAATTGTTTACTCAGGCATCCCCAATACCATCTGTTGTGACGGAGATGAGTGCTTCACCATCCGGCAGGTTCGGAGAGTCCACGAGCTTGACTATCCTTTTCTCGCCTTTGGATTTCCTTATGTAGAGCCTGAAGGTGGCAGTGTGGCCGAGAATGTGACCACCTATTGGTTTTGTGGGGTCGCCGAAGAAAGCGTCAGGTTTTGACATGACCTGATTGGTGACAACCACACATGCGTTGGAAAGATCACCGAAACGCAGAATGTCATGAAGATGCTTGTTGAGCTTCTGCTGCCGGTCGGCAAGTGTACCCCTGCCGATATACTCAGCCCTGAAATGAGCAGTGAGGGAATCAACGATAAGAAGTTTGACCGGCATCTCGGTATTTTTGAGCTCGTTGGCAAGCTCATTGGCGGAGTCCACAAGAAGGATCTGATGATTGGAATTGAAGGCACGTGCCACATGGATGTTCTTGAGGAATTCCTCAGGGTCGTACTCGATGCCGTGCTTATCAGAGATACCTTTTACCATCTGTGCGATCCTTTCAGGCCTGAAGGTGTTCTCGGTATCGATCATTATCACAGAGCCACCAAGACCGCCCTGCTCGGGAGGCAATTGTACGTTTACAGCAAGCTGATGAGCGATCTGCGTCTTTCCAGACCCGAACTCCCCATACATTTCCGTGATGGACTGGGTCTCTATCCCGCCACCCATCATCTCATCGAATTCCGTGCACCCGGTGGACAGTTTGCCCACAAGTTTCCGCCTTTCAAGAACAAGGTCGCCGGTCTCGAATCCACCGACATCCGCCGACTGCCTGGCGGCGTTGATTATCTTTGCAGCTGTGGATTCCCCGATCTCCGCACTGTTGGCAAGTTCTGCCGGAGAGGCTACAGCGATGGCTTCAATAGTAGTGAATCCGGCATCCTTGAGCTTCTGTGCTGTTGCCGGTCCTACGTGATCAAGATCTTCCAATAATACTTCTGTCATTTTTAATTACTCCTTGAGGTGCACCAGTTTTTTGGTTCATGTGTGCACATTAGTTCTTCATTTATCCCCCAGGACTATATATACATAAGGTAAGCAAGGTGAAAGTATTATAGGTGAAGAACAGTCAGAAATTCCAGAGATATACTTAGCAGTAAGTTAGCCGTTGACAAGATATTTTGGCCGTAAGAAAGAGACATCATTGCCTGATTAGCTGACATCATATGAACCAAATGGAAGGATGCTATTGAACAATTAGTAGCTGGTGTATACAGAAATTTCCCCGTGCCCATGTTTTTTCAAATGTCATGAAATTTCACGCAATTTATGCCCACCAATACAAAAAACGCCGTCATAACACTTAATATGATTACACATTAAGTCAAGATCATGTTTATAATTGGGCATTTGGGGCTTACATTCGCAATCTTTTTGATCATATCGATTCTTATTCCGCCCATTAGGAAGAGGATCGATTATCGGTTCGTTGCCATTGGGGCACTACTACCGGACCTTATCGACAAGCCGATAGGGAGATTGTTCTTTGAAGAGATATTTGCCAATGGAAGGATCTTTGCCCACACATTCTTGTTCGTAGTAGCCCTATTCCTTTTGGGCGTCTTTATTTACAGGCAGCAGAGGGAAAATGGATCAGGAATGATCGTTCTGTCTTTTGCCAGCCTCATGCATCTTTTACAGGACCGTATGTGGACGATACCACAGACTTTCCTGTGGCCTGCTCTAGGATGGGAATTCCCTCATGGGTCTGTGTATGGAGGATTTTCACATTACCTGTCCGTAGTCACCACGAACAGTTTTGCACCTGAGGTCTCGAACACATACATGTTCGAACTTGCCGGACTTGGAGTATTCATAGTAGTGATATACTGGCAGCTATTCAGGATCATTGTACCACATACGATAGATCAGGATTCATAACATTTATTCAGAGTGTGCCGAATTACTGACATCCCACCATTTGTCCATCCCCACACCACCATCCCGGCTGCCACACCTACGCCCGTCAAACCAACATAACACTTATGTCATACGAACCCCTTTTGCAAGCGATGGGAAGAACAGCGGTAGGAGGAACTTTTGAATTCCTTCACGATGGCCATATGGCATTGATCAGAAAAGCCTTTGAGATGGCGGAAGGCGACATTGTGGATATCGGCCTTACATCCGATGAGATGGCCAGACAGAAGAACAGGAACATCCCCGATATTGCAACCCGTAAGAAGAATCTGACCGCCTTTATCGAGAAACTCAAGATTCCGAAGAAAAGGTACAATATACAAACGTTGACAGACCCTTACGGCCCGACCCTTGAGGAAAATTACGAGTTCATCGTGGTATCCCCTGAGACCCACCCCGTAACCCTGAAGATCAACGAGATCAGAAAGGCTGCCGGAAGAGCTGAAATAAAGATAGTGAGCATAAACTACGTAATGGCGGATGACGATGTTCCCATATCGTCCACCCGTATCGGCCAGGGAGAGATCGATGTGCACGGGCATTTGAAATTCAAGTGAGATGGCTTTTCAGGTGTGAACTGCAATCCCCCAACCACCTACAAATGTACTAATTATTATCAGTATTTATATTTCTTTTATAATACATTTGAAACAATACAACCAGTGTATTTAAATATTTATAGGCCACTTAAGATATTGGGTGTGAAGGTGGTAATCAAAAATTAGCACCCATAATTGGTGGTAAATATGATCAGTGTAGAGAAGACATGCCCTGTATGTGGCAGTAAGTTTGTGGTAGATAAGAGCGTAGCTGAGAGAGACCTGTTTTGTACGCTTGGGTGTTGTTTGAAGAGTACGAGCAGTAGCTCGCAGAGTAATTGTGTGCAGGCTTGAGAAGATCAACCAGCATTAAAGACGTGTAGACAATTTAAAAGATAGTTGGCACTAGTTGCAATTGAATCATTTATATATATTTTTAAGGAATTATTATCATGTTACGTGTTGGAGTGATCGGAACCGGAGCTATGGGTGTTAACCATATACGGATATATCATGAGATGGAAGGCGTGGAACTTGTCGGCATCTCAGATATCGATGAGAAAAGGGTGAATGAACTTTCCAGAAAATACGAAACCGAGCCATTTACAGACTACAAGAGGTTGCTCGGAAAGGACCTTGATGCCGTAAGCATCGTTGTTCCTACAAAGCTCCATAAACCGGTGTGTCTTGATGCACTTGAATCAGGGGCTAATGTGCTTGTGGAAAAGCCCATCGCGGATACGCCGGAAAATGCAGAAATTATGATACAGGCTGCAAAGGATGCAGGGAAAGCATTGATGATCGGACACATAGAAAGATTCAATCCGGCAGTTATCAAGCTTAAGGAGATCATAGATGAGGGGCTGCTTGGAAAGATAGTCTCCATTTCGACCCGAAGGGTCGGCCCATACAATCCGAGGATAAGGGATGTGGGTGTGATCCTGGATATCGGCGTGCATGACATCGACATCATTTCATACTTATACGGCCTTGAGGTGAGCAACGTTCATGCCATTGCAGGTGCGAATATCCATCCGTTCGAGGACCATGCTTCCATCCACCTGAGGTTCGACCATGACCTGACAGGGCTTGTGGATACCAACTGGCTGACCCCTCACAAGATACGCAACCTTACCGCCGTAGGGATTAAAGGCGTGGCATATCTGGACTACATCAACCAGACATTAGAGCTGCATGATGAAAACTGGATAAGGGATGCAAAGGTGGAAAAGGCCGAGCCCCTAAGGAACGAATTGAAGTATTTCATCAAATGTGTGAGCACAGGTGAAAAGATACACCCCAACGGTGAGAATGGAAAACATGCACTGGAAGTCTGCATGGCTGCCATTGAGTCATACAAACAGGAAAAGACAATCCAATTGTGATCGCTACAAAATAAATATTCACATTTATAAAACGGATAACACAGGTTGATATTATGAGTGACAAGTTACAGAAAATTATGGATGCACGAGGACCCATCAAAAAGATAGGTGTGCTTGGTATGGGATATGTAGGCATTCCTGCTGCTGCTCTTTTTGCAGATGTCGATGACTTTGATAAAGTGCTGGGATTCCAGAGGAACTCCGCTTCATCCGGCTACAAGATAGACATGATCAACAACGGTGAAAGTCCCCTAAAAGGCGAAGAACCCGGCCTTGAAGACCTCTTAAGAAAAGTCACCGATGCCAAAAAGTTCGAGTGCACCCCTGATTTCTCAAGAATTGCAGAGATGGATGCAGTGACCCTCGCCATCCAAACTCCGTTCGAGAACCCCGCAGACCTTATCCCTGATTTCGGAGCACTCATCGAAGGCATACGCAATGTAGGCAAGTACCTCACCCCCGGCACACTGGTGGTCCTTGAATCCACCGTCACCCCCGGAACCACAAAAGGAATGGCCAAAGAGATCCTCGAAGAAGAATCCGGTCTTAAAGCAGGAGAGGATTTCGCCCTGGCCCATGCCCCTGAACGCGTAATGGTAGGCCGCCTCCTCAAGAACATCCAGGAACACGACAGAATAGTTGGAGGAATAGACGAGGCCAGCACAAAACGAGCTATCGAACTATACTCCCCGGTACTAACAAAGGGAAAGATCATACCCATGTCCTCCACCGCAGCCGAGGTCACCAAAACCGCAGAGAACACCTTCCGTGACCTCCAGATCGCAGCAGCCAACCAGCTTGCACTCTATTGCGAGGCTATGGGGATCAACTTCTACGATGTACGTGCCGGAATAGACAGCCTGAAAGGCGAAGGAATCACCAGAGCCATCCTCTGGCCCGGAGCCGGTGTAGGCGGCCACTGCCTAACCAAAGACACCTATCACCTTGAACGAGGTATAGAGATAGCTGGTGAAACCCCTCTGGACTACCCCGAAAATGCTGACTCCATCTACGTCCTGGCCCGCAAGGTAAACGATTTCATGCCCGCCCACATGTTTAAGCTCACCGAAGAAGCCCTTTCAAGTGCCGGCAAAGAGATCAAAGGCTCAAAGATCGCTATATTGGGTTGGGCATTCATCAACGACTCCGATGATGCCAGAAATCCACCTTCTGAACCATTCAGGGACCTCCTTATGGAAGCCGGTGCTGATGTGATGGTGCACGATCCACATGTGTTAAACTATCCGAATGTTGAGATAGAGAAGGATATGGGACCAGTAGTGAAAGATTCTGATGCAGTCATAATTCTAACCGGTCACTCCGAATACTTCAAGCTGAACCCTGCCGATGTTAAAGCATTGATGAGGAAAGATCAACCTGTCGTTGTAGATGGTAGGAACGTGATCAAGCCAGAGGAATTTATTGAGGAAGGGTTCGTTTATCGGGGTATTGGAAGAGGAGATGTTAACTGAGCATATGAGAGAATAAGTTTAGAAGGAGGTCATGCGGTGATCCAGAGAACATGGAACTGCGGTATTTTGTGTGCATATATATGTGGGGAGCTGGTATGGACACTAACAATTTAAAAATACCATCCACTGTTTCTCTGGAACATATACTCCACTTTTGGGAACAGAATGATATTCTTATCCTTATAGTTGATTTGAATGACTATGATACATTGAGTACATATCATCTGGATGACATTGAAAAGGAACATCTGGAAAGATTACAAACTGAGTATTTCAAAAAAAGATACATTACATCCAGAACGGTTTTGAAATATATTCTGCGTCATCTCCTCAAAGAACGAGACGTATCCGACATATCCATGTATAAAGACAAATATGGAAGAGTCCATGTACGTGACCATGAAGAAGTACATATCTGTATCTCCTATACTGAAAATATTGTCACCTTGGCAATCTCAAAGATCGAGGTTGGTATTGATGTCGAAATTAGAAAATTGCGGTCTCTTACAAATGTTTCAAAATACCTGCACACAACACTTTTACATACCGACACATATGCGAATGGCCACGATCTTTTAATGACATGGACCCTGAAAGAAGCGTATTGTAAGTTTTCGAATAAGAGCATTTTTTCTAATTTGAATAAAGAATTAGATCTTAACAATATCTGTCATTTAAATTATATTATAAACAACAAATACATACTTGCCGTTGTTACTGATTAGAATCAGTATACGATTAACATTAGTCGTCTCCAGGAAATTACCTGTGCCGGAAACTCACCATAATTATTGTAGATCAAAATGAAGTATGGAATAATACAAATGATAAAAATATATAAGCAGTAATGTTGAAAATATATTAATACCATTAGAAATAACACTATACATGGCAAAAAACTAACGTGTATTGCCCACGATCATCGATTCGCAAAAAAGGAGAGCTTGGGGGCTAGAGAGACATGGAAACGATAAAAAAAGATATACTTAACTACCTGAATAACAAATCTTTTATGGATGAGAACACCCAGTTGAATGATAATGATTCCCTCACCCAGAATGGGATCATGGATTCGATCGGCCTGATCGAATTGATGGATTATATCTGTGAAAAATATTCCATAGAGATTCCTGAAGACATGTTGACCCCGGAAAATTTTGACTCTTTACAAGGAATCACTGATCTGATTGTCAAACTGGCAGAGTGAGATCATGAGAATTGATACCTATATCACAGAATATGCCAGAACAATTCCTCATAACGTTGCCATTGAAGAAGGCAAAAACTCTATTTCATACAGCTGTCTTGATGAGGATATAAACAGTATTACCTCATACATGATGGACTTTGGGCATTGCAGATTTGCAATACTGGCAGAATCCGGCATACAATATATAAAAATGCTTATGGCGGTATACCGGTCAAACAACATCGCAATACCTCTGCCGATCGAATTGCCAATGTTCAGTCTGGAACGGATCCTTGATACTGCCCATATAAATAATATAATTGCAACAGAAACACAGTATTCAAGGCTTGGAGAGGACTTTTTTGGGTGTTTTGAAACCGTGGTCGTTGTTTCAAATGATACTTCCGTAAAGACCCTGCGTAAAAGGATCGTAAGCGAGATCAATAATCCAGACACGAGACTGGTGCTGTACACGTCCGGTACAACAGGCACTCCAAAGGGTGTCATGTTAAGTGATAGGAACCTGATAGCAAATGCAGAGTCAATAATAGAAGTAGTTGACATAAATCCCGAGGATAAGGCAGCAATGGTGATATCCCCGCACCATGCTTTTGGAAATTCCATAATCGATTCCCAGCTGATGGCTGGCGGATCCATCGGAGTCGGGAACATGAACTTTATAGAATCGACTTTCAGTCTGATAGAATCAGGAATATCGATATTTTATGGAGTCCCCAGTACATATCGCATACTTCTTCGACATCCAGAGAGGTTCAAAAAAGCATTTGGTAATGTCAGGATAGCTGCATCCGCAGGCGGTGGCATGGATGGAGTCACAGTGAAAAATATAAAGCAGTCGAATCCGGATATAACGATACTGCCAATGTATGGTCAGACCGAAGCCACGGCAAGACTGGCCTACCTGCCGCCAGAGGACGTGGACAAATTCGGAGATACGATCGGCAAACCGATACCTGGCGTCATCCTGGATGTATTTGATGACAGTAACAGACCGGTTGGACCGGACATCGCGGGAGAACTGGTTGCTAAGGGCGACAATATTCTGCTAGGTTACTTGGATGATGAGATGGCCACTGAGAAGAAAATCATCGACGGTTGGATGTACACAGGGGATCTGGCACAGAAATTGTCCAACGGTTATTTTAAACTGCTGGGGCGCAAGGACGACCTTATTAAAATAGGTGACCACCGCGTGAATCCAAGAGAAGTTGAAAAATATATAGAGAACAACAATGAGGTCTCTAATATTTTCGTGGTACCGGTACCCCATGCGCTTATGGGGAATGCCATTAGCCTCATGGCCATTCCGGAACCAGGAACAGATGTTGAAAACCTGTATGCATTCTGCCGGAAAAACCTTCCCGGTTATCTTTGCCCACAGGAAATACTATTCATCGATAATCCGCCATTGAGCGAGAACGGGAAAATATCTAACAGATCCATCATAGAGGGGTATCAAAATGTCAAAAAGAGTATGTGAAAAATGTGTTCTGGATTCGGAGATTCCGGGCATAACGATTAATGAGGAGAATGGCCTCTGCCATTTTTGTGAGACGTATGCCCCTCTTTCTTCGGAAGAGAAGGATGAATATATAGCCCGGATGGAAGAACTCTTTGAGGAACACAAGGACAAACACAAATATGACATGATCTTTGCACTTTCCGGTGGCAAAGACTCTTCATACACGCTTTACAAACTGAAAAATAAGTATCCCTTCCTGAAAATACTGGCCGTCCAATTTGATAATGGTTTCACATCTGGGAACGCAATAGCGAATGCAAAAAAAATGTGTGAGATAACAGGATGTGACTATTTTAAACTGACCATGGAAAAGGATATACTATACGATACATTCCGAAAGGCCGCTGAATCCCACGATGTATTCCCTAAGGTCGCCAAATACAGAGCCAGTGACATATGCAACACCTGCATCAGTATCATCAAACAGAAGTTGATAGAACATGCCATCGTTCAGAAAGCACCTTTCGTTGCATTTGCGTTCACAGGGGCACAGTCCCCCAATCCCATAATCAACCTGTCTGCTAATTTTGTACAGTGGTCGAGGAAGCTTTTTGAGAAACAACTTCAAGAGATGGGCATTGATGACAAGGATGAGTTGTTCCTGATAAAAAAGGATGTTATTGAAAATATAGGAAAGGATGCTCCAATCATGCTGCACCCCCTATGCCTGTGGGATTATAATGAAAATACAGTAATTAAGACCTTGGTGGAGATCGGATGGGTCCTCCCAGATATCAAGGATAGTAATTCGACCAACTGTACATTGAATTCCTTTGCCTGTTACAACCATCTGGATAAATATGACATTCATCCATACGCCTTTGACATAGCAGGACTTGTCAGAAGCGGAGATATGCCCAGAGAGGAAGGTCTGGAAAAACTCCATCAAGAATTATCACAGCCAATGATAGAAGAAGCTGCGAACAAACTTAAACTAAAGCTAAAATAAGCCACGAAACTATTAGCAGCTTTTTGCTCCATGGCTGGTTAAGAGAATATCCAGATTGGTGGTAACCATTCCATGTAAATCAACAGATGCAATCCTTTACCTTGCGATATAATGTCAATCATCCAATCATTGTAGGAGAGTGATACCATACGAATAATTGATGAACTGAACAGAGATACTGAAAAGATCGCCGAAACTATCAGGACTTTTATTAAGGACCAGGTTACGGGTTTTAAGAAAAAAGGATTGGTCATAGGAGTCTCGGGAGGCATTGATTCAGCTGTGGCCCTTACGATTGCCGTACAAGAACTGGGAAAAGATAATGTATATGGCCTGCTCCTCCCAGAAAAAGAATCGGCTCCATCCAGCACATCCCTAGGGGCAGAGATTTGCGAAAGCCTGGAAGTATCATATGAAGAGGTCCCCATCTCCCCCATACTGGAATCACTTGATATCTATGATAAGAAGGAACAGATCATAAAGAGGACCTGCCCGGAATATGACCCCAGGATACACAAGACATCGCTGGTACTGCCTGATTTCCTGAATCAGGGATTGTTGAACGTTCCATATATACAGTTGATAAAGGATGGCGAAGCGATTGCAAAGTACAGGTTGAAGGCAAGCGATTATCTGGAACTGATCGGATTGCAGAATGTCAAACAACGGTCCAGGATGCTCGTCCAGTATATGTGTGCTGAGAAGATGAACTATGCCGTTTGTGGCACTACCAACAAGACTGAACTGACCCTGGGCCAGTTCGTAAAATACGGAGATGGGGGCGTGGACATTGAACCTCTGGCAGATTGCTATAAGACCCAGGTATATGCCCTTGCAAAACTTCTCAATGTCGATGAAGCGATCATACAGCGGGCTCCAAGCGCTGACACATGGAGCCATTACACTTCTGATGAGGATTTCTACTGGCGCATGCCCATCCATATCATGGATCAACTACTGTATGCTCAGGAACATCGGCTGTCTGTAGAGGTAATTGAAAAGAATACCGAATTGTCCAGAGAGACTATACACAAAGCCCAGAGACACATCGATAGAATGAGAAATACTACCGCATATGTGCGAACAGCTCCACCCATCTGTTATCTGGGCAGATGAGTCACGGGAAAAAAAATGCTTACCGACAAAGTGGTACTCGTCACAGGAGCGAGCCGGGGAATTGGAAGAGCTACAGCCTTGCTGGCAGCAGAGAACCAGGCACACGTGATCATTAACTATAACAAGAGTGAGGAACAGGCAGCTGAACTGGTGGACCTGATCCGTGGGAAGGGGCTTAACGCTTCGATGATCAAGGCTGATATCTCATCCGAAGACGATGTCAAGGCCATGTTCGAATCTATCAAGGAGGAACATTCCAGACTTGATGTGTTGATAAACAACGCAGGGATCATGCGAAACAACCTTCTGATGCTAACCAATATGGAAATGTTCGACCGTACCATCGGGATCAACCTGAAGGGAACGTTCCTGTGCACCAGATATGCATCGAATATAATGAGGAAGCAGAGGTCGGGAAGGATCATCAATTTATCATCCACCATAGGACTCAAAGGGAATGCCGGGCAGACAGTATATTCAGCAAGCAAGGCGGCAGTGGTCGGATTTACAAGATCTGCAGCGAAGGAACTGGGCAGATATGGGATAACGGTCAATGCTATTGCACCAGGTCTTATTGAGACCGACCTTATAAAAGAGATTAAAACTGATATTCGAGAAAAAATGATGTCCAATATTGCCCTTGGACGTATCGGTACGCCGGAAGATGTCGCAAAAGTTATATTGTTTTTGAGTTCGGATCTTGGAAGTTATGTCAGCGGAGAAGTCATTGTGGTGGATGGATGTCAGATAATGTGATCGACCACCAGTGACTTTCTTCACAGATATTAGACGATTGTTTAGGACGCTGATGTTGTGGACTCTGATGAGTATTTCAATATGGGTTTCGTTTACAAGGAATTGGAAGGAGTTATACGAACAGCCATTACATACAGTGAAGATATAGAAACAGAGTTATGCAGGATATTTTTACCCCTTGTCATTTTTTTGTTGGATATTAGATCTGGCCTACATCCTTCTTTTTTGATATGACACGACATATTATTAATAAAGTCGCTTATCATTTTGCTTCTTTTCAGGGCCACGTAATAATTTCATATCAGATGAGGATCACTTTTCTGACCTTACTTGAACTCAAAACCAAGATGATTCAATGCAAACAATGCCATCATAATCACAGCACAGATAAAGAAGACCGATGCATAGGATGCTAGCAGATAGCGAATGAAATTAACCCTTGCAATTCCTACATCCATATACGAGGACACACTGATCGCTCTATTGGATTCTGGATGAAAGTTCTTTACGATGGAGTGCTGCAAAGGTTGTATAGATCACAATCGCACTGAAGCAAAGTACAAAGAACATAGCATGTGCCATTGGATAGGCCATGTTAATAGGTAGAACATTTGAAGATAAAATTAATCCGGGATATTGTTTTGACAAGGAAGATTTCAGATTAGCTAATAAATATCTCTATAATAAGCCAACAATAACA
Organism: Methanococcoides sp.; assembly: GCA_021108185.1. GTDB lineage: Archaea > Halobacteriota > Methanosarcinia > Methanosarcinales > Methanosarcinaceae > Methanococcoides. The sequence continues at coordinate 14,827 of JAIORJ010000169.1, read as the reverse complement.
TCACTCGAGAAAAAAATAATTCAAATTCATTGGGTAAAATAAAAAAAGATGGCGCAAGATTTGCGCCTCAATTTACAGTATCACCAAAATTCTGTGCAACTAATGTGAGATCCAGGATGTTTATTAGACCATCCTGGTTAACATCACAGCATGGGTTACTCTCCGCAGAGATGCCGATATCCTGGCCAACCAGTGTTATGTCCAGAATATTAACGATTCCATCTTCATTCACATCCGCGCGTGGATAGGCAGCATTTACATTTATAGTAAAGGATTCTGAGTCAGCAAGATATCCATCTGTTGCCTCAGAAGTTACAACATAAATGCCCGCCTGACCCTCTGCAGGTGTCCATGTAAATTCACCTGATGCGGAATCAAAGCTTGCACCGGCCGGAAGGTCTGCTGCCGAGTATGTCAGAATGTCGCCGTCTGCATCTGTAGCACTGACTGCAAATGTAAGCGTACTTGTTTCATCAACATACTTTGCACCAATTTGATCAATCACTGGTGCTGTATCAACGAGCACGGTTGCTTTTGAAGTTGTGAAAGGCATGAGATTTGAATTGGTATCACTGATGACCACATTGGCCAGATCAATTTCTGCTATGCCTGTAGCACTTCCTGCTGTCATGCTGATTGTAGCCATCACACCCTGGGATGTGACACTTTCCTGCCCGATAATTGAGGAGTAGACTTCTTCGATTTTGCCATTATTGTTTAGCATTATTCCACTGCTGAAAAACGTGGAAGCACCGTTCTGATCGAAAAGGTTACCTTCTGCTACACTTCCTGCTGTCAGCTTTGAACCATCGAAAAGAAGGTCTAACTGAGCCCCTGTTATTGGTACTGCAGGATCGATCAAAACGTCCACTGTGAAGGTTTCACCAGGAGCTATCTGATCAGATGAAGCTGAAAGGTGGACAGGAGTGATTGATGGATTCTCAGGTCCAATTACAGAATCGCTTTCTGTTAAATGATCGATAGTGAGCTTTGGCCTCTGGTCCTCATTGCTCCAGTCAGAGCTGTAGAAAGCGATATAGTTGTCATGCTCATCTTGTGCCTTGAGGAAGAACCCGGTGTTGTCGTATTCGCCACTGACATAATTCTGCACCAGTTCTGTGATATCGAACTCATAGTACCTGTCATCAGGCAGATCGTTTGCATCAAACGTTATTGATGCATAAGGCTCACTGCCCTGGGCTACATTGTTCACGTCGAACCAATCCCCACCCGCGTTGTTCCATGGAGTGCCGGCTGCCTTGTTGTTCCAGCTTACATCATCAGGATTCCAGTCACCCGCTCTGTAGATCTCTACAACCGTGTCCTGGTTACGTGGACTGTTATCAGGATAGTACCAATATAACGAAAGGGTTGCATCAGAGACTGCGTCAGTGGTGTTATACGTACTTAGGTTAAACCACATGACATCCCTATAACGACCTGTACCATCAAAGTTCCCTATGTCAATATAATTGTCCTCTGCAAGGGTAGTATCAGGAGTTGATTCGCGCAGTCGGTTGTCATACACCAGACTTGGTGCTGTAGCAGTGTTTTTAATTACAGTTATGGTAACTTCTTCAGAATCAGTGAGCTGACCATCTGTTACTTCAAAGGTGACAGAATGAGTACCTTCCTGACCTTCGGATGGTGTCCAGCTGAAAGCACCTGTGGAACTGCCAATGCTTGCACCGGATGGCAGACCAGTGGCTGAGTAGGCAAGACTATCACCGTTAGCATCTGTGGCACTGACAGTAGAGCTTAAGGTGCTACCTTCATCCACGGTCCTGTCACCGATCGCGTTCAGGACGGGTGCTGTGTTACTTGGTGCTGGTGTAGAATCATCACTTCCATACACACCCATACCTGCATCAATGATCGGTGAATTCGATCTTAGACGGTAATCATTATTTGCCTGATCAACGAACAATGGATTTACATTGAGATCTGAGACAGCTGAGCCGACATTGCGGTAATTGCCTTTTTCGTTGTTCCATACATTGTTGTTCTCAAGGATAAAATCATGCCTTGAGTCAAGATAATTATTGATAGCATGCCCACTTGACGATAAACCACTATAATAATCGGTGTTAGTTATGATATTGTTTCTGACGTAGATCTTGTAGCCAGTCGTGCTACCCATTCCAAATCTGTTCCTGGTAACGATCCCATCACCATTAACGCCATCTATCACATTGTTCTCGATCACAGTATTATGCCAGCCATTTATCTGGATCCCACCACCGTATCCACGATTTCCGATAGCATCATAGATCAAGTTGTGATGAATATACAGATCTTTGGCCTTATCAAGGCTAGGTGTCCCAGTCACACGATTGCAAACTACAATACCCATTTCTCTAACCTGTTTTATCGTATTGTATGAAATTTCATAGTTTTGAGATGTATAGCTGCCGTCAGTAAGGGACAAATAGATTCCAGATATCCCCTGGGGCTCAGACGGGTTTGTGTAGAGGGTATTGCGTGTTATGACAACGTCGTCCGTGTTCTCTATTCGCACGCCGCAATCGCCATATATCCATGTGAAATCATTATCATATATCTGTACACCTTCTGCAGACATAATGTAGATATCATCATGCCCAGTCCTGGTAAATGTATTATCGTGAATTTTTATATTATCAGCTGATCGGTCTCCCCTAATCCTGATACCATCATTTGCACCATCATAGAAGTGCATATTATAGATCTCAAAATCGTATGGGTCACTGTGATCGCCACTCACGCTATTGGAATCTGCTCTGAAAAGATCGTGAAAGCTTCGACCATGTACAGATGGTTCGCCCATCACTGTTTTTACATATGATTGTTTGAAGAGGTTACCATCCACAGCAAAATCACGGAGTATGAAATCATGAGCATCCTGAACAGATGGTTCAATTAGACCTTTGAATTTTGGCCATCCACATTCATCTTTTAATTTGACCACAGCACCTGGCTCACCTTCAAGTATTGTATTACTATGAATGAAAATCGTATCGCTTATAATGTAAGTACCACTTTTTAGATGAACAGTTGTATATTCAGAATGGCTTGCTACGAAGTCCATTGCTTGGTTGATCTGAACTTCGTCTGCTGTCCCATCAGAGTTATAATCACCGCTGCCATCTGTGGCAACATATACGATCGGGGCATTACTACCCAAAACAGTTGGAATCGTTAGTAACAAAATGAACGATAGTATTAACAAGAAATTTAGTTTTTTCATGGTCACCACATATTTTTATTTAAGACTTTTATATTTGTTTTCGATAAATATCATGAGATGTTCAGGGTTTTTATTCGATATAAGCGTTGTGAACGTTTCATCACCATAATAGTTATCAAATTACGGTTTAGATGTACACGTACATGAGTGTTGTGCACACCATTATAGTATTTGTGAGCATGTTTCCCCGTTGCGTGCCCACCGTGGTCAAAAACATCCATACGTTATAGTTTAAGAGAAGAATCGCGATAAATAGCAACTATTTACAGAACTAAATCAAAAATATACCAATGATAAAAACAGCAGTATGAGAGTACTTGGCAGTTAAATTCTACAAGTGCAGATAGTTGCCAAAAGACATCCATACTTCATAGGTTAAGAAAAGAATAGTGAAAAACGTGTGAAATGCTATCATTAATACAATCTAGAAATAAGCATTCCGAAACAATTTTCGTAGGTGTCATACAAGACGGTATTAGACATCAACAAAAAATAATAAAAAACCATTTATACCATAGAACTTAACTTTAAATGTGGGGAGAAATAGAGTGCTTAGAAAAATACCATTCATTTTGTTGCGGCTAACAGGGATACCATTCTTCATCAGAGAAGTCATCCAGAGAAAAAAAGTAACAATCGTAAATTTTCATGACATAAGTCCTGACAGAGCAGACAGGCACCTAAGAGTATTAAGCTCCAAATACAAGATCATCCCCCTGCAGGATTATGTCAGAGCAAAGGAAGCAGGAACAGTTGATGAACTGCCACCAAAATCATTGATTATAACAATGGATGATGGACATAAGAGGAATTATGAACTCAAACCCCTGCTGGAAAGATATGATATACCCGCCACTATTTTCCTGTGCAGCGGCATAGTAGGCACAAACCGCCATTTCTGGTGGTCCCACAAGACAGGCAATGATTATAGTCGTGAATATCTGAAAAAAATTCCCAATAAGGAGAGATTGGAGATCTTGAGAGGATTTGGGTTCGAGCAAACAAAAGAGTTCGATGACAGACAGGCATTATCAAAGAATGATATCGAAGATATGAAGGCCATGGTAGACTTCCAATCCCATACTGTATTCCACCCTGTCCTGCCGAACTGTACCACATCGGAAGCATACAAGGAGATCTCACAGTCAAAGAAGGACCTTGAGGAAAAATATGGACTTCAAATATATGCATTGTCCTATCCAAATGGTGATTACTCTGATCGAGATATCTCAATCGCTAAAAAGGAGGGCTATACGTGCGGGATTACTGTTGATGTGGGATTCAATTCTCAGGATACGGATATATTCAAACTGAAACGCTTCAGTATTCGGGATGGTGCAGATATAAACGAACTATTTGTCAAAGCAAGTGGACTATGGTGGTATCTAAAAAAGACATCCCTACGATAAAATAACACTGTTTCGAGCTGAACTTCCCCACAGCAAAGAACATCAAAATATCTCAGAGGAAGGAGGTATTCATGGGCCAGCATGCTGAAAAATATCAATTTGGAGTGTAGCAAAACATGGACCTGACCAACAAAACCAGTCTACCAACAGTAAGCATTAATATCGATCAAGGCACTATTGAGCTGTTCAGGCAGGACTATCCAGAGAACAAAAATATCCCTGCTAACATATTCAGCGCAAATCCGTACCATGATAGTCGATCTGGTAATATAGACACATATAGCCGCATGCGATTAGGTGTGTCAGATCTGATCTTTACCATGATTAATGGCACCCCTAGGAACCAGCTCAGGTTCAATGACGTGTCAAAAGATGTTGAATCTGCAACTCGTAAAGGATTCAGAGGACCTTACAATATTGCCCTATCGATCATGGATCATATCATTAGTGATAAGCGAAAACACCGTATGGAAGATATAACATACAGGATGCAGAGGCTGAAAACTGAATGTTGCTATGTGTGTGGACTCGTACCCATGCACCGTTGCAATTACCAGATAACGATTGGCATCGAAAGAGATAATCCTGACAACTACGTTCAGATAAATAGCCCTGGAGCAAAAATAACGTGCCGGATACTGGACAACAATACCTGGGTGATAACGAGCTATTATCAGAACTCGCAATCATTGGCACCGATGTTCAAAGAAATGCTCATCCCAGATGGTACGGAGAGATTGACATTGAATATCACTTTTGATGGTGTGAATAAAACAAACACCATCTATTGCAATGGGAACAGCTCTATAAGCACTCCATTTTATGCTATCAATAGAAGAGATCTGCCATATCCTGATTTTGCCTGCGGATGGATCAAGTTTGCAAATTATGTTATCGGAAGAGGCACTTTTATCAAAACGAAAATATTTGAGATCACACAGACTGCACAACGAAATTTCATTACCCCGATAGGAGATAAGAGGATCCTCCCCTATGGAATTGACGGACCACATAATTACGAAACTATCAAGAATGGGATTTCGTATATGGAAAAGAACGACAATAAAGGAACTATCTGGTTCGATGTTAAATATCTGGATGATGAATCATATATTGAGTACCTGCGTGATTTGGTACACAATGAATCGTGGGAGGTTGGCATACATTACAGTGAATCTTTGAACAGTATGCCACTGGAACGATCATATGAACTCATGGAAAATGAATACAAAATCATCAGCCAGAAGATCGGATCCAGTCCAACAACATGGTGTTCATTGCGCAATGGTGATGAACTGATTCATGTGGCATACGCATATGATAAATTCGGTATGATCTGGAGGAATGGTGATGCAGGCATTCATGCTGAATCCGTTGTGGGAAACCTTGATGATAGAACCTGGAAATGGTGGGAAAAAGCATCTTGTGCCGGGATGAGCTCCCCCCTATTTACTCATCGAACTGACGAGGATCCAGCCATACCCTGGTCAATCAGCTATCGCAATTTTATAACAGGGGTGGACAATTACAATGCTAGGGATATTAAGATAGTACCATTTGGCAGATGGTGGGACATTAACAGCAATACAAACCAGGCAACATTCAATGATATCGAGTCTAATGGGAGAACAACAACATTCAAAGCATTTACAAATGGTGTTTATGCACTTATTAATGTCAATATAAGTGCCAGCAGGAACACCAAAGTTTAGGATGATACCTTAGGAGAGGGTGTCAAATGGGAGCAGAAACCGGACGGTTCCATAACATTCAAGGTGGAGAATAAACATCGTTATAAAATAATCACAGATTAATACTGGCATTTTTGAAGTTTGAATAACTTAAAACTTTTACTTCGCACCGGAATCAGAACACTATATAAGTATCCATCACATTAATAATAAATCGAAATACCATGCAATCAACAAAGATACGTCCCCTGGAAGAAAATGACTTTTCAGAACTGGCAGATTTTTTGAGAGAGGGATTCCGGATCTCACCTGAGATTTGGCAACGTCATTTCGAGATGTGGTGGATTAACAATCCCTGGATGGATCGATCCATCCCGTTTGGCTGGGTCATTGAAGACGAGAAATCAGAAATTGTTGGTTTTATGGGGAATATCCCTGTAAAATATCAGATAAAAGGGAGAGAGGATATCGCTGCAGCCGGTACATCATTATATGTGCGACCTTCAGTGCGAGGAGTTACCAGCCTTCAACCGATACTGGCATTTGCCAGACAGAAAAATATTAAGCTCCTGCTCAACACCACGGCAAATAAGACCGCGACAAAAATATTCTCCAAATTGGGTTTTTCTGATATCGATGTCCCGTTTAATAATCTAGAATACTGGTATATTCGAGATTATGGACAAATGTGTGATTTATACGTACGAACGAACATTACATCTCACAGGCTGCTACCTTTAAGAAAAGTTTCATTGGTCCCCATAAAGTTGATCTCACCTTTTGTTCGATGGTTCAAGGATAAAAGAACATTTAAGGTACAACCGAATCATTACAAATGTTCTCTATGCACAGATTGTGATGATTCGTTCACAGAATTGTGGAAAAACAGCAGAAAAGAAAATGCAACAACACTGTGTCGAGATGCAGAGACACTTAAATGGATACACTTCTCAAAAGCTGTCGCTGAGAAGCGATATGTGATCAAGTGTATCGATACCCGAAACGATAAACTTGTTGGATATTTTGTATTTGATATTGTATGTTCTGAAAAAGACATTAAGACCATGCAACTGAAAGATGCATACGTGCCACATTTCGAAGAAGGGATCATTCTATCATTAATTGCGTTCTCAATGGATCTGGCAAAAATATATAATGTTGCTGCATCGGTATTCTGGCCGATCGATCAGAAAATGGATGAAATACTGAAAAAACGAATTAAGATAAAAAGAAAGCACAAGCTTGCATATCTGTACAAATTTGTCAACGACAATGATGAATTGGAGGGACATGAAGATCACGAATTTATCCCTTCGTACATTGATCCCGATAGAGGAGTACTATAAGACTGGCATGGACGTTCAAAATTTAAAGATCATACACTATTTTTGGAACATTGACAAAGGCTCAGACTGGGACATTGAACATCATTGATATATGAGAACTTTCAAGATAAGGAATTTATCTAGAATATACTTCATTTTTTGTGTACGATTGTTTTACAGCAGAGACCCATGACATTTTTGCTAAATTTTTATTGTTTACACTTGTTTGGGCATACAGTTGATCATTATTCAGGAATACATCGATACTATCATCCAGATCAAGACCATCTCAGCCAGACCTTCTGCCTGGCCCTCGGATGCTGTCCAGCTGAAAGCACCTGTGGAACTGTCAATACTTGCACCGGAAGGGATATTCGTGGCAGAGTGGCCGAGGGTATCATCGTCAGCATCCGAGGCACTGACAGTAAAGCTTAGAATACTTCATTCATTCACTTTCCTGCTTCGATAGGAATCAGACAGGAGCCGTGTTGTTTATACCTGTAATGATCGCATCTCCCCAGTATTCAGGTACAGCGTAGGAACCTGTTAGATTACACCAATTAAAGAAATATAAATCACCTGCATTATCCAAGTCATTTATGGCAAGGAACAAACCAATAATGTCGTTAGAGGGTTGTCCGCCGATGTCACTCCATGGAATTGCAACCTCGATCATGTAGCCTGTATCCGTGTCACTGGCATCATTCTTGCTGCCCTGCAACCTCACGCTTTTGAGAATATTGCTGGTGTAATTGTAATCCTTCCCACTACCGGTGCCCACATCATCCACCACTGCACCATTCAGGTTTATAATAAAGTGGTAGTCATCTGTTTGCATTGCGACCCCATTGTTGTGCAAAGTGTCAAGATATATCTCAACGCCATCATCTATATGCAGACTAGTGTCATCACTTATCCCATCTGCATGGAGGTTGGTGTCTGTCACATCACATCCAAAGTAAAGGTACGTGTCATCATACATTGCCTTTATTGTTGCTATATTGTTTTCTTCTGGATTTCTGTCGGAAGCTCCGTAAATTGTAATCCCGACTGTGTTTTGCCAATCACTTAAATCACCATCGATTGTAGCTGTGCCGCGTACTATGTCTAAATATCCGCAGTCAGTGTCCGATAGAATTTCCTGTACAGTTACAAGAACAGTGTCCGAATCGATTTCGCCCTCAGCGTCTGTCACCGTCAGTGTTGCTGTATATGTTCCCGCTGAACCATAGGAGTGTTGAACAACGATACCAATGACATCCTTCTGGAGCCCGTCAGAATCATCGAAGTCCCATGTATAGGATATAATACCAACATCGTCTGTTGATGCGGAACCATCCAGGGTCACGATCTCACCAGTAGAAACTGTGCGGTCAAGACCGGCGGAAGCATTAATGTAGTACGATCCCGAGTATCCGGCATCGATGAGCAGACTTGTAATAGAATCGATTATCCACCTGCTGAACACAAAGATTAAGCTCCTTTCTTCATCCACTGTCCTGTCGCCGATCGTGTTCAGAATGGGTGCTGGTGTAGAATCAGCACTTACATACACACCCATACCTGCATCAATGATTGATGAATTCGGTTTTAGATGGTAATCATGATTCGCTCGATCGACGAACAATGGATCTACATTGAGATCGGATGCATATGAGCCTACATTGCGGTAATTACCTTTTTCGTTGCTCCATACATTGTTATTTTCCAGGATAAGATCATGCCTTGAGTCAAGGTAATTATTGATACCATACCCACTTGATGAGAAACCGCTATAATAACCTGTGTTAGTGATGATATTGTTTCTGATGTAGAGCTTGTAGCCAGTCGTGTCACCCATTTCAAACCTGTTCCTGGTAACGATCCCATCACCATTAACGCCATCTATCACATTGTTCTCGATCACAGTATTATGCCAGCCATTTATCTGGATCCCACCCCCGTATCCACGATTTCCGATAGCATTATAGATCAAATTGTGATGAATATACAGATCTTTGGCTTTGTCAAGACCAGGTGTTCCAGTCACACGATTACAAACTACAATACCCATTTCCCTAACCTGTTTTATTGTATTGTACGCAACGGTATAATTGTGACATGTGTATCTGTTATTAGTAAGGGATAAATAAATCCCAGATAATCCCTGAGGTTCGGACGGGTTTGTATACAGCGTATTGTGTGTGATGACGACATCATCGGTGTTCTCTATTCGCACGCCGCAATCGCCATAGATCCATGTGAGATCATTATTATAGATATGTACATTCTTTGCAGACATAATGTATATATCATCATGCCCGGTCCTATAAAACGTATTATCGTGAATTCTCATATTAGCATTTGATCTGTCTCCCCTAATCCTGATACCATCGTTTGCACCATCATGGAAGTACATATTATAGATCTCAAAATCGTATGGACCACTGTGGTCACCACTCACGCTATCGGAATCTGCTCTGAAAAGATCAAGGTATCCCCGACCATGTATGCTTGGCTCACCCATCTGGGTTACTACATATGTTTGCATGTCAAGGTTCCCATCCACTTCAAGATCATGAATTTTAAAATTATGGGCACCCATACTAGATGGTTCGATCAAACCTTTTCGACCAGGCCATCCACATTCATCTTTTAATTTGACCACAGCACCTGGCTCACCTTCAAGTATTGTATTACTATGAATAAAAATCGTATCGCCTATAATGTAAGTACCACTTTTTAGATGAACAGTTGTATATTCAGAATGGCTTGTTACGAAATCCATTGCACGGTTTATTTGAACCTGGTCATCCGTACCATCACAATTGAGGTCACCGCTGCCATCTGTAGCAACATATACTGTTGATGCAGCAGAACTACGTAAAGTGGTTGTGATGCCCAGTAACAGAACAAATATTAGTATACACAATATTGCGACAGTTGTTTTTCTCATTACTATCATCTTCTACAATAACATTGAGATATGACTCAAGACTTTGTAGATCCATACCTTACTTCTTTGATTGAACTATTGATTGCCATATTAAATTCGTAACTTGTTCTTAATAGTCTTTAATGTAGCATATAAATAACCCCTCAGTGTAGTATCCTTATACATAACTACCAGATAATAAGCAAACGTGACTGCGAATGCAACAATGAAGATGACATATATCGACAAAGAGAGGTACTTCACCACAATTAGAGGAAGAGAAATTGCAAATGCTATTGTCAGGTATTCTATTAAATTTTTAATTTCATCGATACATCGAACATCAGACATTCTTAACACATAGAGATCAGCAGCTCCCCACAACAGCACCGCAGTAGCCGAAAGTAAAGTAAGTGCTATGATTGGGTCTCCATAGGTACCTCCAATATAGAGCACAGAAAAAATCGAAATAACAAAGACAAAATTAAAACCTAATGCTACATTTTGTTTTTCAAGTATATTGAAAGCAGATGATATAGGAGCGTATATAAATCGCAAAAAAATCCACGGTGCCAATATCTTGGCATAGGTCCCGGCAGTATACCAGTTTGATCCCAAAAAAAAGCTGAACAGATCTTCACCGATGATCATGAATATCATCATCGGAAATATGCCGATCGATATCAATCTCCTATGAACATCAGTTAGTATGTCCTTCAGATCCCCGGAAATGTTTTTCACTTCACTGGCCTTCTGGAAAAATACCTGACTGGTGGCACCTCCTACCAGTGTCAGAGGCAGAAATAACAATTGACTTGCCATTGAATAGTATCCAACTACGGTAGAACTAAAGAAATATACGAGCATGAACGGCGTTAATTGAAGGGAGATCACATTTGCAATTTGAGACCACATCGAAAATATTGGAAATCGTTTATACCTGATAGCCAACCTCCGCATGTTTTTAAGAGATATGTTATTGAAAAGGTGTAGATCTGATCTTATTTTTACTAACATAAGGAGATCTGCCAGCAAATAACCGAAAAAATAACCAGAGATCAATCCGACTGGTGATGTTCTGACTAACCCCAACCCAATTTGCGTAACCCTGGATGATAATGAATTAACGACCCTTGCTGTTGCAACAGTTCCATACCTGACTCTCCGGGATGTCCAGAAATTCAACACATAAAAAAGGGCATTTAAAAATACAATAAGAGGAACGAATATAAGGTAATCAGAAAGTTGTGGAGTATTCAAGACACTTCCTATCTGCTCCGGGATAAGGACAAATATAGAACCGATAATAATAGATGTAAATGTTAGAAGAATTATGCAAAGTACAACAATATTGGCAGAATCTTCATCATTTTTAGGGAGCATAATAGAAAGCTGATAAGAAAAACAAGTGAATATTGTAATAATAGTTGATATCGATAGAAAAAGTTGAAATACCCCAAAATCAGCCGGAGAGTATATCCTGGCAATGAACGGATATAGCATGATCCCAAATACCTGCGCCAGCAAACTCCCAGATACCAATTTTAATACGTTGTTGATGAAACTTGACATTATAGTATCTCGCTTTTGCGTATCTATATTTGATAATGGTCAAAACAATACTGTTTTTTTGTAAGAATATCTCACAGCTTGATGCTAGAAAGGGGGTCGGATGAGATAAAACTCTACTACAGCCATAGTTGAATAAGTTCTGGCGATTGATTCACATACTTGGTGAAATATATGGAGTGTGAGATTATGCTTTTTATAATTCAGCATCCAATGTCAGTATATATGTAAAAGCTTACCTGAAATATAACCTTTTTTATACGTCTGGATCTACAAGGCAAACAACGTTCATTTTTATCATCTCGAAATATTGGATCTTTTTCGTACTTGAGTACATCCTTCCACTACTCCGAGGCATCTTGGACTGGTGGACTTCTATTCTGAGATCGTGCTTGATTATTTTCTTAATATGGTAAGGAATTGCTGTGTTCCGCATCTCCAGAATTTCACTTCTGAATTTATTGGATTTGTCAGAGTATACTAATATAATAGATATCCAATAAAAAGATATAAATACGTACAGTCTAATAATTATAACATAAGAAAGCTGATTCCATGGAACAAAAAAAAGGCATAATTATATTGATGGGGGTGAAATTTTCATTCAGCATCGTTCAATCTTCAAGAGCCCTATACATATTCAAGGGACTGAAAGAGCAGTTTCCAGACACATATATAATTATGCAAAAGAATGAGGAAGAAAAGATCGACTTGGAAAATTTAATCCAAATTAAACCCATAATTCCAATATCCGAAAGATTTCGGCTTTTGAAGGGCATGGTGGTTACAATCCAAATAACTCTTCATTCATTATGGCATATAGTTTCAAAAAGAGTTGATTATGTAATTCTCAGAGGATATGATACCATCTTGCTGTACCCATTTCTAAAGATCCTTAACATCAAAATATATATGGATTACCATGGAATCTATAAACATGAATTAAATCAGCAAAATAGATGTTTAAGAGCCTTCTTTGTTGGTCATATTGAAAGCTTGTCACTATATTTGTCAGACAGGATCATTGTGGTAAGTGGGGGGGTTATAGCCCAGATACAAGACTACAAAGATAAATGCATATACTTACCCAATGGTATTGACATACATACAATAAATGACACTGATCATACATGTTCAATAAAATTACCCGGCAATAAAAAGATAATTGGATTTATTGGCAATTGGGAACAATTCATGAAAATAGAAGATGTGTGCGACTGTATAAAATATACAAATAATTGTGCAGGAGTGATTGTTGGGAGGGGGTATAAAGCCGACCACATCATGAACAAATATCGTGACACTGAAAACATAATTTTTACCGGGAGACTTCAGCGGGAAGATGTTTATGCGCTCCTAGACAAATTTGATATTTGCATACTACCGTATGATAAAGATGACAAGCATTCTCTTTATCCAGATTATTTCTCTTCAAGAAAAGCAAAAGAATACATTGCAGCCGGGAAACCGATCGTAGTGTCAGACGTAGAGGGACGAGAGTCCTGGTTGATCGAAAATCAAAACTGTCTATTATACGAGTCTGGTAATCCGAAGGACCTGGCTGAAAAGATCGATATACTCCTGAATAATGAAGAACTATATGATAAAATGTGCACAAACAACAGAGACCTATCCAAAAATTTTATGTGGGATACTATCATTGATCAATCTGGACTAGTAGATGATATTCGTGGCATAAACATATGATCAGCATAGAAGGCACACATGAAATCATATGAATTTAAATTTATAACAAAAAATAATAAGTTACGCTCTTTTGCGCTTGCATTACCTGCAGTGATACTTCTGACGGTAGTAAGTGGATTTTTGTTAGCTTTTGCCATAGATCGGCCTGATTATGCAATAAGAGGTCTGGCGACAGGACTCCCAGCCATTTTAGCATCATTCTTTTTAGTAATGATCTATCGTAAAGGAGATATCGAGTTAACTTCTTCGTCAAATACATTAGCGATTGGTCAAAGAACTTTGATGATGCTTTTTGGGATATTATTCAATGTATCTATATTGATATTATTGTTAATTCCATTTAGACCATGGTATTATTTTGTGCTAATTTTGATATTGTATTCCCTAATATTTACGCAGATCTTCTCAAGAGATGCAAATGCATTGATGATATTGTCTGAAATAATACTCCTTATGGCCAGTGTTATCTGCGGGATGACACTAAAGTATCCACTATATTTTGGTTGGACTGATATTTTACCGCACTTATTTTTCGCTAAGATAACATATCTATCCGGGCACACACTCCCAATGGATTACTTTTTAGAATATGCGAACTTCCCATTATACCATATACTGATCGCTGAAAGTTCTTATTTATTGGGTTTAGATCTCAAAAACACTCTTTTCTTGATAGCAATTCCCCTTTATGTGATTCTAATTGTTTTTATTTACAAATTATTCAATTTAACCACACGTAATTCACAAATGTCGCTCCTTACATGTTTAATATACTCAGTAACTTCTGTGGTAATACTCTATGGCGCATATGCGATAACCAGAACTATAGCCTATGTAGGATTTATCATAATGATATATCTAACTTATAAAGGCCACAGTGAAAAAAATGAAGCTGTTTACAGATCTCTTGCAATATTTTTATCTATATTCATCATACTTGCACACCAGGTATCAATAATTCAAATGGTTATACTGATGCTCTTTCT
>JAIORJ010000133.1 GCA_021108185.1 Methanococcoides sp. | reverse complement strand
CAGGAACACAATCGCATAATTTCAATAAAAGTAGATGGGGTTCTACCCTGTCTTCCTTTTACCTTTTCTTTTTTGCAGTGTTTTTTCAAAATTATTTGGTTTCAACACCATTATATTAGTCGTTTTTGAAAACAGATTTATATTTGAATTGCATTATCTCTATTAACATTACTCAGGCAGATGCCTTAAATGCTTTCTGGAGTTTTAAAGTGGAATCCATATATCTGTTACAGATCGCGCTTGCGGTATTGGTCATGAGCCTTCTGGCACAAAGTCTGAGCAGGCTCTTCAAGATGCCCGTCCTTATTTTTCTGCTTGCAGAAGGTATCATTGCAGGACCTGAAATACTTGGACTTCTGGACCCTTCTCTTCTTGGAGAAGGCCTTACGGCAATAGTCTCTTTGTGCGTTGCAGTGATAGTATTCGATGGTGGCCTTCATATTGATGTGAAGTCGATCAGGGTTATACAAAAAGGGGTGCTCAGGCTTGTTACCCTTGGGGTCATGATTACATTCGTCTGTGCAACATTTCTAAGCTATGCAATAGTTGGCCTTCCATTGGAAATAGCTGCTGTTTTCGGAGCACTGGTCACTGCAACAGGTCCTACGGTGATAACTCCTGTTGTGAGGCAGGTCCGTGCAAGTCATAAGGTCAGCAAGGCCCTTGAACTTGAAGGTATCCTAAACGATGCTGCCAGTGTTATCCTTGCAGCACTTGTATTCGAGGTCGTAGTATCCCAGATGTCAGGTTTTGAAGTTGTCAGCTTTATTCTTTATAGAGCGTTCATAGGGCTTTTCATGGGGGCATTGGGAGGTCTCTTATTGACGAAGTTCCTCTCAAAAGCTGTCATCTCCGAGCAAATGGTGAGATTTCTGACCCTTACTTCAGTTATTGCGATCTTTGTCATATCCGAGTCATTGGGTGCGGAATCTGGCATTCTTGCAATGGCAGTGTTCGGAATAATTATGGGAACTTCGGACGTACCTTATAAGAATGCTTTGAAAGAGTTCAAAGGGGATCTCGTGATGATGATGCTTTCTCTGATCTTTATCCTTCTTGCTGCAATGCTCAGGTTCGAGGATATCTTCAGAATAGGGCTTCTTGGAATTACTGTTGTATTCCTATTGATATTCTTTGTTCGTCCTCTTTCCGTTTTTGCCAGTACGGTGGGGACAGCGTTCAATACCCGGGAAAAGCTGTTCATCTCATTTGTTGGTCCTCGTGGAGTTGTACCCGCATCCATTGCAACTTACTTTGCGATAAAACTGAATGGTTTGAACATTGAAGGCGGGCAAGAGCTTGTAGGCCTGGTATTTTTAACTGTTATCATTACTGTATTAATGACAGGTTCCCTGTCAAAATATGTTGCTAAGTTTTTAGGAGTGATACCCATGGAGATCCTTGTAGTAGGCGGAGGAGAAGTCGGCAGAATACTTGCGGAGAGATTTGAAAAAAGAGGCGAAAATATAGTTGTCGTTGAATCATCCGAGGAAAACTGCCAACGCCTTATGAAATCTGGAATTCGTGTCGTACACGGTGATGCGGAAGATGTGAATGTACTCAAAAAAGCCGGTATTGAAAATGCAAAATATGTCGTTGCAAGTACCGATCAGGATAATACCAATCTTCTGGTATGTCAGATCGCAAAGACGAAGTTCGGTTTCAAGCAAGATCAGATAGTTGCAAGGGTTAACAATATGGAAAACCTGCATGCCTTTTGGGACCTTGATATACGTGCAATGAGCCCTGCCATGAGTACTGCCCTTTTCCTCGATAATATGGTTGGACGGCCTCACATGTTCTCTATGTGCGAAGTAGGCGAAGGTGGGGATATACTCGAGGTCAAGGTCACAAATCCAAAGGTTGCCGGAAAAGCCATCAAAGAGTTATCGCTTCCAGAAGACAGTCTTCTGCTAATGGTGAGGAGGGGCGATCAATCGTTCATCGCAAACGGGAATCTCGTACTTGAATTCGATGATATGGTAACCGTTATTGGGGAAGGGGATGCGGCAAAGGTGGTCGCAGATCTTTTAGGAAGATAATTTCAGCTCTGCGATTACTTTCACCCTGCTTCCTTTAATTATTTATACTTAAATGATGTAGTTAATTTGCCTCTCTACCAGGAACAAACAAGAGGCTTGAGGAAATAATATGGATAAAACAGCAGAGAGTATAAAATCAAAATTTTTGGAACTTGGTGTAGATATACCCCTTGAGGACATTGTAGAACGTCTTGATAAATTGGTGACAAAATTCAAAGTTCCTCTTGATGAAGCTCGCAGAAGTGTCATTACATATTTCTTAAAGGAAAATGATCTTGACAGAAATGCTTTTTTTGGTGGTCAGTCAACAACACCTGATTCGAGGTCCACACCCGATGTTAAGCTCAATGGGATCGATGAAGGCGGAAAATGGGTAAACATCAAGGCAAAGGTCTTACAATTATGGGACAGTTCCCATGAATCTGTTTCACAGGTAGGAATCATCGGTGATGAAACCGCTACAATAAAGTTCATCAAATGGTCACGTGACATGATCCCTGATGTTGAAGAGGGAAAAAGCTACTATTTCAAGAACGTTGTTAGCAATGAATGGAATGGAAGGTTTGAAATAACTCTTAATAAGAACACTCTGGTAGAAGAAATCGATGAGGACATTGAGGTCATTTCATCTCCGATGGCAGGAGCTGGGGATGGGCAACCTGCACCAATGGTAAATGTTGCTGATATTGCAGAAGATGGAAAATGGGTCTCTATTAGAGCAAAGGTATCTCAGTTATGGGACAATTCCCACGAATCTATATCCCAGGTGGGGTTGGTCGGAGATAGCACCGGTACTATCAAATTCATTAAATGGACAAGTGCAGATCTGCCAGATCTCACTGAGGGGAACAGCTATCTTTTCAATAATGTCGTTGCACAGGAATGGAATGACAAGTTTTCGGTAACTCTTAACAAGAACAGTTCTATAGAAGAACTTGATGAGGACATAGAGATCGCTTCTTCCTCCATAATATTTGCTGGTGCAATGGTGGATGTACAGTCAGGTTCAGGATTGATAAAACGTTGTCCTGAGTGTAAAAGAGCACTCACGAAAGGTGCCTGTATGGAGCATGGAAAAGTGGATGGTACGTATGATCTTCGTATCAAGGCAGTTCTTGATGACGGCAACACTGCACAGGAATCTATCCTTAAAAGAGAACTTGCTGAACAGATAAGTGGTATAACTCTGGATGATGCAATTTCCATGGCTGCTGATGCACTTGATCAGGGTGTTGTCCTTGATCAGATGAGGCTAAAATTACTTGGAAAATATTTCACTGTGACTGGCTCTAAGGTCGATCGATACATTCTTGTGGATTCCATTGAACCGCAGGATGGGATGGATATGGAAATGCTTGATGAACTAATTGCAGATGCGGAGATGATCTAAATGGCTGGATATGTTAGGGAAGTTTCAAGGCGCGTTTTTGCACAGGAATTCAGGGAATCCAATCTGACCTTCAAGGATGGGGATGACCAGTATTCTCCACAATATCTGCTGACGCCTACCGGTGCAAAGGTAAATCGCCTTTTCATTGTAGGTACTCTCATAGAAAAAGAGGATATAGGTACGGATTCCGAGTATTGGAGAGGTCGCGTGTCCGATCCAACTGGTTCTTTCATGATCTATGCAGGTCAATACCAGCCGGAAGCTGCTCAGGCTCTTGCAGAATGTGAAACTCCTGCTTTTGTAGCGATCGTAGGTAAGCCAAGCACTTATACAAATGCTGAGGGCACGGTCTTTACATCAGTAAGACCTGAATCTATCTCAATTGTCGATGTTACCACACGTGATCTTTGGGTTGCGGATACAGCAAGGCGAACTCTTGAGCGTGTCAAGGACCTTGATAATATGGATTCCAATGTTGTCAAAGCAAAAGAGCACTACAATACTGATAAAGACCATTATTCATCAATGGTCAGGGAAGCTTTGAGGTCATTGAAAGAAGATCTCTGATATTTAAGCAACTGCACATTTTGTGCAGTTCTCCTATTTTTGATATGTTTTGGCAATTTAAGTTATCAGCCCTTTGAAGTTACAGATGCTTTATGCCAATAAGTTTCTGAAATTTGGCGATAATGAGAACTTAAGTCTTCATAACATGGTGTAATGCTCAAAATATAAAATATAAAAAGAATTAAGCCTCTCCAATTATAGCTTTTATCTGTTGTTCTCCAGATCTCGTGAAAAATCGATGGACCCGCATGGTTTCCCTTCTATCTCAACTATCCTTGGCAATATTTTTCCATCCTTAATATCTATCAATACTACTGATGGGTCTGATTGACGTGGCTTTGTAGGTGAACCCGGGCATATCAGTATCACATCACTTTTTTCTATCAGTGGTCTGTGGATGTGTCCGAATATAAGGACATCAACCTCCATCTCAAGGGCGAGGTAGCGCAAAGCGGTCGTATCCATAATGGATAGCGAGCCTTCATGAACTATCCCTATCTTAACTCCCTCTGTTTCAAAAACAAGTCTCTCAGGCAATATTTTTTTTAATTCGGGATCGTCTGAATTACCACATACTGCCTTAAGTTTGCCTGTGGCTGCAAATGCATTATAGCATTCATTTGATGTGAAATCGCCAGCATGGGCGATTATATCGCAGTCATCGACTAATCCTCTGAAAGTGGGGGGTATATCTCCTCCCTTGAGATGTGTGTCAGAAATAGCAAGTATTCTCATATTTATTCCTTCAAAAATATCAGCTTTTCCTCACTGAACAGTGAGGTCTACAAGCTCATATTCCAGATTTTCAATTTCCAGCCTGCTCATGATCTGTGGTACTTCTTCATCAATTGCAAGCACGAGAGATGATAATCCGTGGAATGCAGCTTCAACAATTGATTCTTTGGCCCCATACATCACATCGGGTTCCTTGTTTATCTTTTTCAATGCCACAAGGGATTCAACACCAATGACTGCAATAAATGATTTTGAACTGGCAAGTTTTTCCAGCCTTTCAAGATCTACATTTCTTGATCCGCCACGTTCACTTCGTGGTATCTTGCATACGGTGATGCTTGCCGTTTCAAGTTCGATCATTCCCAAAAGGTTCGTAACCCCTACATCATCCCCTTTTTCAATAGAAGATATGGTGATGCCGGTTGCACTAGTTATATTCGTTTTGCTGACGTAAAGTAAACCCTTTCGCATCTGAAGGTATACGTCATCCCCTTTTTCAAGATCTTCATCTGCAATGGCTGTCCATGTGGAAACATGACTAATGATGTCGCTCATGACAAAACTAGCATAGCGTTTCATGTCCGCAGCGCCTTCCAGGACCCATTCAACACCTTTTTTAGTGATCCTGTAACGTACACGGCCATCAGAAAAGATAAATCCTTCAGCGGTAAGTTCTTTTATATATTCAGAAACTGCCTGGGGAGTAACACCGATCTTCTCAGCGATCTCCTTCTGGCGAACATTTGGCTGATGTGCAGCAACTTCTGTAAGTATCTGAAATTTGGTGATGCCGCTTTTACTTTGAAGAATGTCTATCATTCATTTTCCTCATTCATCTTGAGCCTTTGTCCCATGACAGAAAGCTTTGATGATCTTCTGGCCAGGGAACGAATGTATAATGGATTTTTGTTCATGGCACGTGTCAGACTGCTCATGGAATGATTTCCTTTCTCCACAAGTTCTTCCAGCTCGGTTATGAGATCACTTATCTCTTCATATTTATTGAAAGTAAGTATTATTATATCGCTCAGATCTTCAAAAGAACACTGGAAGTTCGATTGAACTTTAGAATAAGATGAATGGTATTCCTTTTCGGGCATTTTACCGGGTTCCGGCATGTGCCACTGACTTTCAAGAAGTCCACATTTTTTCAGTATGCTAATGCTTTCTGTTGCATCAAATCCCATTTTCTCTTCTATGTCTCCTTTTGTCAACCACTCTTCTAAAAGGAGATTGAACACCTGTTTATGTTCTTTTGACTGAAAAGTCTGGAGCAGGGGAACCAGTTCTGAGGGGTCATTTATAATTCGAGTCCTTTTCGGCATTATTATAAACCTCTTATAAGGTAAGTTTTGGGGGGTTTCGCAGATATTTTCCGGATAAAATCCACTTTTTCATTCACTACGCTTACTTACATATACAACTTTTACTAAATAAAGGTGTTGTGGGGTTATGCCCTCATTATGCATATTTTAGTGTCTTATGCTCTTCTTTTTTGCGATGTACAGCATTATCTCAAATTGACCGATACATTTATCCAAGTTTGTTATCAATATTGGTTAGAAAGCATGGCTGAATATCTATACAAAAAAATTTACAAGATACTTGATAAAAAGCAATTATCCATAAGCGGTATAAGTAGGGAGCTCAAAGCAGAAGGTTTTGAAGAGCACCGTCTTATCATCACAGGCTATCTTCGCGCATTGCGTGATATGGATAAATTAACTGAAGTTGAGATTCCTCCCTCCAAAATATATGTATGTGTGGAGGGTGGTGGTGCATCCGAAAGTGAACTGTATTCCGTGATGTCTAAACATTTTCAATCCCTTGATAAAGATATTCGTTTTCCTGTAGCTGTTCATATTGCCACTTCCATATTTGAGAGACCTGTTTTCAAGGAAGAATTGAAATTAATGGGTATAAATGAATCCCACATCAGGAACTATCGCCGTTCTCTCATTACGGTCACGGACCTTGCAGGTAAGGACCTGAAAGAATTGAGAAGGTCCATTAATCGTATCGAAATTCCCGATTCAGATCCGGCATACAATATCGAAGTTGATACTACATCAGCTGAAGTACTGAAAATCGCGAACACTGTTCTCATTGCCTTGGTCAAAGAGATGTCCGACCTTAGTGGTCTTGTGCCAAAGACAAAACAGGTAACTCTGATCTAAGACTAAGGTCATAAAAAAAGGGTGGTGAAGGGATGTTCCCCTCCACATCATTCAAGATAGATAGCTGGTCTGAGTGGATATGCGAACCTTGCCTTATTTTCGGGGTCATACTCCGCATTATCTGCTGAATATATCTCAACAGGGCATCCAAGCTCGTTCTTGAAGAATTCCTGATTTTCCTCAAGTGCGATCTTCTCATCAAGATCGAAGTTCGAAAGGGTATCGAACTTTTCCTCGTTCATGGCCGTTATGTCCGAAACGACCTTCTGCGCAAACTTAGGAACTTCTTTTCCATGGCTCCTCATCTCCGGATCGCTCATAAGGTCCTTTATAAGAACACCGGGATTCAGTTTTCCTTCCTTTTGCATTGAAAGGGCCTTCTTGAATGTCTCCATCTTCCATTCAGGTGAAGTGTACAATATGGCCTTCTTTGGTGTGAGCTTTGTAACTCTTATGATCTCATCCACATCTGAAAGGGTGCCGCTGATAAGCTCCTCTGTAAATTCTGCCTGAGTGTCCACGAGACTCTCATCATATTGCGGATAGTCTGCCAATGAAATAAGATCATTGTCTGTATGGCCTATTGCCTCCCATATCTCTTCACAGATATGCGGGGTGAATGGCGCCATGAGTCTTATCCATACATCCAGTACTTCGCAAAGAAGAGCGCTTCCGCCACGTTTCTGATACCATCTTATATCATTGAACAGCAGGAAGTATGCATTCTGCAATGCATTTCGTGTCCTGATCGTATCAAGCGCTTCATTTGTTTCAAGTATGCGCTGCTGCAATCTGCTGAGCATCCATCTATCGATGCCTTTCAGGTTCTCCATATTACAGGTTGGGATGCCGGATCCGATAATATCCTTTGAGAAATTATAGAACCTTTCTATCTGCTTTCTGGCAGTTTCGATTCCGGAGTTCTTCCAGTCAGCATCCTGCATCTGTTCCGCACTGGAAAGGATATACATCCTGGAAATGTCCGCACCATAATTTGCGATAGCATCATTAAGTGTAAGAAGGGGACCCTTTGATTTACTCATCTTCTTTCCTTCAAGTGACACAAAACCATTGATGGCTATTGCACGTGGCCATTTATCCTCATCGAAGATAGCTACGTGGTGGAACAGGAAGAACAAAAGGTGGTTCGGTATCAGGTCCTTTCCTGAAGACCTCAGGTCAACAGGGTACCAGTACTCGAAATCGCTGCTTATCTGCTCGATAATGTTTGCATCGATCCCGCTCTTTTCAGCAGCAGTCTCCAATGAACATTTTTTAAGGAGCACATGGTCGAACAGTTCCGGTACGAGTTGCTCGGTCTCAATTCCCATTGCAATGAACTTCGCAACGATGTAATATGACATGTAGATCGTGGAATCCCCAAGGGACTCAATAAGCCACTGGTTATCAAAGGGCAGAAGTGTTCCAAGCCCTTTCTTCCTCGCACATGCCTTGTCCTTGAGCCAGTCCACTTTGTTGTTGAACTCGACCCTGAGGTCTTCAGGGATGATGTCCATGTTCTCGATACAGTGGTAAACCTTTTCCTTCCATTCAGGGTTAGAATAGTTGAGGAACCATTGTCCTTTGACCATATTGACGACACATGGTGTTCCGCAACGACAGACGACCGGTTCACTGAACTCGTAGAATACTTCGCCGATTCCCATTTCAATGAGGTCCCGTGTAAGAACATCCTTGATCTTGGAAACAGCTATTCCGGAATACTTGCCCGTATTCTCTTTAAGCACACCACCATGGAATTCGCGGCGATAGACGATCTTTGTCGCCTCTTGTGCCTTGGGGTCGTCCTGGTCCTTTACCTCGAACTGTTCCACAGCCTCTATCGCAGGGAATTCCCCGAATTCTTTCACTTTGATCAATGAAATGAACTTAAGTTCCCGCAGGTCTTCAGTGATCCCATATTCGCTGAGGTCCTTGTCATAGAGGTCTCTCAAAGCAAGATAATCGTATGGTGCATGTGAAGGCACGCTCATTACGATACCGCTTCCGTTCTCTCCCTTAACAAAGGATGCAGGCAAAGTAATGACCTGTGCGTCGTTCAGGGGGTTAGTGACCTTGATGCCTATCAATAACCTGGCATCGATATCCTCGATGAACTCTACCTCTCTGTCCGTGAAAGTAAGTTTACGATATGCTTCCTTGCTTACGACCCATACCTCTTCCCTGCCTTCAAAGGTCACTTTTATTTTAACATGCTCCAGATTTGGATTGATCCACAGATTTGTCACACCGAAGACCGTTTCAGGTCTTAATGTGGCACATGGGATAATCATGCCATCATACTTGAATTTGACAAGAGTGTAATCTATGATCGTAGCTTCTTCTCCGTGGAGGATATCATGATCTTCCACAGGATTGTCGTCATTAGGGCACCATTTGACAGGATGTGAACCCTTGACGATGAGGTCCTTTTCATAAAGCAGATTGAACTGCCATTCGATGAACTTCTTATAATTTGGATCGGTGGTCGTGAACTTACGTCTCCAGTCGATGGAATATCCAATGGAGCGCATGGACTTTTCAGCTTCCACACTGAAATAATCCACTATCTTTTCAGGAGTGTCCATGCCCTTGAGCGTTTCCATTGGTATCCCGTGGAACTCGGTATACACTTTCATCGTCTCTGGATCCCGATTCTGTATGAGCTCTGCAAGCCCGACTATCGGTGTTCCGGTCACATGGAATCCCATTGGATAGAGGACATTGTTGCCCATCATCCTCTTGTACCTTGCAACGACATCACCGATGGTGAATGTCCTTGTATGCCCGGCATGGAGATTTCCGTTCAGGTAAGGGTATGGGATAGTTACGAAATACTTGTCGCGGTCATCGGCTTCAGCTTCAAAGACCTTGCTCTCATTCCATTTTTGTTGCCATTTCTGTTCAATATTGCTTGAATTATAATCCTGTTGCATAAATAACACCGTTCCAACAAGTTCTTATCTTATTTCGAGAACACGTCATGGATAGCTTCTATCTTGGTATCCGCGACTTTTTATATGAAAAATTGGAGATATGATAATAGTTCTATTTCTGATAAATTTAGTTCTATTTCGTTTAATTAATGACAAACTAAATAAAAGGAGCGGAAAGAACGCTTCCCTTTGATCATATATTGTTTTCTTTATATGGTGACCGTCATACTTATTGAAGGGAAATCTAATCCACATATCATGGATATCCAGCTCATAGAAGGCTCTTTGGTCATAGATGAACTACAAAGGTTCTTGAAAGGTCTTTCTTCAATAGCATCCGAACATGATGTGATAATACAGGGAATGGATGCCGGCAAGATCGCTGGAAAAGCCCATATAGACCATGCAATTTCAAAAGCAATGAAAGCAATGGAGAATGGTACTAACATTGCAAAGGACCTTGGGGTGGAGATGATGCGCTATGCTTCCGGTAAAAGGCAGATCGGTGAGGCATTCTCCATTGGGCTTTCCGAAGGCAGGCTGGATGTCGTGTTCATTATAATGGGAGCTCCTGAGAATATGAGCGAAGCCGCTAAAAAGGTCTCTTCACTGGTTGAGCCCTCGGATGTGCTCAAACATTCAGTATCCAAGAATGAAAAACTTATTTCCCAATTCTCTATAACGGACGCTGAAATTGAGGCGGTGGGAGAGGACCGGATACCTGAACTGGTTCTGGAAAGGGTTGCTCTTGTGGATGTTTTAAAATAAGTCGATTTCGACCCTATTTGTGCCAATGGTCATTCTTGATGAAAATTTAATGGAAAACATTAATAGTTTTGAAACATTAGTCAGCTACATACGTTTATCGGAGATGATATTTTGCCTCACCCAAAGACAGTAGAGAACATGATAAAATGTGCAGGTCCTATCGAATGTGCATTACTTCCAAGCCTTATCCACGTAACAGAAGCTGCAGCCATTGCTGCATCATATCAGATGGGGAAAGGCAACAAGAACTACGCAGATCAGGTTTCCGTAGAAGCCATGCGTAGGATGATGAACACCCTTGATTTCAAAGGTGTTATCAAGATCGGTGAAGGGGAGCGTGATGAAGCTCCTATGCTATTCATCGGTGAGGAAGTCGGTACAGGCAAAGGTGACATCGTAGTGGACATTGCAGTCGATCCCCTTGAGGGGACAAACCTGACCGCAGACGGTATCCCTGGTTCTATCTCCGTTATGGCAATGGCAGAGCCTGGTGGATTGTTCCACGGTCCTGATGTTTATATGGACAAGATCGTTGTCGGTCCTGATGTTGTCAGGTATGAAAAGGAACATCCTGATGAAAAGATAGACCTTGATGCACCTATCTTAAAGAATCTTGAGATAGTTGCAAAGGCACTTGAAAGGGATATTGGGGAGATCGTGGTTGTCATTCTCGAAAGGGACAGGCACAAGAATATGATCGAGGAGATCCGCGCCACTGGTGCACGTGTAAACCTTGTTTCTGACGGAGATCTCATGCCAGGCGTTTCCACAGCTATACGTGGTTCAGGCATTCATGTCGTAATGGGCTCAGGCGGTTCAGGTGAGGCCGTGCTGACTGCAGCTGCGATCAAGATCCTTGGTGGCAAGGTCCTTGCAAGGCTCGTCCTTCCGACAGTAGCCAATGGTGGATCTGAAGAAGAGGTAGCAGAAGAGAAAGCAGAGAAGATGCCCCGTCTTGTTACAATGGGTATCACAGAAGACAACATCAATGATATTCTTGACACTGACAAACTCGTTCCTGGGGCCGATTTCATATTTGCAGCATCCGGGGTCACAAGTGGTCAGTTCCTGAACCAGGTGAACCTTTTCGGTGGCGGAGATGCCAGGGTCCACAGTATTTCCATGGGCAGTTCCGGTGTTGTGAAACTTACAGATTCCATCTACATCGGCGACAAAGAACAGACACCTCTGCGTCTGTAATTGCTCCTTGACATGAAAGTACACATCACAACCTATGGATGTTCGGCAAATCAGGCTTCATCCGAGATCATGATCGCATCGGTCAGAGATCTTGGGTATGAGCTTGTGGATGAGAAGGATGCCGAAGTAGTGGTCATTAACACATGTACTGTTAAGTATACTACTGAGCAGAAGATCCTTCACAAGATAGAGGATCTCGGGCATAAAGGGATTGATTTGGTCGTCACCGGCTGCATGCCGCAGGTGCAGCTCGAAACGATACTTGAAAGGAATCCCGATGCTCATATCCTTGGTGTGAACTCCATTGCAAAGATAGGACAGATCCTGAAATCCATCGACAACTCCCGCAACGGTGGTTCACGCGAAAGGATGGAACTGATCTCCTCCGAGCCGGAAGGATTTCTCAAGACCGCTCATTCGCGTTTTAATCCGAACATACACATCTGCCAAATATCTCAGGGATGCGATTATAGCTGTGCCTATTGCATCGTTACCATAGCCCGGGGTAAATTACGTTCTTTCGATGCCGACTCCATTGTTGAGGATGTTCGTATGGCAGTGGATGAGGGGTGCCGTGAGATATGGCTGACCTCACAGGATAACGGGCAGTATGGCACTGACAGGGATGTTTTGCTTCCGGAGCTCTTAAGGCGCATCGTGGCGATCCCGGGGGATTTCAAGGTAAGGGTCGGCATGATGAATCCGTTCTCGGTAACTCCTATCCTTGATGACCTCATCGATGCTTTCAAATCTGACAAGATATACAAGATCGTGCATCTTCCTATACAGTCTGCATCCGATAATGTCCTCAAGAAGATGAACCGTTACCACTCCATAGAAGAGACCAACGGGATTGTTGCCCGCTTAAGGGATGCTTTTCCGGATCTCACCCTTTTCACTGATATAATCGTAGGATTTCCCAGTGAATCCGATGAGGATTTCAACATGACACTTGAATGGGTGAAGACGATGAAACCTGACAAGGTCAACATCTCCCGTTATACTCCCCGACCCCTTACAAAAGCACTTGAATATCGAAACCTTGATACTCGCATCGTTGTCGAGCGCTCAAATAAGCTTCACAAACTTTGCGATACCATTAAGTTGGATTCAAAGAAAAAAATGATCGGCTGGAAGGGGGAGGTTTTCATTTCAATGGACGCAAAGGTCAAAGGAGTGATGGCACGCACTGCATCATACAAACCGGTCGTTCTTCCAGAAGGTTCAGTTTCTCCGGGAACTTCCTGCGATGTTGAGATATATGACGCAACCGCCGGATATTTCCTCGGACGTGTTCTGGACTGATCTCATTTCCTTATCTCTTTTTCCTGGACATGAGTGACTATTTCCTTGTTGTAGGATTTGACGATATCACTTCTTGTAATGATGCCGAGAAGTCTTTTGTCATCATCTCTTGAGACGACGGGTAGTCTACCAACGTCCTTCATAGCAAATCTTTTCAGGACAACATCCAGTGTTTCGTCAGGGTATGCTGAGATTACATCATGGGTTGCGATCTGACTTATCCTGGTGTCAAGCTCTCCATAATTGACCTTTTCTCTCATGTCCTCAAGAGTTACTATCCCGCATAACCTTTTGTCACTATCAATAACAGGGAACCCTGCATGCCGGCTTGACTGCATAAGGTCGAGCAGGTCCTTTGCGGTACCTTCAACTGATATCGTATGGACATTAGTTCGCATATTATCCCTGACGAACATTGCTTCCATTATGTTGACCTCTTTTCCTCTGCGTATCGTGAAACCTTTTCGCTTAAGCACTTCTGTGAACATCGATTCTTCGTGAAGGCTGTTCGAAATGGAGTTGCTGACCACGCATGCCAACATTAACGGTAATATGATGTTGTAGTCCCGTGTAAGTTCAAAAAGGATAAGTACGGCGGTAAGGGGAGCTCTTGCTGTTCCTGCAAGTGTCGCACCCATTCCCACAAGTGCATAAGCGCCTGCAGCGGCGGTGCTTGTCGGGAATATGCTGTGCACTACCGTTCCGTATGCTCCGCCGAGCATGGCCCCTGCGAACATCGATGGTACGATAGATCCACCAGCGCCACCAGAGCCTATTGTAAATGAGAATGCGAGTATTTTCAGGACGAATAATACCAGAAGCAACTGAATGGTGAAGCTATTCGTTAGCACATCTGCTATGACGTCATAACCTATCCCCCGTATCTGTGGGTAAAAATATCCCATCAGACCTACCAAAAGACCGCCAATGGCAGGTTTGAATGCACCGTGTACAGGAAGTTTGCTAAAGCCGTCATGTACTGTGAAAAGGGTACGTATCAATAATACGGATGTTATGCCACAAAGAGTTCCAAGTATGAGGTAAAGGATAGATTCGCCGATCGGGTCCACAAGGCCGTAGTACGATATCTGTATCGGCTTGACCTCAAATATCAGATTTGCTACAAGCGTGGCGAATACGGCTGATATGACAATGGGTATGAAGGTCCTTGTTTCAAGTTCTCCCAATATAACCTCTACAACAAAGACCACACCTGCAAGAGGTGCATTAAAAGCAGCAGCGATACCTCCGGCAGCACCGCATCCTATCAATGTTCTGTATCGATGGTCAGGTGCTTTCAGGGCCTTTGCGAATATCGAGCCTATACCTGAACCTGCAAGGATGCCAGGGGCTTCTTTTCCTACGGAACCTCCGGTAGCAATGGATATTATTGATAATACCACTTCCCGAAAAGCATCCTTTACCCTTATACGCCCTCCGTGCAAGGCAGTCCCTTCAATGACCTCCGCTACATTGCAGCGACGCATATCTCCGGAAAGGAAAACTATGATGCCCACCAATAATCCGCCAATTGCAGGGATGAGTATCACAAAATAGCTACTCGTGATCTCACTATTGCTCCAGAACAGCTCTTCTGCATATTTCAGGCAAATGTTGTATGCTACGATCGTCAGTCCTGTGAATATTCCTATCAGTATTGCAATATCATTGGTAACCCCATCTTCAAAGTGAGGCCAGCGTTGCATTAATTTAGTGATGTCCGATCTTGAGAACATGATGGTCCACGAACTTCACATAATAGATTGATATTCGATATTAATTCTATGGGATGCAAAGGATGCTCAATATTGCTCATCCTCTGCATGCTGAAATTTTATAAACTATTTATAAGTCATTCTTTTTTAGGGTTGCACAAAGGTTCTCAATGGTATCAATAACGGTCTTCATGCCGATCTCATCATCAGCGACCGGTTTTTGTGCAATTCCGCCAAAGTGTGCACCGTCTCCTACCGGTATCATTCCGTGCACCATCATACAATCGTGAACGTTCTGTATGGTCTTTTCCTGACCTCCGTTCCTGGAGCCTCCGACTGCCATTACTGCACCGAACTTGCCACGAAGCTGGAATCCTTGGCGCCTGAGCAGTACGCTTCTGTCGAACAGTGCCTTGAGCTGGGCTGTCATGCCGCCGAAATACACCGGAGTTGAGAACACTATCGCATCAGCTTCTGCAAGTTTGCCATACACTTCCTGCATATCATCGTTGATGGGGCATTTTTCCCCTCTTGCACATGTTCCGCATGCAATACATGGTGAGATCTTCTTTTGTGAGATCATGATGCTGTCGGTCTCAAAACCCTTGCTTTTTGCGACTTCCAGTACATTCTTTATGATTGTCTCATTGTTACCTTCTTGTTTGGGACTTCCTGATATTCCAAGTATTTTCATATGATCACCAGTCCGCATAGGTAATGTAGGATTATTAGCTTTTGGGTTTTGATCCGAATTTAGTTCAGTCTCAAAGTGGTTGTAAATATTTTTAGTAGAATCGAAAGTTCATAATATTTAAGTCAGCAGATCATTAATCCTTACTATGGTTGGAGTTGAATCAATGGGTCAAAAGAAAATTCTATACATTGCCATGAGCCTGGACGGATATATTGCAACAAAGTCAGGAAGTGTGGACTGGCTTATCGACATACCCGGATATGATTTCTATGACACTTTCATAGAGAATATTGGCGTTGTCGTAATGGGAAGGAAGTCCTATGAAATGATCCTCTCATTTGGTATCGAATGGCCCTACAAGTTCGCACGATCATATGTTCTTACTCACAGTAATAAGTTCGAGGATACTGACCTTGTGAAATTTACTAGTATTCCTGTTGAAGAGCTTGTGGAACAACTCGCCTCTGAAACAAAAAAGAATATCTGGATATTGGGTGGCGGAGAAGTTGTCCGGGAGTTTCTTGAATCCAAGCTCATCGATGAGGTCATCATTGGGGTGATGCCTGTTCTTTTGGGGGAGGGAATTCCATTGTTCCGCGAGGTTACCTATAAGACCGAACTGAAGCTACTTGATGTAAAACAGTATGAAAAAGGGATGGTTCAGCTTCATTATGAAACACTGGTCTGAAGTTTTCTCACCGAAACGATAAATGTTCTTTTCTTAGAAAAACATTATCTATCAGTATTCTCAATATAATTTAGTTAGTTGATTACTCGCTTAAATACTGGTCTGACATTATATCGTTTATATTGTTTAGAAATTCACAGGTATCACAATGCTTGAAAAATTATTCGATCCGGCTTCTGTGGCTGTCATCGGTGCCTCCCGAACTGAAGGGAAAGTGGGGCGGGCGGTGCTTGACAATCTGCTTGAAAGCTACAGTGGCAGGATAATCCCTATTAATCCTAAAGCTGATGAGATCCTCGGTCTGCCCTGCTATCCGACCATTCTGGACGCACCCGGGGGAGCAGAGCTTGCAGTAGTTGTTGTGCCTGCTGTACTTGTTCCCGATGCGCTCGAAAAATGCGGTCTGGCAGGAGTAAAGAACGTAGTTGTTATTTCCGCAGGTTTCAAGGAGGCAGGTATCGAAGGTTCGAAGCTTGAACGTAGGTGTGCTGAGATCGTAAAAGGACACGGGATGCGTATGGTGGGCCCGAACTGTCTGGGTATCATTGATACTGCATCCGGTCTGAATGCTTCCTTTGCTGCATCCATGGCCAAGAAGGGCAACATAGCAATGATGTCCCAGTCAGGTGCAATATGCACTTCAACCCTCGATTGGGCGGATGCAAGAGGGGTAGGTTTCTCGAAGTTCATCAGTCTTGGGAACAAGGCAGATCTGTCCGAGAACGATTTCCTGCTTGAAATGGAGGATGATGAAAATACTGCTGTAATAGCTGCTTATCTTGAGGGTGTGAAGGACGGACCGAAGTTCATGGAGATAGCCCGCGAGGTTTCACGGAAGAAACCTGTCATTGTGATAAAATCAGGCAGGACCGCAGTTGGTTCAAGGGCGGTTTCCTCTCACACCGGTACCCTCGCAGGTTCTGATGAAGCTTACAATGCTGCATTTTCCCAAAGTAATGTTATCAGGGCTGATTCCGTTGAACAGCTAATGGACTACATACGTGCCTTTTCCAGCCAGCCAATACCCGATGGTCGTAACATCGCCATCATCACAAATGCGGGTGGGCTTGGTATTCTGACAGCAGATGCTTGTCAGTTCGCGGGGCTTTCCCTTTCATCATTTAATGAGGACACTATCGGTAAGTTGCGGGGTAAACTTCCTTCTGCAGCCAGCCTTTATAATCCGGTAGATGTATTGGGGGATGCTCGTCCTGATATCTACGGGTTTGCAATTGAAACAATACTTGATGATCCGAACGTAGATGGTGTTATCCTTCTAACTTCTCCGCAGGCAATGACGGAAATTAAGAGCATTGCGGAAGTGGTTGCCAAAAAATGTGCACATACGAAGAAGCCCATATTATGCAGTTTTGTAGGCGGTACGCGGATCGAAGAGGGTGAAGCTATCCTGAACCGTCATCATATTCCGAATTATCCTTTCCCTGAAAGAGCAGTTGCCAGCATGGCAGCTCTATGTGATTATGGCGTCATGAGGGAACATGAATATGTTCTGCCTGAGAAGTTCGATGTAGATAAGGAATTCGTATCTTCTCTGCTAAGGGATGCTATCTCAAATGGGAGGCGCACTCTCGGGCTCGAATCCTTTGATATTCTCAGGGCTTATGGCATACCTGTGGTGGAAACCCTCAATGTGAAGACATTGCAAGGAGCGTTGGATGCATGTGAGAATATGGGATATCCCGTTGTGATGAAAGTACTTTCTGCTGATATCTCACACAAGACCGATGTGGGGGGTGTTCGCATAGGGCTTGAGAATGCGGATGATGTTGAGCGGGCATACCTTACAATGATGTCGGATGTGAGACGTTACATGCCACACGCAGTGGTCTCCGGTGTACAGGTCCAGAAAATGATCACTGGTGGTAAGGAGGTCATCATTGGTATGAACCGGGATGTGCAATTCGGTCCACTGCTTATGTTCGGTCTTGGCGGGACATACGTGGAAGTGCTTAAGGATGTGTCATTCAGTGTTGCTCCTGTTGGAGTGGATGTGCTCAAAAAGATGGTATCATCCATCAGGACATATCCTATATTGACGGGGGTAAGGGGCGAAAGTCCTTCTGATATCGCATCGATCGTTGATACTCTTTGCAGGGTGTCACAACTTGTATCGGATTTCCCTGAGATACTTGAATTTGAGATAAATCCTCTTATGGTGTTGCCTGAAGGTCAGGGATGTGTTGCCATGGACATAAGGTTGACACTTGGAGGCGAATGAATATGCTGATATTATTTAAATTAAAAGAAATGGAGGTTGGACAGTGTGGCTTCAATATTGATAAGTTCCTCTGAGAAATATTCCGGAAAAAGTTCCCTGTGTGCAGGTATTGGTATTATACTTAAGGACAAGGGTTACTCTGTCGGTTACATGAAACCGGTGGGTAATATGCTGGTGGATGTAAATGGTGTGCTTTCAGATGAGGATTCGGAGCAGGCACGTAAGCTCTTCGACCTGAAAGATGATATTAAGAACATCACGCCTATCCTTCTTACTGACAACCTTGTGGAAGATGCTCTTGCAGGTGTCGAAAAGCATCTTGATAAGACAATTATCGATGCTTATGGCGAGATATCCAGGGACAAGGATGTTGTTCTTTTGGAAGGTACAGGCGGCATCGGTGGCGGGGCAATATACGGTCTGTCCGACCCGCAGGTTGCTTCTATTATCGGGACCAAGATCCTTCTGGTCACCCGATATGAGTCCATACATGCGATCGATCGTATTCTTTCGGATATCGAACTGATACACGACCCGGATATGTTCGCAGGTGTCATTCTCAATGAAGTGGATGAAGGACAGCTTGAGCATGTTTGTGAGCTGGTGGTACCTTTCCTTGAAAATAAAGGGGTCAAGGTGCTTGGTGTGCTTCCAAAGGACACTACTCTTCGTTCGGTCCCTATCTCTGAGATAGTTGAAGACCTTCACGCAGAGGTTCTTGCAGGTTCTGAGAATGTCGAGGTGCTTGTGGATCACTATCTTGTGGGGGCAATGGAAGTGAATTCCGCTATCAAGTATTTTAGGCGTACTCCCAATTCGGTTGTGATCACAGGGGGTGACAGGTCTGATATTCAGATGGCTGCGATCGAAGCACGCGTAAAATGTCTTGTTCTTACAGGTAATCTTCAGCCAAGTGCAGCTGTGCTTGGTAGTGCGGATGAGGCACAGATACCTGTGATCCTCGTTCGAGGGGATACGATGTCGACCATTGAAAGAATGGAACGGCTAATAGGGCGTGCAAGGTTCAGGCGTGAACATAAGCTCGGTCGTATGGTAGAGCTTATTAATAACAATGTGAATGTCAAAGAGCTTATGTCGCTGATCGGCCTTTGATGTCCTTCATTCTTTAATATTTTTGAAAACACTTTTTGGGGTGCCAGATGGATATGCATAAATATAGATTGGTTTATAATGTCGTGCATCTCATTAATTTCAATTGCAAATTCAAATTATCAGGATTATATGATCAGTATTACCGGTGATGAATACCTTGACTGCTAAAGATTTTCTCACGATAGACGATTTTGATATAGGGGATAGAACAATTCTTGTGAGGGTGGACCTGAACTCTCCGATGAGCCCTAGCGGTGGCATACTTGATGATATGAGGATCAAAAGCCATATACCGACCCTTAGGGACCTGGAGGATGCGAAGGTAGTGCTGTTAGCTCACCAGAGTCGACCAGGAAAGAACGATTTCACTACTATGCAACTACATGCTGATGTGATGTCCAGTTCACTGGGTCGGAAGGTTACCTATATCGATGATATTTTTGGTTCCCATGCAAGAGAGAACATCGCTTCAATGGAAAAGGGGGATGTTATCCTTCTGGAGAATGTGCGTTTCTATTCCGAGGAAACACTGAAAAGACCTGTTAGTGAACATCAGGGAACTCACATGGTGCGAAAACTTGCTCCTCTGTTCGATATTTTCCTGAACGATGCATTTGCGGTATCCCACCGTTCCCAGCTTTCGATCACAGGGTTTACCGGACTTCTTCCTTCCGGGGCAGGCCGTCTCATGGAGAGGGAAATAACTTCTCTGGATGTGAGCCTTAAAGGTTCTGAATCTCCGTGTATATTCGTTCTCGGCGGTGCGAAGGTTGATGATTCCCTCAAGGTGGCTGAGCATGTCCTTTCAAGTGGCGGTGCTGACAGGGTTCTGGTCACAGGCGTGGTCGCAAATGTCGTGCTTGCTGCATCAGGTGTCGATATTGGTGCACCTAATATGAAGTTCATCGAATCCCAGGGATATCTCGACCAGATAGATAAGGCGAAAAATATCCTTGAGAGATTCGATGGTAAGCTCGTTTTTCCAAGGGATGTTGCTCTTAATGATAATGGAGAAAGGATCGAGGCAAACATTGATGATGTGGCTTCGACGAACCTTCCAATAAACGATATCGGTCTTGAGACCATTGTGGCCTATTCAAGCGAGATCGAAAATGCGAAGACCGTTGTTCTAAATGGTCCTGCGGGCGTTTCCGAGATAGAGGGCTTTGAGATAGGTACATCTGAGATCATCAAGGCAGCAACGAATGCCGGGTATTCAATTGCTGGCGGTGGCCACATTACTGCCGAGGTGCGTAATATGGGTTATGAGAAGATGTTCTCACACATAAGCACAGGTGGCGGGGCATGTATTGATTTTCTTGCCGGGGACCTGTTGCCTGGCATTGAAGCTTTAAAGGTTGCTGCAAAAAGATATAGGGAATTTGAATAAAATCTGTGTGGGGGTTAATATGCTAAGTGCTTCTGAAGGGGAACAGGCCGTAAGGCTTGCAAGGAATACCATTGAGTCATTTCTGAAAGATGGAGAGCTGTCAGAGGTCATCGATCTGCCGGAGGTTTTCGGTGAATCGCGTGGTGTTTTCGTGACGCTGACGAAGAACGGTGATCTGCGAGGGTGTATTGGTCATCCTTATGCGGATTCGGCTTTGGAAAGTGCAATTGTAGATTCTGCGATCTCGGCGGCCACAAGGGACCCTCGTTTTCCAATGGTCGATATTTCCGAGATGTCTGATATTATCGTAGAGGTCACGGTCCTGACACAACCGGAACTTATCGATGTTCTTCCGGAGAAGTTGCCTGAGGTCATCGAAATCGGTCGTCATGGTCTGATCGCGAAGATGGGAATGTATCAGGGTCTGTTGCTTCCGCAGGTTGCACCGGAGAACGATTTTGATGCTATCGATCTTTTAAACCATACCTGTCTAAAGGCAGGCTTACCACAGGATGCATGGCTTACTGGGGCGCAGATGTACTGGTTCGAAGGGCAGATCTTCAAAGAGGTCGAGCCCCGTGGGGATGTCGAGGAAGAGAAGTTCAATTCCTGTTGTAAGTGAAAATAGAGTAGATGAAAGAAATGCTTTCATCTATATTTCTTCATGGTTTCCAGAAGGTCGGATACATTCGTTTCTAGCTCATTTGCGGATTCTCCGATCATGAGATTAACAAGACCTTCGGGTCCCAGTGTCCTGAAATCGGTTTTCAGGCCGATGATAGTCTTCTTCTTTGAATATGCGTACCCTATTTCCCACGCTGTGCCTGAATCGATATCACTGCCGCCATCGAGGACTGCTACCACTATATCGCAATTGTCAATAGCGTCAAGGTTCAACTGGAATATATTGTTGGAGTCCATTTCTTCCCTTGCTGCTTCTGTATCGTTGGAATCTTCCTGTGGCACAAAGACATCGAATCCGAGACCTTTCAGTGCAGTTTCCAGTTTCCTGTTAAAATCCTGTTCAGCTTCTGAAAAAAGTGGTGCTGCCAAATATATATTTTTGGTAGTATTCATTTTATCTCCTTTAGTCTTAGTAGTGCCTTCGATGTAATGTTGGTCAAGGTTGATAATTATTCTTATTTAAAAAATAACAAGCTTAATTAGTATTGGAAATATACATAACATCATGACCGATATGATAAATGCAGGAATTGTCGGCGCTTCCGGTTATACCGGCGGTGAACTGATGCGTCTGCTTTTGAACCATCCGTATGTCAATATTGAAACGGCTACGTCACGCCGTTTGTCAGGTGAAGCGGTAAGTGATACTCACAAACATCTGCGCGGACTGGTGGATCTTGAATTTGAGGACCTTTCTCCTGAAGATATCAGGGGCAGATGTGATGTTGTCTTCGTAGCTGTACCTCATGGGACCGCAATGAACATAGTTCCCGAGCTTATTGATGATAATACTAAAGTTATCGATCTTAGTGCCGATTATCGTTTGAAGACAAGTGTCTTTGAACAGGTCTACAACATGGAACATGCTGACCCAAGGGATGCTGTTTTCGGTCTTGTGGAACTTCATCCTGAAGTGAAGGATGAGTCCTTCGTTGCAAATCCGGGATGTTATCCCACAGGTGCAATTCTGTCAGCTGCTCCTCTTGCGGCTGCAAAACTTCTCAAGATGGCCATATTCGATTCCAAATCCGGAATTACCGGGGCAGGGATAAATCCTACAATGGCGTCCCATTATCCTAACATGGCAGAAAATGTCCAGGCATATAAACTGACCACTCACAGGCATCGGGAAGAGATCCTTCAGGAACTGAACAGGCTGGATAATGGTTTTACTGATGTGAACTTCACACCACACGTTGTTCCTTCCATTCGTGGTATCCTTACCACTGCACATCTTTTCACAAAGGAGAAGATGTCGTTGGAGGATGTACGTGAGCTTTATCACGAATTCTACAGGGACAAGCCTTTTGTGAGGGTAGTTGATGATATTCCTTCCCTTAGCGCTGTAAGGGGCTCGAACTTCTGTGATATTGGTTTTGAGGTCGATGCCAACACCAGCCGTATCGTTGTTGTTTCAGCAATTGATAATCTGGTGAAGGGTGCTTCAGGTCAGGCGATCCAGAACATGAACCTTATGTGCGGTTTTGATGAGACCACTGGTCTTCGTATAGCTGCGACATCCCCATAAATTACGATAGGAGATATGATCATGAATGTAAAAGATATTATGAGCAGTAATGTCATTGTATGCAGTCCGCAGGATACTATTAGCAGTACTGCACAGTTGTTGAAGAAAGAGAACATTAGCGGCGTTCCTGTTGTTAATGAGGGTAAGGTCGTAGGGATCGTTTCCGAAGTAGATCTATTGAAATTGCTTAACATCCCTGAACATGGCGGGCTTTGGCTTCCCAGTCCTTTCGAGGTAATTGAGATCCCCATACGTGAGCTCATTAGTTGGGAAGATACCAAGAAGATGCTTTCTGATGTTGGTTCAAAACCTGTCAGCGACATAATGGAAAAGGATGTGTTCACGGTAGGTCCGGAAAGTTCTGTGGAGGATGCTTCCAGATCAATGAGCCGGCACAAAATTAACAGACTTCCTGTTGTCGATAATGGTGAACTTGTAGGTCTTATAACCCGCGGCGATATCATTCGCGGTCTTGCAGGCATTTAAAGTGGTGTTATGAAAGCGAAAGATAGCGGCCTATGTGCAGTAAAAGGAGTTCGTGCTTTCGGTATCAAGCCGGGAAAGATGGGCCTTGCGATCATCGTGGCTGAAGGGAATGCTGCGGGCGTTTTTACCAGGAACAAGGTCATAGCTGCTCCCCTGGTCGTTACAAGGGAAGCTCTTGGTAAGAATGGCAAACTGGTAGCGGTGATAGCAAATAGTGGCAATGCCAATGCTTTTACAGGTGAGCAAGGTCTCGCCGATGCAAGGGAAATGGCCTCTATCCTTTCTGAAAGACTGGATGTCGATAGTGACCTTATCGCAGTGGCATCTACCGGTGTTATTGGCAGGAAGCTCGATATTGATTGGATACGTGATAATGTCGATGAAGTGATGAGCGGTCTTGTAGCATCACCTCAGGGTAACAGTCATGCTGCAAGGGCTATAATGACAACTGATACGTTCCCAAAGATGACTGCGATCGAGCTTGATTGTGGTGTCTGTATAGGCGGTATCGCAAAGGGTTCCGGCATGATCGAGCCTAACATGGGGACTATGCTTGGTTTTGTCTACACTGATGCAGCTCTTTCATCGGACGTACTTGATGAATGCCTCAAGGAAGCAGTTGACAGAAGCTTCAATATGGTCGTAGTGGACGGCGACACAAGTACTAACGATATGGTGCTTCTTACAGCTACGGGAGCTACCGGTATCTCTCCTGATATAAATGAATTTAAGGCAGGACTTGAGCATGTTCTTGTGGACCTTGCAAAACAGATCGCAAAGGACGGTGAAGGTGCTACTCGACTTATCGAAGCACAGGTGACCGGTGCAGTCTCTGAAGAGGATGCTCGCCTTGTCGCAAAGGCTATCGTACGTTCTCCGCTTGTGAAATCTGCTATTTTTGGTAAGGACCCGAATTGGGGTAGAGTTGTTGCAGCGGCAGGATATTCCGGTGCTGAACTGGAGCAGGATAGGCTATCTCTTGCTTTTTCCAATGGTGTGGATACTGTTTATCTTGTAAACGAGGGTAATATCCTCTCTGAAGATAAAGAACACCTGCAGAAGCTGGAAGCTATCATGGGAAGTTCGGAAGTCATTATTATGGTGGGCCTTGCTCTTGGCAGTGCAAATGCGAAGGCATGGGGTTGTGATCTTACGTATGATTATGTAAGGATCAATGCTGAATATACTACATGATACGACTGGTTGACGGTTTTTTATCGAAGGTGATCTTATGGATATTGGGGAGTGGGAATCTGTTTATCGTGAGTCCTATAAGGACATTTGTTCGTCTCTGGACAATGTAAGGGGAATGTTCGTAGCTTACAACAGTAACATTGACGCTATCAAACATGTAAGCGAGGAAGATATTTCAATGCTGTTGGCGCAGGTCGATCAAAATGAGGTACAGGATAAGTTGTTTGAATATCCTCGGGAGATAGATTCTCCTTCCGATCTTCTGGCAAGGCTTATTATTGCCATGCGTGATGGGAAAGCAGCGGAGGTTCCGACAAATACGACCGAGGTCCATGAGTGGCTTACTGATCATCTGGGTTTTGATCATGCACGTATGGGTGGTCAGGCAGGTATTATCTCTAATCTTCTGGCATCCATCGGACAAAATGTGATCACCTATGTTCCATGGCTTTCCAAGGAGCAGGCTGACTATTTTGTAGATTCGGATAATCTTCTATTTCCGGTCGTGGAAGGGGATCAGCTTAAACTTGTTCGTCCTAGGGATGCTTATGATCCTCAAAATGAGCCCAAGGTGAACTGGATACTCGAATTCTCAAAGGGCATGAGTGTTAATTTCAAAGGGGAAAATTTCATTGTGCCAAGGGATAATCGTCTTATCATCTCTTCCCGTCCAAAATGGATCCGTATCGAGATGGCTCCGGAATTGTATGAGCGGATCCCTTCTCTTCAGGCTAATGTCGATGGTGCGCTACTTGCCGGTTATCAGATGATAAAAGAAGAATATGAAGATGGTTCTACCTATATGGACTACATTGATAAAGCTGTCAATGTGATCGAAAGGCTCAAAGAGGGAAATCCGAATATAAGGATACATATTGAGTTCACGTCCATTCAAAATAAGCTTATCAGAAGTTCGATTCTTAAATATATCGTAAGAAAGCACGTCCACTCGTTGGGGCTTGATACAGTTGAAGTCGCAAATGCGTTGAATGTTCTTGGTTATGAAGAGCTTGCATATTCTGTCATCAATAAGGGTGAGAATGCGATAGTTTCTCTTTTTGAAGGTGCGGTGAAGCTTTTAAAAGAGCTGGAACTTGAAAGGGTGCATATACATTCTCTTGGTTTTTACATCTGTGTTGTTGCTAAGGATTGTCCGGTATCTGTTCTCGATCACCGTAAAGCTTTATTGTTTGCTTCCACTACCGCAGCCGCACAGGCATTACAGGGAGAGATAGTTTCTCTTGAAAGTACTGCCTCCGGTCTCGATGTTCCTGTCTCTGAAAAAGGATATGGTGATCTTGAGAGATTGAAGGACCATCTTGTGAGCAGTGGCATGTGCTGCATGAAGGATTTCGAGAATGGCTGCATTCGCACACCCCAGTATGATGCTATCGTTGTTCCTGCAAAGGTTGTCAGCGAGCCTGTGGCTACTGTTGGCATTGGTGATGTCATTTCAGCAGCTGCATTTGCCGGTTTTCTTTCCAAGCTTAAATGAGGTGAGATGATGAAGTTCCTCTGCGGCTACAACATGAACTTGGATGCTGTTTATTCCATTACCGGGGAAGATATTGCTGAATTGCTGGAATTGGTGGACCCCACTGTTCTATTCGACAGCTTTCAGCGTTCATCAGGTGATATCAATTCGATATCTGATCTTCTCGCAGGTCTTGTTGGCTGTATGCAGGAAGGGACTGGTGCGGAATGGTTCATTCAGGACGTGTCTGTTTTTAGGTTTCTGATGGAGCATTTTTATGAGCAAGCAGTGGTACGGCTTGGGGGTAATATGGCTATCATGGCAAACGTTATGTCGGAGATGGGGGCAGAAGAGGTTGTCGTTAATCCAGTGGGTGATATTGGTTCGATAAGGCCGTTGATATCGGGGGAGAGCGTGGTCTTTCCGGAAGAAAGTGATAATGATTTAAAAAGCACTTTTAAAGGTGCTAAGGAAAAGATCGTCCATTTTGTCTTTGATTTTAAGAAAGGGCTTCGTTTTGAGCTTTTCGGGAAGAATATTACTGTTCCGAGGGAGAACAGGTTCATTGCTACTTATGATAATGTGAATACTGAACTCTATATATCTCCTGCTTTTGAAGATTACAGTCTTGAATATGTAAAAGTTGCGAATGGTGCTATGGTTTCAGGTTTTAATCAGCTTCGTTCAGTTTATCCGGATGGTTCTGGTCCTGTTGAGAAGTTTGAAAAGGCCCGATCTTTGATGAGGGGATGGAAAGTGCTGAATCTGGACCTGCTGGTCCATGCCGAGCTTGGGCATTTCTCGACCTCTGAGCTGGCAGTTTTCATATTTACGGAACTTTCGGGTATTGCGGACAGTATTGGGATGAACGAGGATGAAATAGGTATGCTATTTGAGATACATGGCATTCCAGAAGATCAATTCCAGAGAATAGATTCCAGTATTATCGTTGAAGCATGTGTGAAATGTATTCGTGCAACCGGCCTCAAGAAAATGGTTGTCCATACGCGTGATCTCATTGTATCGGTCTTTAAAGATACGGTCTCTTCATGTGATCATGAGATGCAGAGTCTGGAATTTGGAATTATGTGTGCTGCATTTTTTGCAGCGACAGGTAAACTTCCGGTTAGGTCTGATCTTGAAGATTCAGTTGGTGAGTTTTCCGTAAGTGAATATGGGATAGAGCAGATTGGGAGAGTGAAGAAGTTCATGGGCTGGGATGATGTCCATGTTGACTCTTGTGTGGGGTCAGGTGTGGGGGCGTGTGGCAAATATGATGGTCTTAATGTTTGCATCTTGCCAACTTTGATCTGCGATGATCCTATCTCTACGGTCGGGTTGGGGGACACTGTCATGGCAGCTACTTTTTTGAGATGGGTAGAACTTTTGAACAGTTAAATCCAATATTTTTTTGTGGATGTACTTAAAAATGGGACTGATATTCTTATATATTTTATATTTCCATTTACATGTATGAG
This sequence comes from Methanococcoides sp., assembly GCA_021108185.1. Classification (GTDB taxonomy): domain Archaea; phylum Halobacteriota; class Methanosarcinia; order Methanosarcinales; family Methanosarcinaceae; genus Methanococcoides. The sequence goes on along the minus strand of JAIORJ010000133.1, from coordinate 69,314 downwards.
CCAATTGGAAAACAAAGTCTTTAGCGCACTGGGAAGCGATACGCGTATTAAAATGCTTGAGCTGCTTAGTGGGGAGGAGATGCATATCTCCGAGTTGGCAAGGACGTTAGGGATCTCTGTTCCGGTTGCTGCGAAGCATGTTAAGATATTGGAAGCTGCAGATCTTGTTGAGCGCAGGATATTTGGGAAGAGCCATGTGCTGAAACCAAATAAGGATAATATCTATATTGCTATGAACTCTTTTGCACCGACAAAGTCCATAGAGGTGGAAAAAGGTACTACTCTTCTGGATGCTTTGCGCGGTGTAGCTGCAATAAAGGTGAAGAAGAAAGGCGATAGGGAAGTTATTATCTCTACAGATGGGGAAGACGGTCTTTATGTTTATGAGATAAATGGCGAGTTCTCTGAGAAGTCAGTTCAGAACTGTGTACTCGATGAGGACACAACTATCGAATGGAAGAAACTTGAACCGGTCACTAAGCTCAAACTTGATATTCATGTCAATAAATGACTTTGAACGTTATCAATTTTCTTTCTTTTTTGCATTGTTCCTACCTATTATTACATTATTTCGCACTGTTCTTTTTTATACGGTTTTTTGACATTCTTTTAAATAATACTTTCACATCGCTTGGCTGTCGGTTATATAATTAAGTGCCAATTTATCATCCAATGAGTGCTTATAGACAGAACGAACATCATCTGACCTTATCTGAGAGAATGCAGATCCTCTCTGCAGGTACTAAATATGACAGTTGCAATCAGAGTGCTGTCTGTCATGCTTTTGGTCCCGATGGAAGGTGTATACAGCTCTATAAGACACTGTTATCGAATTCCTGTGCAGGGGAGTGTGCCTATTGTCCAAATCGCTGTGAGCGTGAGACTAAAAGAGCCTCTCTTGAACCCGCAGAAATTGCAAAGATCACCTGGTCATTTTACAGAAGGAATGCCATCGAGGGTCTGTTCCTGTCTTCAGGCATCATGGGGGATGCAGAGTATACTTCGCAGAAGCAATTAGAGGTGGTGGAACTGTTGCGAGGTCAGGGCTTTAAAGGTTACATCAATATTCGTGTGATGCCTGGCACTCCGAAATATCTGCTTGAGCAGATCGCAGATCATGCGGATAAGTTCGGTGTTAATGCGGAGACAACCAATTCTGTTAATTATTCTGAGATATGCCCGAATTTCGATTATAAGAACGATGTTCTGCAGAGGTTGAAATGGACAAGGGACCTCATTGAGAAGAAAAGAAGTGAATATTGCGGTATGGGGAAAATGGTTGGTGCAAATGACACTCAATTCGTGGTGGGTGCGGTCCCTGAGTCTGACAAAGAGGTCGTGAAGACGGTCCACAAGTTCATGGACAAGTATGCATTGCGAAGACCCTATTTTATGAGCTTCGACCCTGTGCCTGATACTCCCCTTGAGAATGGGTCCCCTTCGCCGAAATGGCGTGAGCAGAGGTTGTATCAGATGTCCTTTCTTTTAAAGGACTATGGTCTCAGGTCAAGCGATTTCGATGAGATCTACGATGAGTATGGGTATCTCTCAAATGCTGACCCAAAGGAAGTGCTTGCACGATCGCAACCTGATCGTTTTCCGGTGGATATCAATTCCGCTGAAATGTCCGATCTGCTCCTTGTTCCCGGTATCGGGCCTATAAGCGCTAACCGGATCGTGCGAGCCCGTCCGATAGTTTCCGAGCAGGAACTTTCCCGGGTGGGTGTCGTAGTTTCCCGTGCAAGGCCTTACATTTCGATAAATGGTTCGAGACAGATGAACCTTTCATCCTTTATGGGGGCGTGTTCATGATAATAGCCTTCAGGTCAAGTGTGGAGGGTGTGCTGCTTGCATGTTTAGCTTTCAGGGACGATTCCGATTCTGAACTGATATTTGCGAGCGATGTGGGGGAGCTTAAGAGGAAACTCGATCTTTCAGGTATCGAGGGTGAGATCAATATGGTAGGTTTTGATTCTTCCTATAGGTCAGAGTCTTTATCCAGTGAGATATTCGGAAAAAGTAAGCCTCGCATGGCAAGTTTCGATCCCGATCCTTTACGGTACGTAGATCTTCTTTTGAGGCACAAGGATTGTGATCCTGCCGGGCTTGTGAGATTGCTGGTTTCCTGTAATGGCGATACTGATGGACTTTATTCAGGGAAGGGTATGATCGCAAAACGGTATTATAATTATATGCGTGAGGTTGGCAAAGCATACGAGAGGTTGTGTATGTTCGCACGACCGGAGCTTAAAGGTGGTATACTGTCTGTTGTTATTGATACTCCTCACGATATCGCGGATATGTTCTGCAGGTGGCTTGTCAGGAAAAATCCAGATGTTCCTGTGGCCGTTATCAAAAATGATTCTGCCTGGGTCGGGAATGGCGATCTTATCGGACTTGATAGGTTTGCAAAGATCACCGCATCCTTTGTGGAAAGCCTTCGGTCAACATCAACATCGGATGATGTGGATGAGCTCTGGGACCTCTACTATAATTCCCAGATGATAGATTCAAGGAGAAATCATGGGCTTGCAAAGAAAATGCAGCCCAAAAGTTCTATTTCGATGAGCAAGATGTCAAAAAGAGATCGTTATAAGGTTGAAAGGGGCATTGCCGGCTGTACCCTGGATAGTTTTGCATGAATATTGGTGAGAAAATGAATGGGTTACAGGATATTCCGCGTATTGGTGAGAAAATGGCGAAACGCTTTCAGGAGCATTTTGGTGGGGAGGATAGGGCAATGGATGCTATTTTAAGCGGTGACATCGCAAGTATTTCCGAAGTTGAAGGAGTAGGGCAAAGATATGCTATTTCTCTGGTACACGAAGTGCGTGCACAGTTCGAAGGGGTTAGTATGGAAGATTTCCTTAAGACAAAGGAAGCTTCGGATATCTATGAGAGGCTCCTGGATATCATCAAGCAGTTCACACATACAAGGTATGCAAAGGACAAGCTTCATGTCTACATACCTTATCCTGCAAGTAAAAAGTCACTCATCGAGGATATTCGAAAGGACGTTGCCGGGTATATGAGTACTGCTTGCATATTGGGGGACAATGAAGAACTTATCTCGCTTCTATCCAATGTAAAGGCTTTAGATGTCAAATGCAACCCGCCTAAAGTTAGGTCCAGGGCAATTCTGACCGCTGATAGCAAGCAGTATGAGGTTGCACGACAGATGTTCGGCGATCTTCTGGATGTCCAGTTCGTAAAGGGTGCAGGGGAGTTCGTTGATACTGCAAGAGGGTATTCTCATGTTGTTGCTGCTGATGACAAGTGCATGTCCTTTGACCTTCCTGAAGATGTTGATCCGGAGTTCATTCCTGATATTCGCAAAGCAAATATGTGGCAGATAGTGCCGGAGAAGGAGATCTACTTCTTTGCGAGGAATCTTAACACGCTTGAATGCTGTATCCAAATGGTTGAGATATTACGCTCTTCAGGGATATGTTCCCTTGAAGATATTGCGGACGATGATATTGAAAGATTAAAGCAGACCCTTTCTCTTATAGATGAGGATGGGGATGTAAGGGAGGGTTCTGATATCAGTATCGATCGTCTTTTGATGATCTCCAGGAATGTCGATAATTGTGTTTCAGAGACCATTACTGCTGCCAATGTTACTCTTAATTCCTGTCTGGAGGAGAGCAAATTAACGCTTAGCGGTCAGGATATGCTTAAGGTGATGAACGGGAAAATTGAGATAAAGGACCTGCTCGAAAAAGAGCTGTTCCATTCTTACAGTTCTGTGATCAAGACCGCAAAAGAGAAGATCGTGGCAGACCTTGCGCTTGAAAGGAATGAGCTTTTGTCCCTTGATTCCTTCTTCTCGGATGAGATCACACATCCCCTTGAAGTGAAACAGGAATGCCTGTATTCTTTTAAGCAGCAGATCGCAAATCAAGTGGAAAAACTGAAGGTTCGGCACAAATGCAATATTGCGAGGACACTCTCAGAGTTCCATGATGTTGCACAAAGGATGGTTCACGAAGCCCTTGATTTCGATGTGGGTTTTTCTATAGGTTGCTTTGCAAAGGAGTTTGACCTTCATCTTCCTGATTTCATTGAAGGGACGGGCATTGCGCTCAAGGGTGCATCGAACCTTTTCATAAGAACGAGGCATGGTTCGGTCGTACCTATCGATTATTCAGTAGGCAATACCTCCTATGATCCCGATGGGAATGGCAGTCGAGTTGTCCTTTTGAGTGGTGTTAATTCAGGAGGGAAGACCTCTCTGCTTGAATTGGTGGCACAGTGTGTTATCCTTGCTCACATGGGCTTCCCAACCCCTGCAATGAACATGGAGATAGGTCTTGCGGAAGAGTTCTATCATTTCGGAAAATCCAAAGGTACTCTGGATGCAGGAGCTTTCGAGACCACTCTTATTGATTTCTCGGTTGTTGCAAACAATTCTCCAAAGCTTGTCCTGGCAGATGAACTGGAATCCATTACTGAGCCGGGAGCTTCTGCAAAGATAATCTCGGGAATACTGGAGGTGCTTTCTGAGAATGATAACGGCATGTCAATTTTTGTGTCCCATTTATCAGAACTGATCCTTGAGAACACTGAATGCAATGTACGCGTTGATGGTATCGAAGCAAGCGGGCTTGACAAGGACCTGAACCTTATAGTTGAAAGGACGCCAAGGTACAATTATGTTGCAAAGAGCACTCCTGAGCTCATAGTCGAGCGTCTGTCAAGAAAGTCAAATGGTCTGGAGCAGGACTTTTATAAAAGATTGCAAAAAAAGTTCAAGTAAGCCGTAATAATACGGCTTTTCCATTTTGTTAGGTTGCTTTAAAGCACACCTTTTGTACTTTTGATGCCTTCGCCTTCAATCTTGACAGCACGGCGAAGTGCGTATGCAAAGGCCTTGAAAAGGGCCTCTATCTTGTGGTGGTCATTGTAACCTGTGACAGTTATGTGCAGGTTCATCTTTGAATTGTCTGTGAGGGATTCAAAGAAGTGTCTCACAAGTTGAGTGTTCATTTCACCGACCCTTGGGGATTCGAACTGAGCATTCATTACGAGGTAGGTCCTTCCTCCCAGGTCGAGAACCACATCTGCAAGGGCCTCATCCATGGGGATGCGTGCATCTCCGAATCTGGCGATCCCGTTCTTATCTCCGAGTGCTTCAGAGAGCGCCTGACCAAGAACTATTGCGGTGTCCTCTATCAGGTGGTGCTCATCAACGATCAGGTCACCGGTGGCTTCGATGGTCAGATCAAAATTTCCGTGTCTTGCAAAAGCGGTAAGCATATGGTCAAAAAAACCGATGCCTGTATCAATGTTCGATGAACCGTTGCCATCCAGATCGAGTTCCATCTGGATATCCGTCTCTTTTGTCTTACGTGCGATCTTTGCGTTTCTCATGCTGTTCCTCTGCCGGTTTCGATGATCAATTTTCATCACTGATGATATCTATTGCTTCTGTCAATGTGAACTTTTTCTTGTATAATGCGCTTCCCACAACAACACCTGCTGCACCGGTGTTCTTCAGTGTGATAATATCTTCGAGGGTAGTTACACCGCCGGATGCGATCACGGGTATGGTGACAGCATTGACAAGCGCTTCAGTAGGTTTCGGGTCCACTCCATTTAACAGGCCTTCGGAGTCAATGTTCGTGAACAGTATGCTTCCGGCACCCTTCTCTTCAAACTGGCTTCCCATCTCTACTGCTGTATGTTCTGATTCCTTTGTCCACCCTTCGATGGATATCTTTCCGTTCTTTGAATCGAGTGCAACATTTATATGTTCACTTCCAAATTCATCGGAGAGCCTTTTGATAAGTTCGGGATCCTTTAATGCAGCGGTGCTAAGGATGACCTTGTCAATACCAATATCGAGTAAAGCTGCAGCATCTTCGAAGGAACGTATTCCTCCGCCTACCTGGATGTATATTCCCTGTGGTTTGCATTTCTCGACGATCTTTTTTATAATGGGTGCATTTGTTCTGTTCCCTTCTATTGCACCATCAAGATCGATAAGATGTAGTGTCCTTGCGCCCTGGGAAACCCAGTCAAGGGCGACTTCAACGGGGTCATCGAGGGATATCATCTCGCTTCCGGGTACGCCCTGAACGAGCTGTACACATTTGCCGCCTTTCATATCGACTGCTGGTATCACTTCAAAGCTCATTTTGTCACCTTTAGGGTATCATTCTCTCGATAGGCATTACAAGTATGTCAAAAGCACCTGCAGCTTTAAGCTTTGTAATGGTGGCAAAGATGATGTCTGCGTCCACGACCGCATGTACTGCCACGATATCTTCCTTGGATTCAACTTTCATTATAGTTGGTCCGGCAAGTCCGGGAAGCACTTCTTTTATATCATCGAGCACTGTGGTTGGAGCGTTCATCATCAAGTATCGCTTTTCTTTGGCATGCATTACGCTCTCAAGGGCTGTTTTGATGTGTTCTATCTTCTCTTCCGTCTTTGCGGTTTCGTGATTTGCTATCAGATATATGGATGATGAGAACACTTTTTCGATGACCTTCAGATGGTTCATTACAAGAGTCGTTCCTGAACTGGATATGTCCACAATGGCATCTGCAATGCCAACGTGTGGTGTCATTTCACATGCACCGCTGACCTTTACCACATCAATGTTTATCCCGAGATTCTTGAAATACTTTGCAGTGATACCGGGGAATTCCGTTGCCACACGCATTCCCTCAAGGTCATTTGCCGATGAGATGTCTGATTCTTCAGGTACTGCAAGTACAAGGTCTGCTCCTCCGTATTTGAGGTCAAGGAGCATCTCTACATCGGATTCGGTCTCAGAGATAAGGTCCAGTCCGGTGATGCCGACATCTGCCGCCCCATCCTGAACATATTCTGGAATGTCGGCTGCTCTTGCGAACAGGAATGTGATCTCCGGATCGTTTGTTTTTGCAAACAGCTTTCTGTTGGAACCACCAAGTACGGGAAGTCCTGCTTCCTTGAACATCTGTATGGTGGGCTCGTGTAATCTTCCTTTGTTAGGTATTGCAATACGTATCATATGAAGTCCTTCTCAAAGCACGGGATTAGTTGTATTTTGTTCTATCTATTATAGAACTGTTCTTGGGTCTATGTCTTGAAACACATTTATCCTTTATAAGTATTGCATGGTGGCATTGAGAATGTTGTACAGCATTCTCCTCCTCCTTTTTCATCACTTTCTTTTATTACTGGGGGTTATTAATGCGCACATGGGTAGTAATGATTATATATAAATTGTTCATCTTATAGATTGAATCCAACCGACATGTGGTTTTCACATTTCTATCTGATTTATTGAATTTATCAAAAAGAGGCTAAATATGATCCGAAATATCAAAGTGGAACATCTCCATGAGACTCCTATCGAAAAACAGGAGACCGAGCTTGTTGAAAGGAAAGGTATAGGTCATCCGGACAGTATCAGTGATGGTCTCGCAGAAGCTGTGAGCCGCGCTCTTTGTAAAGAATACATTGACAAGTGTGGAGCTATCCTTCACCACAACACTGATGAGACCCAGATCGTTGCAGGAAGGTCCCGTCCTGAATTCGGAGGCGGTGAGGTCCTCAAGCCTATATACACTCTTCTTGTCGGAAGGGCTACCATGGAATTCGATGGTATGGAGATCCCTGCAGAGGCAGTTGCCCTCCAGGCTGCACGTGAATATGTTCGTAACACCATTCCTGCTATGGACCTTGAGCGTGATATGATCATTGATTGCAAGCTTGGTACAGGTTCTTCTGATCTCAGGGATGTTTTCACCAGGGACCATGTTCCAATGGCGAACGATACCTCATTCGGTGTGGGCCATGCTCCTTTCTCTGAACTTGAACAGGTCGTCTACAACACCGAGAGGCAACTTTTGACAGACCTTAAGAAAAAGAAGATCCCTGGAATCGGGGAAGATATAAAGGTCATGGGTCTCAGGGAGAACGATGATATCTCTCTTACCATCTGCTGTGGTATGGTCGGCAGGCACATCGATGACATGGACCACTACATAAATGCAAAGGAAGAGATGACCGAGTACGTTCTTGATCTTGCTACCAAGTACACCGACAGGACAGTTTCAGCCCGCATCAATGCTGCTGATAAGGTCGATGGTGGCTGTGACTGCGTTTTCCTTACCGTTACAGGTACATCTGCTGAAATGGGTGATGATGGTTCAGTAGGACGTGGGAACAGAAGCAACGGTCTTATCACTCCAAGCAGGCCAATGAGCATGGAAGCAACAAGCGGAAAGAACCCGATCAACCACATTGGTAAGATCTACAACCTGCTTTCTACACAGATGGCAAGGGATGTTGTCAGTGCTGTTGATGAAGTAAGCGATGTTCATATCAAGCTTCTCTCTCTCAGCCACTCGTGGCAAGTGCACAGGTCATCCCTGAAGATGGTGCGAACTTTGCTGCCATCAGGTCTGAAGCAGAAGTGGTCATTGACGACTGGCTTGAGAACATCACCAAGATCACTGATATGGTGGTCAAAGGCGAACTTGATACTTTCTAATTCCGATATCTGTATATTGGATAATACGGGCGTCAGCAAGATCGATCTTCGATACAAGCTGCCCCATTTTTTTCTTTTGTTCCGTCTTTTCTGTTATTTTTCTACGATTCTCTCTGTTCTTCCTTCACAACTTCATCCGTAATCTGCAATTCCATCTGTCCTTTGTTCATTTTGATCGTCATTATGTTCACATTTGTCGCTTTCATGGGCAATGCGGCGAAAAGATTAAATAGCATTGTGGCAATGAAGGGGATGTATCTCACACTAGTGGGATGGGATGATGCTGATTTCAGTATGACCCGCCTTAACTCAGTGGTAGAGTGCGCGGCTGTAGTATGGAATATGCGACTTGTCGCACATAACGCGCAGGCACCGCGATGTCCCCGGTTCGAGTCTGGGAGGCGGGACTTAACATCCTAAACTCGCAAAAGGTTTATATACCTGGCAGCACATTAAGGGTGTGCTCACACAGCAAACAAACGCAATGTCCGAATAGTGTAGAGGCCTATCATGGAGCCCTGTCGAGGCTCCGACTCGGGTTCGAATCCCGGTTCGGGCGTACAATTTTACCGGCTGAAAATGCCGGTAACCCCATCTTTTTTTTGTAAATTTTGAGTTATCATTAAGCTCATTGTTTTTTTCTTTCAAGATTTGAGAACTGGCTACTGGTTTTTTTTTCTGGGCGATGGTAACCCTTTATATAATATGAGCCATTTCCGAGAAACGTTATTATAATATTATAAAGTACACTTACTTCCGACTGTAGCATGAAAGTGATCACATGGCATACAAAATAATAGAGAAACGTCAGTTGGTGCCGGATGTGCACCTGATGAACATCCAGGCTCCCGATGTGGCTGCGGCTGCAAAGGCAGGGCAGTTCATTATTCTTCGCATCGATGAAGCTGGTGAGAGGATCCCTCTTACAATTGCAGACTACAACGCAGATGAAGGGTCTGTCACCATTATCTTCCAGGAAATGGGAAAAACGACAAAACAGCTCGCAAAGATGAGCGCCGGCGAGGAACTTCTTGATTTTGTAGGGCCTCTTGGCAAAGAGTCCGAGATCGAAAAGCTCGGTACTGTTGTGCTTGTTGGCGGCGGTGTTGGTATCGCTCCTATCTATCCTCAGGCAAAAGAATATCGTGCAGCTGGGAATAAGGTTATTTCCATCATTGGGGCACGCAATAAGGACATGCTCATACTTGAAGCTGAGATGATCGCTGCCAGTGATGAGGTTCTTGTGGCCACTGATGATGGTTCAAAGGGCCACCATGGTTTTGTAACGGACCTTGTCAAGCAACTTCTTGATGGTGAGGAACATATCGACAGGATAGTAGCTATCGGTCCTCCTATCATGATGCGTGCAGTTGCAGATGTTACTGGACCATATGATGTTGAGACACTCGTTAGCCTCAATCCAATAATGGTCGATGGTACTGGCATGTGCGGCGGTTGCCGTGTCAATGTTGGCGGTGAGGTTAAATTTGCTTGTGTGGACGGCCCTGAGTTCAATGCAAAGGATGTGGATTTTAATCTGTTGATGAGCCGTCTGTCCTTCTATCGTAAAGAAGAGGCTGATGCTATCACAAAGTCGCAGAAAGGCTGTGGGGATGATTGCAAATGTCAATAAGACCAAAAATGCCACAGCAAGCTCCTGAAGGACGTATCACTAACTTTGATGAGGTAGCTTTAGGATACACTGAAGAACAGGCTATCCTTGAAGCAGAGCGCTGCCTTGAGTGTAAGAATCCTAAATGTGTGGAAGGCTGTCCTGTGAACATTGATATTCCAGGCTTTATCTCAAAGATCAAGGAAGGCGACTTCCAGGAAGCTATCACTATCATAAAAGCCACTAATACTCTCCCTGCTGTATGCGGCCGTGTATGCCCTCAGGAAGAGCAGTGTGAGAAACTTTGTATCCTCGGAAATAAAAGTGAGCCAATTGCCATTGGTCGCCTTGAAAGGATCTGTGCGGACCGTGAGCGTGAAGTTGGTGTAAAGGACCCTGTTGTAGCACCATCTACCGGTAAGACCGTGGCAATAGTCGGTTCAGGACCTGCAGGTCTTACAGCAGCTTCCGACCTTGCAAAAGTCGGTCATTCAGTTACCATATTCGAAGCTCTGCATGAGGCAGGCGGTGTACTGATCTATGGTATTCCTGAGTTCAGGCTTCCAAAGGCCATTGTAAAGGAAGAGGTAGATTATATCCGTAAGCTCGGCGCTGATATCAAAATGGATTACGTTATCGGTCGCATACTGACCCTTGACCAGCTAACTGACAGATTCGATGCTGTCTTCTTAGGAACCGGTGCAGGTCTGCCAAAGTTCATGGGGATAGAGGGTGAGAACCTCAATGGTGTCTATTCTGCCAATGAGTTCCTTACGCGTGTGAACCTGATGAAGGCATACAATAATAGTTTCGACACTCCAATAAAGCGGGCCAGCAACGTTATTGTTGTAGGTGGCGGTAATGTGGCAATGGATGCTGCACGCAGTGCCTTGAGACTTGGTGCAGATGAGGTAAGCATTGTGTACAGACGCAGCGATGAGGAACTTCCTGCAAGGCGTGAGGAGATCGAGCATGCAAAGGAAGAAGGTATCGTATTCCGCTTATTGACCAATCCTGTGCGTATCATCGAAGGCGAGAACATGTCTGTCAATGGCGTCGAATGTGTCAGGATGGAACTTGGCGAACCTGATGAGTCAGGACGCAGGCGGCCTGAGGTCGTAGAAGGCTCTGAGCACATAGTCGATGCTGATATTGTTATAATGGCCATAGGCACTTCACCGAACCCTATCATCTTCGATGGTTCAAAAGGTCTCGAGGTTACGCCATGGGGTACAATTGTCGTAGATGAGGCGGGTATGTCCTCTATCGAAGGCGTTTGTGCCGGTGGTGACGCAGTGACCGGTGCAGCAACCGTTATCAGCGCAATGGGTGCAGGCAAGCTGGCTGCTGATACCATCAACAAATATCTTTCAAAATAAGTTTAGATGAATGGCAGATATATTGATCTGCCCTCTATTTTTTTTATATTTTGCTTCTGACCATATGGAAGTATTTAATACCTGCCTATTCTATTCTTGAATTCAATGCATTTGAAAAAGAGCGATGCCCGAATTCACAAGATGCCTTCAAGAAAAGGTGTAGTTGATAAAAAGAAGCATTCAAGGAATCCGGTGTCTAACGAGCCATCTCATATATACTGGTGTAAAGATTGCAATGTTCCCCTTCTCGATAAGAAGTGTGGCGTCTGCGAAGGCGAGATCTTTGAAATTAAGCTATCCGGGCCTGGCGACATAAGATTCTGTTCACCGTATGAACGTGAACTTCTAGGTAAGCTTTTGCTTTCTGAATTTGGCCGTGATCCTCTGGGGGAAAGGCTGGTCCTGTTGAACAAGATCTCCGGGGAGGACAAGACCGCTCAGGTCATAGTGGACGGTCTGAACATCGGTACTCTTCTTTTTGATATGTCCCTGATGGAACACCGCTTCGAGATGTCAGAGGCAGGGGCACAGGTACTTCATGGTATGGTCGAAAGCAGGACCGTTACTCTGAAAAAGACCAAAATGCATCTGAACGGAAAAAAGGTAAGTTCTGAATTGATCGAAAGTTCTACCAATGACATAAAAACAGGGGACCCTGTGATAGTTGTGTCCGGTAATCTCGTAGGGGTCGGGATATCACTTGTAGATGGCGATAATATGGCAACTGCAGATGGTCCTGTGTTAAGGGTTCGGAAGATCTCCAGTAGTGACCTAAAGTTAAGCTCCAGGGTAGCAACCCTCGAAGATGCCATTACAGCTAATCTTCCTCACCTGCGAAAAATTGGTAAGAACGCAATGAATACTATCAAAGGAATTGCGAGCCAGAAGGAGCACCGCAAACTTCCTGTGCATGTTTCATTCAGTGGTGGAAAAGATAGCCTTGTTGTTCTTGACCTTACCCTAAGTGCCCTGAAAGGCAGGGATGTAAGGGCCTTTTTCCTTAATACCGGTATCGAATTCCCTGAAACCGTAGAATTTGTTCATTCTCATTGCGAAAAAAGGGGTATCGAACTTATTGAATCAAAAGCTGAAAATGCCTTTTGGGAGAATCTTGAGAGCTTTGGTCCTCCTGCAAAGGATTTCCGGTGGTGCTGCAAGGTTTGTAAACTTGGGCCTGCGGGTGCTATCATTGATCAATGCAGCGAGGATGGGGGTGTATGTTTGACCATTGATGGGAAGCGTAAATTTGAATCATTTTCCAGGTCAAATATCTCTGCCAGCGAAAAGAACCCCTTTGTTCCGAACCAGTTGAACATATTCCCTATTCGTGATTGGCGTGCCATTGAGGTATGGCTTTATATCCATTGGAGAAAGCTCGATTATAATCCACTCTATGATGTTGGTTATGAACGGGTGGGCTGCTACCTTTGTCCTGCGGAACTTTCTGCTGAGTATGAAAGGCTGAAAGATCTCCATCCTTCTATCTATGATCGATGGAACAGTTTCCTTTTGAAATGGGCAAAGTCTAAAGGCCTTTCTGATGAATATGTGCGGCACGGTATGTGGCGCTGGAAGGAACTTCCTCCTAAAATGCTAAAACTTGCGAGCGAACTTGGTATTGAGACCGAACCTTCCAGTGTAATTGACGATTTCGATATTACGTTGACATCTGGTTTTTCACCATGCAGGGAAGGTGGCTTTACTGTGGAGGCAAGTGTCAAAGGTGTACTTGTCAGCGAAGCTTCTGCGATTCTGAACATGCTGGGCTCAACTGTCTTTTCTGAAGAGCTCGGAATGGTCCTCCTTAAAATGGATTCCGGAACTGTGAAATTCTTTTCATCAGGCAGTTTGAAGGTCACAGCGAATTCCAAAGAAGATGCGCATTCCTGCCTTGAAGCGACCGCTAAGCAACTTTTGCGTGCAAGTAAGTGCACTGAATGCGGGATATGTTTGAAGGTCTGTCCTGTAAATGCCATAGAACTGGGTTCGGAAAAAGGCAGGTTATACATAAATGATTCGTGTATACGCTGTGGGAAATGCACTGATGGATGTGTGGTGCTGAAATATTCGGACAAGATCCTTTCTGCCATGTTGAATGGCAGGAAGTGAACATATCTTTTTGAGTGAACTTTTAATACAGTGCAGCTATTATATTATATACTGATTAATATTATTCACTCATATTTAGCGTGTATCCAATGGTCACAGATATATCGGGAGATTTGTTCCCTCAAATTAGTTCCAAATGGAAGATGGTCCTTAGTGTAGCTTTAGTTCTACTTTTTTCACTATTCATCATCATTCTCCTACCCATTGCTGATGGTATCATGCTAGGACTTGTATTCGCATATATTGCCCGCCCGATCTACAATTTTATAAAAATGAAACGCCATCTTGGTGCTCTGGTGGCTACGATGTTCATTGTGATTCCCATTGTAATGATACTCGGGATGGGCATAATCGAGATCGCCAATCAGTTGATATGGATCACTGAGAATCAGGGTGCAGTAATTGAGTCTCTATTAGATTTTGTTCGCAATCTCAATATTCCGGATGCTTATTACGAGAACATTCAGCAGACAATATGGAATTCATCTCTCTCCATCCTGCCTCTTCTTGGGAATCTGGTCTTTGTATCCTATGCCCGCGGTATTGCAATGTTCATGATCAATCTGTTAGTTGCTATTTTAGTTTGTTATTTCCTTCTTGCGGACGGGGATGGACTTTATCGTTCTGTCCTTCGAATAATTCCAAGGCGTAATCAGCATCTAGTTAAAAGATATATCCATCACATGGATGTTATCCTTAGTGGGGTTTTCATAGGAAATGCTTATGCGGCACTCTCTGTGAGCACTCTTTCGGTCATAGTGTTCTATGCCTTCGGTCTTTCGCATATACTTGCATTGGCGACTCTCATATTCGTAGCATCGGCCATACCAATGTTTGCAGGGTATATGGTCTTGGTAGTGCTTACAATTATACGTTATTTCAGTTTGGGATTTGAAAGTGCGCTGATCTTTTTTGTTGTATCATCGATAATTATTTATGCTCCGCCTGAATTTTTCCTGCGTCCCTATCTTGCAAGCATCAAGTCACGCATTCATCCTTTCTTGATAATGCTGGCCTTCATCGGCGGTGCATTTGTTGGCGGTATCGCGGGTTTCTTTGCAGCACCCATACTTCTTGGTACTTTGGTATCAGCTTACCGTGTTTATGTTGAAGATCTGGAGTATATTCCGCCTGAGACTTAATATGAATGACCTTGCTTATGTCTGCTTTTCAGGTTGTAAAATAGGGTTTTTCCATTGTTATTCTCATTCATGTCCAATGCAAAAGGATGGTTTATGATCTTTAATTGGCGAATGGTCCTTTTCTTCTAAATTCCATTGCGTTCTCATCACAAAGGATATTTAAAGAATGTATGTATATCATGTCGCAAGACATCAAGTAATCATCCTGTATTTACGATCTTTACTGGAGATGCTCAGATCTTGATCTATCTTCGAAATTGTAGAGGTTGTTCTATTCACAGGACCATCAAGCGGTGAAATCATGCAATTATTACTCATCCATTCCGATTATATCGAATACGAAGTAAAAAAGAGCACTCCTGTAGCGGAAGATATCGAAGAGTCCTTTAAGCAGGGTCGTCTTGAGGACGCACTTACGGCATTCATGGCCGTTGAGAGCTTCGATGAATCAAACCCTCAGGAGATAATAGATCGTGCAGTCTCTGAGATAGAGAATGTTGCAGGTCAGGTCAAGGCAGAGAACATAATGCTTTATCCTTATGCACATTTAAGCTCCGACCTTTCGTCTCCGAAAGTAGCTGTTTCAGTCCTAAAAAGTATTGAAAAGGCACTTGAGGGCAAGTACAATGTCATGAGGGCTCCATTTGGCTGGTACAAGGCATTCAGTATCAGTTGTAAAGGACATCCGCTTTCTGAACTTTCACGTACTATCAGGCCGGAAGGTGCTGAACCTTGCGGGAAGGTTGTCTCTATAGATGCTGAAAAGAAAGAGGTTGTTTCTGAAGCTCTTAAAGCAGAGGATTCTGCAAAGTCCTACTGGCGTATTCTGACGCCAGATGGTGAGCTTCACGATGCGGAAACCTTTGATCTTACCGGGCACGATAATCTTCAGAAGTTCGTGAACTATGAGATGTCCAAGAACAGGAACATCGAGAAAGCTCCTCCTCACGTTGAGCTCATGCGCCGCCTCGAGATCGCGGATTATGAACCTGGGTCTGATTCCGGTAACATGCGCTATTATCCAAAAGGCAGGCTGATGAAATCACTTATCGAGAACTTCGTTCTTGAGGAGTCATCAAAGATCGGGGCAATGGAAGTTGAGACCCCATTGATGTATGATATGAATCACCCTACCTTGAAAAAGTACCTTGACAGGTTCCCGGCACGTCAGTACTCCATCGAGTCTGACAAACGTCAAATGTTCCTGAGATTTGCTGCATGTTTCGGGCAGTTCCTCATGAACCATGACATGACGATCTCTTACAAGAATCTCCCTCTTAAGATGATCGAGATGACGAGGTACAGCTTCAGGAAGGAACAGCGTGGTGAGCTTGTAGGGCTTCGCAGACTCCGTGCGTTCACAATGCCTGATATGCATACTCTCTGTCCTGACATGGAAGCTGCTATCTCCCAGTTCGGCGAACAATATAGCATGTGTATTGATCTCCTTCGTAAGATCGGTATCGATGTGAGTGACTTTGAGGTTGCTATTCGCTTTACTCGTGAGTTCTATGACGATAACAGGGAGTTCATAACCGAGCTTGCAAAGAAGGTCGATAAGCCCGTCCTTGTGGAGATGTGGGATACTCGTTTCTTCTATTTCGTACTCAAGTTCGAGTTCAATTTCGTTGATGCGACAGCAAAAGCGAGTGCACTTTCCACTGTGCAGATAGACGTGGAGAATGCAGAGCGTTATGATATCAATTACGTTGATGCCAATGGCGAGATAAAACGTCCTACTGTATTGCATTGTTCACCAAGCGGTGCCATAGAAAGGTGTATCTATGCTCTTCTTGAAAAGGCGGCAATGGATGCAGAAGATGGCAAGGTTCCAAATCTTCCTGTCTGGCTTTCACCTACTCAGGTGCGTGTTATTCCAATTGCTGAACGGCATATGGATTTCGCTCAAGAGGTTGCTGATTCTCTCTTGTGCCGTGCAGATATTGATGACCGGGAAGAGACCGTTGGTAAGAAGATACGTGATGCAGGTCGTGAGTGGATACCTTATGTGGCAGTGATCGGTGATAGTGAGGTCGAGAGCGGCAAGGTCACTGTGACAATTCGTGCAGAATCTGAGCCAAAGAAGCCGATGAAAGTGGAAATGACTGCTGAAGAGTTGAGTGAACGCGTATTCAATGAGATCGGTGATATGCCATATCGCAGTCTCCCTCTTGCAAAACTGCTTTCCATGAGGCCAAAGTTCATTTAATGGTCTGTCGGTGTTGAATTCATGAATACGACAGATGATGTGTCCTGTGCGGAGATATATGTCTCTGGCAGGGTACAGGGAGTGTATTTCAGGGGATTCACTCAGAAGACCGCTGCCAGTTTAGGTCTGATGGGGTATGCCCAAAATCTCCCGGACGGTCGTGTCAAAGTGGTTGCTCAGGGGAAAAGGTCCGACATTTTAGAACTGCTGGACCATTTACATATTGGCCCTGAGCTATCAAATGTTGAAAGTATTGAAGTTAGCTGGATGGCTCTCTCTGATACTTTCACGGACTTTCTTATCAAAAGATGATCGGTTGACCTGTGGTCACCATTGTCTGGGATATTTATTTTTAAAACGATATGTTCAAAATTTAATCTTCACTTTCTTCGAACATCTCATATTCAGTTTCAGCAACCTTTTTTTCAATATCCTCTAATCCCAGGACCTCTTTTAGTTCTATGATACAATCCATGCAAACATGGCTGCGACCTATTATTCTGCCTTCGGGCATGTCGTCGCCATAGTCTCCTTCAACACCTGCTTCCAAGCATGTTTTTCCACAAAAGATGCAACTCATTTCTACCACTCCTGATGACACGATCAATTGTCCCATCCATTATAAGTTTCGTAAATCTCTCTATATAATGCTATCGTTCTATGGGACAGAAATTATGTCAGTTTGGGATGATTATTTAGGGGTGTGTGTGATATTCTATATTAATGTCAAAATATCATCCTGGCACTGGTTCCTCTGCAATTAAGGATCATTTAAAAGCTCCCTTTTCTGACTATCAATGGAGGCTCGAATCGATCGAGCTAATACTTGCTGAGCTGATAGAATGTTCCAACAATGGGGATATTATTCTGGCTGAAGGGAAACGTGACATCGTTTCGTTGAAAAAACTTGGAATCAATGGTTCTATCGAACTCGTTACTCAGTCCCCTCTAACAGAGATATCTGAAAGGGTTGCAAGTGAGAAAAAACGAGTCATCATTCTTACTGATTGGGACCGGAGGGGTAACATCCTTGCCACGAAACTTTCTGAGGACCTTGTATATCTCGGTGCAGATGTTGATATGCAGCTACGTGATAAGCTAAGTTCTTTGGTTAAAAAAGAGATCAAGGACGTCGAAAGCCTTTACACTTATGTTATAAAATTAAGAAGAATAGTCACTGGTGATCAGAACGATATCTGATCACGATGTGTGACTGATCGTGTGACACTTTTATAACTGGTCTCTACTGATGTTGTACTGCCGCATTTTCTGCAGTAGTGCATGAGATTGCCTCCCATCTTCATACGCCTAAGATCGATCTCGCAACGATGGCATTTTAGTGAACCTGTCATATGATCGCCTTATCCCATTATTGTGATCGAATCAAGTCTTGCAGTTCCTGCTTTTGTCCAGTATTTACATACCTTGCATACCTGCAAGCTGTCATTTTCTAGCTTAAGCTCTGAGTTGCACTTTGGACATTCGTCTAATGTTTTCATTATATTCCCCCACAGATTAATGATATGTAAGTAATATTACGTTTTTATATGGCGTAAAAAAGTGTATTGGAAATCCCACTCCCCAACCTCACTCTTTTCTTCTATATTGCATCCAATATTGTCTTTTTCCTTATGGATAACCCTACATAGGGGATTCATCCATATATATAGTTTTCCTTTTTGTTCTGAAAATTGCTATCATTTGCCTCTACCAAATAGCTTAAAACCGATGTATGATTACTATGCTCCATGTTCGATGTGGTTATTGTAAGGTATGGAGAACTAGCACTCAAGAGTCCGGGTGTCAGGAATCTCTATGAAAGGATCCTTGTACGGAACCTTGAAGCTATGTTGAGGCAGAAAAACGTATCTTTTTCCAGAGTTCATCGTGAATGGGGTCGTATCTTCATTACTTCTGATGACCCGGAAGCTGCAATAGCAGCCGCGGATGTCTTTGGTGTTGTTTCCACATCGGCTGCTAAAATTATAGAGTCTGATGTTGATGAAGCTGCAAAGCTTTGTGCCGATATTGGTGCCGATATTATAAATGAAGGCGAGTCCTTCGGAATTCGTGCACGTCGTGTGGGAAAAGAAGGTCCTTCTTCCACGGACATTGGCAGATTATGCGGGGATGCGGTCTGGACCCGGCTTGAATCGATTGGAAAAACTCCTAAGGTGGACCTTTCAGATCCTGATCGTGAGATCTCCGTTGAAATGAGGCAGAACAAAGCCTATGTTTTTACAGATATTGTCAAAGGTGTGGGTGGTCTTCCGCTTGGTAGTCAGGGTACGATGGTTGTTTTGATGTCAGGAGGTATTGATTCTCCGGTTGCAGCATGGCTTATGATGAAGCGTGGTGTGAAGGTTATCCCGGTGTATGCGAACAATATACCTTTTTCTGATGAGAGAGCACTTGAACGTGCGATCAAAGCTGTTGAACTGCTTCAAAAATGGTCTCCTGCGGATCATATGAAAATGTATGAGGTCCCTCATGGAAAGAACCTTGACGAGTTCATGAAGAAGTGTATTGTGAAGAATACCTGTCTTCTCTGTAAACGCACAATGTATCGTATGGCATATGAAATTATGAAAAAAGAGAATGCTGATGGTATTATCACAGGTTCGTCCATCGGTCAGGTGGCTTCACAGACCGCTGCTAATATGCACGCTGAGATATATGGTCTGGGAATCCCGCTTTATCATCCTCTCATAGGGCTTGACAAAACCGAAATAATCGATATTGCCAGACGCATTGGTTCCTATGATATTTCGATAATGCCAACTTCAGGCTGTGGTGCTGTTCCTGTTCACCCAGAGGTGAAAGCAACATTTGGTTCCATTGTCAAAGAAGAAGAAAAAGTGGATATTGAAGCTCTTGTTAATGAATCGGTCTCTAACGCAAAAGTGATCCATATGGGGGATGAATAATCCTCTTATTACTCTTTTTTATTCATCTTATTACTTTATTTCAATGATCTCTCTAATGGACTCGACGGGATTTGAACCCGCGGCCTTTACGTTGCGAACGTAACGATCTCCCTCTGATCTACGAGCCCTATGGATAAATAATAAAAAGAGAAATAAAAAAAATTAAAAATTAAACAGGTCTTCCCAATTCGGTGACCTGTACGCTCTCTACACCAGGAACTGCTGCAAAAGCTTCTTCTACAGGCTCTGTGCCGCCTTCGAGGTCGCCAACGAGGACTACTAGTTTAAGTGCTTTCAAACCAAATGCGACAGGTTCTATCTCTGAGCCAAAGATAGATGCGCCTTCTGGTAATGCTGCTTCAAGCCTGATCTTAAGATCATCCAGGTCGGTATCTACACCTTCTGGCATGATCTTCATTGTTGCTGCTACTTCACCCATTATGATTCCTCAGGGTCCTACAAATCCGCATTTTGGACATGTGAAAGGGTTGCTCTGTTGTCTGCACTTGGTACATCTTCCAAGTTCGGTTTCGCATGTTGGGCAAGGGAGTCTTGTGAACCCTTTCTCAACAAGGTGAATTCCGCATGATGTGCATTGTTCAACTTTTGCCATATTATAAATCTCCTTTTTAATTCAGTAAATTGTATGATGCTGGAACGAAACGTTTTGTATCGCTATAAGCTATTAACGGTTTCTGTACATACGCGGTATATAATTTAAATATTCCCCTTGATGTACGTTCCTATAACTTTTTTTCCGTCAATAGCTGCAACCACTCTCTCCGGATGATCTCCATTAACGATCACGCAGTCCATGCCGTGCTTTATCAGCACTGTGGACAACATCCGGTCAGCGCATGTTTCTCCCATCCTCTCAAGTTCTCTTAGGGTCATCTCCTCTATCATTTTTCCATCATTGAAAATCCCATCGACATCGGTGGCTTTGACAAGCCTTGCATTCATCCTTTGCGCTACCCATGCTGCAATGGTGTCAGAGGTAACATCCCATGAATAGGGTAGTTCATCCGTATCCTTCAAAAGTCTGTATGGGAGCAGAATTGATACCTTTTCGTTGACATTGCTGGTATCCTCGATGGTTGGTATCCCTGTAATATCTTCGAGGAGATGTGCATATTGTTCCATTGCTGCTATGGCCATCCAGTGGGATGCTTTTTCCGTGAGTGAATACTCTTCGGATATCCTGCGTATATTATCGGCAAAGATCCCACCGCCGGGTACGATGATCACTTGCATATCCCCTTCGGTTCCAGCGAAGTGGTCAGATATGGCCTCTATGAGCTCTGCTGATCTGTCTATCAGACTTCCTCCAAGTTTAAGGACGACCTTCATGAGCAATTTCCCTTCTCATTCGTTCTTTTCCTTATCCATAGATCTGGCCGCAGCATATGCGGGAAATACCTTTGATATGTCCTTGCCCCACTTGTCCGCAGTTGAGAAACAGTCAAAACCGAGCCTGTTTGCAGCCTCTTCTATCATGAACTCTCCCAAACCTGCCGACACTATAATGTCAAGGTCATTCTTTTGCGCAACTGTGGATATTGAATTACATAGCAGTTCTATCTGTCTTTCCTTAACGTTCTTTGCTAGCCTGTATATACCATCTTCTGATATTTCGGTAAGGTCTGCACAGACCACGCGCGCAAGTCTTCTCATGCAGTCGATCATGTTTTTGCCTGCACCGTCTGCGGTTTCGCATGTATAGAGTTCTTTATCGATATCTCCAAGCAGCATATATGCATCTGCGGTATTTGCAAAGAGCTCAGATGATACTCTGCATGTGCCAACATCAAGGTCCACGGTTTCAAGTAATGCCGCAAGGTTCGTTCGAAGTGTGCCTGCATAGAACAGTTCATCTCTGAGCAATCTTGAATAATCAGTGTGTCCTGCAACATGTTTTCCGTTCTTGATGGGTATCACATCACTGGTGGTGCTGCCTACGTCCACAAAAATGCAATCTCCTACCTCTTCTCCTATCAGGCGGGCAGATGCAGCCCAGTTCGCAGCGGCAAGTTCTCTGCTGCTTTGTGTCCTTTCCTGGAAATTCCCTGTATTGTTGACGTATTTCACTTCACAGTCGAAGGCGTTGTTCACTGCATCCATTATGAACTTGATACCTTCGTCCTTGTCGACAAAACAGTCTGCCAGCTCTCCTGTCATAACAACGGCCAATCCGTCGGGTCGAAGCCTATTTGCCAGTTCCTTGAGTGCAGATGGAAGGGTCGTGTCTTTCCAGAGCGGAATGTAGAGCAATTCTGTAATCTCACCATCACTTGATGCAACTTTGGTGTTTGCTCCGCCGATGTCTATTCCTATATATCTCATCTCAGTTCCTCTTTGGTGAATGAATATTCTCCGGTTATCTTTATTTTTGGCAGTGTTTCTCCCATCCCGTTCTTGAGGAGAAGTTCTGCTATCTCTTTGTCCATTATCTTTGTAATGCCCACAAGGGATGTTGTAGGTCTTGGATTGACATCTACTATGTACGGTCTGTCCCCAAGTATTATGTCCACGCCTATGTATCCAGTGCAGCCTAATGCTCTTGTAGCTTTCTTTGCTACATCATAGAGCTCTTGTTCTCTATCTGTCCTGTATGGGGTTGTACAACCGCAATATTCGATCTTGGAAGCATCCTTTGTGGGGTCTATCTCCATCCTCTGTGCGTTCACTGTGAGGGGGAGCTGTTCTTTTCCGCAGATCAGGCTAACACTTAGATGTTCGCCTTCGATATATTCGGTCGCAATATGGCTGCTTTTAATCTCTGGTCGGTGGCAAACAAAAGTATCTTCAGATGCACAACCATATCTGGGTTTTGTTACCCAGCATCCTTCCAGTGGCACCCTTTGTCCGGGTGCATATGTTCTGGGGACTGCAAGCCCTGCATTTTCGAGCATTCTGGTGCACTCAAGTTTATCCGAGCAGATGGATACTGCATCCGGGGAACAACCAAGGTTCAGTGTATTATCTTCAATTATTGCTGTAAGTCCCGGAAGGATCTCTTCGGGGGCTATAACGAGTCCTGCATCACATTCTTTGGCACATTTCCTTATCGTTGCTTCGATATCTTCTTCGGATGATCTGACAGGTTTCCCATGCTCAATGGTCGTATCGGAGGTTGTGTATATCACTTCGTGCCCGAGACGCGAAAAGCTGGATGCCAGGGTGGATAGCATTGCTTTTCCTTCCAGGAGGTAGGTGCCGCTCATCCCTGTGCTGACAGCGTATTCAGAAAGAAGTATTTTCATATAAGCTGAGATTATATCATCCTATTTGTTATTTACTGTGACTTTATTCTATATTCAATTCTTTTTGAGGTGTATTCTTAACAATTAATATATATAGCAGCAATACAATTACAGAAAGAGGGATGATAAGGGATGGATATAGATATTTCAGATAATCCTTTTGTACAGGCACTGGCAGTTTCAGGCACATTGTCTTTATTCATGATAGGCATGGCCTTGGGTGTAATGAATCTTTTAGAGACCGGTAAAAGTCCGATGCCATCTTCAATGATATTACTGATCTTTGCTGTATTGTTCATTGTAGGCTCTGTCTTCTTTGAAATGAGGGGTGCCGATCAGGTCGGTGCACTTATTGGCGGGTGTGTGGTCTCATTTGCAGCTACGCTCTCCATTTTCTCATTCTTTGGAGGCGTTGAGTTTGTGCGAACTGGTGGACTTGAGGCACTGGGCCCGGATAAGATGGTATCTGCACTTGCGGTATGTATGATCGCCAGTATTTTGCTTGTCAAATTATTATCTTATAAGATGCAAACCGAGTATGCCTGATCCTATTTGATCAGGCCTCGCGGTTGTGCTTGTTTTTTTGTCTATGCTATTTAGTATTACGTATTTTTTCTAACAGATACATATTTATAGAACATCAAACATTCAGCTGTTATTAATTATACCGCTCACAAATTATGGCGGAGTCGTGAGAAATGACAGGTAAATTTGGAAAGAAATCTAAATCTGAGAAGAAGTCCGATCCTTGTACTTGCTGTGCAGATGAGGATGTAGAAGCCTTAAAGGAAAATGCTTCTGATAGCACAGAGGATCTGCAAACTTCCTGTGATTCTCAGATCGCTGAACTAAATGAACAAATAATGCGCCAGAGGGCGGAATTTGAGAATTTCAGAAATCGAAGCCTGCGGGAAAAAGAAGAATTTCGAAAATTTGCTCTTGAAAAAATAATGGTCGAGTTGCTTGAGGTACGTGACAACTTTGAGCGTGCTCTCGAATCTGCTAAAAAGGCAGATGATGCTAACTCCATTATAGAAGGCGTTGAAATGGTGTTCAAGCAATTCACATCTATCCTCGAAAAAGAAGGTCTTAAGATGATAGATTGTGATGGCAAGGAATTTGATCCCCATTTTCATGAGGCTATGATGCATGTGCAGACTACTGAGCATGATGACAATCATGTTGTTGATGTCTGTAAAGCCGGTTATGAGCTAAACTCAAAGGTCATCCGTCATGCGATGGTCACAGTTGCACAGAATCCGGATGAATGAACGTTTCGTATCTTTTACGAAAGAACTAACTAGACTACCGTTAATCTGATTTTAATCAAATATAATGAGGTATTATTATGGGAAAGATATTGGGTATTGACCTTGGAACTACTAATTCATGTATGGCTGTGATCGAAGGCGGTAAACCTACTGTAATTCCAAATGCTGAAGGTGGAAGGACAACTCCATCAGTGGTTGGTTTTTCAAAGAAGGGAGACAAGCTTGTAGGTCAGGTAGCAAAAAGACAGATGATAGCTAACCCTGGGAACAGTGTAAGTTCTATCAAACGTCATATCGGTGAAGGCGACTATAATGTCAATCTCAACGGTAAGGATTACACTCCGCAGGAAGTTTCCGCTATGATCCTGAGGAAGCTCAAGGATGACGCTGAGGCTTATCTCGGTGAGACCATCACTCAGACGGTTATCACTGTACCTGCTTATTTTAATGATTCTCAGAGACAGGCAACCAAAGATGCAGGGCAGATCGCAGGTCTTGAGGTCCTAAGGATCATCAATGAGCCTACTGCAGCATCTCTTGCATATGGTCTTGACAAAGAGGAAGGCGACCACAAGATCCTCGTTTACGATCTCGGAGGAGGTACCTTCGATGTATCCATCCTTGAGTTGGGCGATGGTGTATTTGAAGTGCTTTCCACAAGCGGTGATACTCACCTTGGTGGAGATGATTTCGATCAGAGGATCACAGAGTTCCTTGTTGAGGAATTCAAGAAGGCTGAAGGCATCGATCTGTCAAATGACAAGGCTGCTCTCCAGCGTCTCAGTGATGCTGCAGAAAAAGCAAAGATCGAACTTTCCGGTGTTGCTTCTACAAATGTGAATCTTCCGTTCATTACAGCGGATTCCAATGGTCAGCCAAAACATATTGATATTGACCTTACCAGGGCACAGTTCGAGAAGATGACCGAAGACCTTGTAGCTAAGACCCTCGAATCAATGAAGATGGCTCTTAGTGATGCGAAGTTGACCACAAAGGACATTGACCGTGTACTTCTTATCGGCGGTTCTACAAGGACTCCTGCAGTATATGACCTTGTCAAGAACTTCATTGGAAAGGACCCGTACAAGAACATCAATCCCGATGAGGCAGTTGCAGTTGGTGCAGCTATTCAGGCAGGCGTACTTAGTGGAGAGGTCCATGATGTTCTTCTTCTCGATGTCACACCACTGACAATGGGTATAGAAACTCTCGGAGGCGTTGCAACACCACTTATCGAGAGGAACACTACTATTCCTGTTAAGAAGAGCCAGATATTCTCAACTGCGGCAGATAGCCAGCCATCTGTGGAGATTCATATCTTGCAGGGTGAACGTGGTATCGCATCTGCGAACAAGACCCTCGGTCGTTTTGTGCTTGACGGCATACCACCTGCACCAAGGGGAATGCCACAGATCGAAGTAACATTCGATATCGATTCCAATGGTATCCTTCATGTCAATGCAAAGGATCTCGGAACTGGTAAGGAACAGTCCATATCCATACAGAAACCTGGCGGATTGTCCGATGAGGAGATCGAAAGGATGGTAAAGGACGCAGAGTTGCACGCTGAGGAAGATCAGGCACGCAAGGAAGAGGTCGAGACCAGGAACAATGCTGACTCTCTTGTCAATGCTGCTGAAAAGACCGTGAAGGAAGCTGGAGATGTTGCAACCGATCAGCAGAAAGAGCAGATCGAAGCTGCGATAGCTGAGCTGAACACTGCACTTGAAGGGGAAGACCTCGAGGCTATCAAGAGCAAGACCGAAGCACTTCAGGAAGCTGTCTATAAGGTTTCTACTGCAATGTACGAGAAAGCTCAGAAAGAGGCTGGTGCTGGTGCTGGTGCTGAAGCTTCTGAAGATACAAGTGGTCCTTCATCAGCTGGCTCTGCATCAGATGATAATGTCGTTGATGCGGACTATGAAGTCGTTGACGAAGACAAATAAATACCTGAAGGCAATATGTGCAGATGATTTCCATCTGCACTTTTATTTACCTTTAAAGGAGTTCTAATGTCGACCACGCGAGATTATTATGAAATACTTGGTGTATCGAAAGATGCATCTGATACTGAGTTGAAAAAAGCTTACCGCAAACTTGCGATGAAATTTCATCCTGACAAGAACAAAGAAGCGGATGCTGAAGAGAAGTTCAAGGAGATCTCCGAAGCGTATGCTGTCCTTTCAGATGCTGAGAAAAAGGCGCAGTATGATCGTTTTGGACATGCGGGTATCGATGGTCGATACAGTACTGAAGACATTTTTAGAAATGCTGATTTTGGCGATTTTGGTGACCTCGGTGATATCTTTGGCAGTATCTTCGGAGGAGGTGGCGGCTTCGGCGGTTTTGGTGGCGGAGGGCGCCGCAGGCAGGGACCTACAAGAGGCTCGGACCTGAGGTATGACCTTGGCGTAACGCTGGAACAGGCTGCTTTCGGAGAAAAGGTACAAATAAATATCCCACGTGCAGATAATTGTGAAACATGTGGGGGAACCGGTGCAAAGGAAGGCACAAGTCCTAAAACATGTGCCACATGTCGTGGCAGCGGGCAGGTAACCCATGCAAGAAGAACACCGCTTGGTAACTTCATGACCACAACCACTTGTGATGTTTGTCATGGAAATGGTCAGGTCATTG
Source organism: Methanococcoides sp. (assembly GCA_021108185.1). Lineage (GTDB taxonomy): Archaea > Halobacteriota > Methanosarcinia > Methanosarcinales > Methanosarcinaceae > Methanococcoides. The sequence goes on along the minus strand of JAIORJ010000133.1, from coordinate 42,273 downwards.
AATCTCCCTGTCCTGTCTGTAGAGGTTCAGGCAAGCAAAAGAAAGTGCGCAAGATGGGTGTCTCGGTTCCAAAGGGCGCTGATACAGGTCTGCGACTGAAGATGTCTGGGGAAGGCGAAGCTGGTAGCCCCGGTGCACCACCCGGTGATCTCTATATTGTCATCCATGTCAAGCAACACGATAAGTTTGAGCGTGTTGGCGATGATATTGTCTATGGAATTCCAATATCATTCTCACAGGCGGCCCTGGGTACTGAGATAAAAGTGCCGACACTTCACGGAAAAGTGAAGATGAAGATCAAACCTGGTACTCAGACACATTCCGTATTACGCTTAAAGGGTAAAGGTATGCCACATCTTCACGGGCATGGTCAGGGTGACCAGCTTGTCAGGGTTATCGTTGAAACACCTACGAACCTTACAGGTAAACAAAAAGAGCTACTTGAAGAATTCGAGGAGCTAAGTAACGGTGATCATAAGGGTTCGAAAAAAAAAGGTTTCTTTGATAAGCTGAAGGATGCATTTGAGAGTTCTACCTCTAATAATTCTGTTGGCACTGCCGATTAAGGCACGTGCCTAAATATTTTTCTTTTTCACTCTTTTATTTTTGCAGTAACCTTTAACATAGATATGTTTCATTAACCATTCTTTATAATTTCAATTATTTTCACAGGGCTGTGTGATTTATGAAGATCATTATCGTAGGTGCTGGAGAAGTAGGATTTCATATTGCAAGTTCTCTCTATCTCAACAATGATGTTGTTGTCATTGATATTGATGAGGACGCATGTGCGAGAGCTGATGAACTGGATGTACAGGTGATCCAGGGTAATGGTGCAAATGTTTCTATTCTTGAGCTTGTGATAAACGATGCCGATCTCCTTGTTGCCGTAACGGGTTCAGATGAATTGAACATTGTTACCTGTACGACTGCCAAGCTGATATCTCCTTTACACAAACATCTCAAGACAATGGCGAGGGTAACGAACCCTGATTATATCGACAGGCCTGTTGCAACGCGCACTCAGGTAGGTATCGATGTCATGATATGCCCTGAGCTTGCTTTGGCTTCTGAGGTCGCTGAGATTCTTTCTATGCCTTCTGCAATAGATGCTGAGGTGTTTGCAGATGGAAAGGTCAAGATGATGGAATTCGTTGTGTCGGATGAAAGCGATCTTGTTGACAAAAAAATGAAAGACCTTGATCTTTCTGAATGTTGTATTGTGAGTGCACTCTATAGAGAATCAAATATTATCATTCCACATGGTGACGATGTGATTCACAAAGGTGACCACGTTGTGGTCATCGGAAAAGCCGATGCAATGATAGACATTGGTAATCTCTTTGCCGGACATACCGAAAGTGTGAAGCGAGTTCTCATTATCGGCGGTGGGACAGTTGGTTTCTATCTTGCAAAGCTTCTGGAGAAAAGCAACACGAGTATCAAGATAATTGAAAAGAATCTGGATAGATGTGAATCTATTGCAGATCTCCTTCCTAAAGTTCTTGTCCTGAAAGGAAATGGGACTGATATACATCTTCTAAAAGAAGAAGGTGTCCAGGATATGGATGTCGTCATCTCCGTTACTGACAGTGATGAGAAAAATCTGTTATGTGCTCTTCTGTCCAAGCAACTTGGTGCAAAGAAGGTTATTGTAAGGGCTGACCATCTTGATTATGTGCCATTGTTCGAATTGGTGGGCGTGGACCGTGCGGTAAGTCCAAGGGAAGCTACTATCAATGAAGTTCTGAAATTGACGATGGGTACTGGTATTGAAGCATTGACAATGATCGAAGGTGAAAAGGCCGAGATCATAGAGTATAATGCATCCAGTACCTCCAAGGTGACCGGTAAACCTTTGAAGAACGTAAAGTTCCCGGAAGGCTCTCTTGTATGTATGGTGGTACATAAAGGGGATACATTCGTTCCCCGTGGTAATTATATCATTAAAGAAGGGGACCGTGTCCTTGTGTTCTTATTACCTTCTGCACATCAAAAAGTTGAACGGTTGTTCAAGTAAAATTGGAAGGTCTCTATTTTGATAAACTATAGGGTAGTATTTAACGTATTGGGTTCTCTTCTTTGTTTTCTTGGGCCTTTGATGCTTATACCTCTGGTAGTCGCAATGTATTACGGCGAGTCCCCCTATCCTTTTGCAGTATCTTTCGCAGTGACGACAACTGTTGGGTCTCTGCTTTCCTTTAGGTTCGTATCCACCGGTGAGGACGAATGGGAAAAAAGAGAAGGGTTTGCCATAGTTGCATTTGGATGGTTTGCAGCTGCTTTATTTGGTTCTATCCCTTACATGTTCGATGGTGTAACTCCTCTTAATGCTCTGTTCGAATCCATGTCAGGCTTTACAACTACTGGGGCAACGATCTTCGTGGATATTGAAAGTCATTCGAGAAGCCTTTTGTTCTGGAGAAGTATGACCCAGTGGATAGGTGGAATGGGTATCATTATGTTGTTCATTGCCATTCTTCCGAAATTGGGGGTTGCTGGCAGACAGATGTTCCGCGCAGAAGCTCCAGGTCCAAAAGAGGATCAGATCAAGCCGAGAATAAGGGAAACCGCAAAGATACTGTGGGCGGTCTATGTCTCGATATCGGTACTTGAACTTATACTGTTACTTGCAGCAGGGATGTCATTCTACGATGCTTCTACACATACGTTCACCACAATGGCTTGTGGTGGTTTTTCCACATATGCTGATAGTGTTGCTGCTTTTGACAGTCCTTTGATAGAAGGTATAATCACATTGTTCATGTTCATAGCAGGTGCAAATTTTGCTTTGCATTACAAGACCTTATATTCTGACAAAAAAAGTCTCATAAAAGACAATGAATTCAAGTTCTATTTTGCGATTGTGGCTATCGCAACTATTCTGTTGACCGGGATCCTTCTGAGGGATACTTATGATACGATACCCACAGCATTCAGATATGCGGTATTTCAGGTTCTTTCCATTCTGACTACGACCGGGTATGCAACTGCTGATTTTAATTTATGGTCTGACTCAGGAAAGGTCATACTGCTGGCTATAATGTTCATCGGGGGATGTGCCGGTTCAACTGCAGGGGGAATTAAGGTCGTCAGAGTTCTGATATTACTGAAATATGCCCGCCGTGAACTTTTTAAGGCAATTCATCCTAAGGCTATAAGGCCTGTGAAGTTCAATGGGAAAAGTGTGCCAGGAGACATTATGCATGCAATTATTTCCTTTGTTGTCATCTATTTACTTATCTTTTTACTCAGTTCTACAATTCTTACAATTCTTGGCATGGACCTTACAAGTTCCATAACTGCGTCGATCGCAACATTGGGTAATATTGGTCCGGGTTTCAATCTGGTAGGACCAATGGCAAACTTTAGTACGGTTCCTGCGATAGGTAAACTTGTCCTTATTGCCAATATGTGGGTCGGACGGTTGGAAGTATTCACTGTTATAGTGATGCTGACCCCTGAGTTCTGGAAACGGTGAAAAAGAGATATTGCTTCATCTGTTTTGGATGAAGCGAAAAGATGTTTTATTCTGCTTTGTACTTGAAATCAATGTCGTTCTTTATGAAATCTTTGAATATCACTCTGAGGTCCCATAGCAGCTTCTTATTTGCTTTGAACAAGGCTTTCAAAAGGTCCAGAAGGCTCATGCTTGTGAAATTAACATCCTTGAGGGAGTATGCAAGGGAATTAAGGTCTTCGTCAGTGAAATTGACGAACGTTTCTTTGACAATAAGATTATTATTGATCTCTTTTCCAATTGTCTTTCTCCAGAGTTCTTCATATTCCTGGAGGGTATCTGTGGAACAATCGCCAGTTCGGATCGCCTTGGCAGCTATCTCTCCTGCCATCTTGCCTGCATTCATTGCATTGATAATTCCGCCACCTGTTATTGGGTCTGACTGACGCGCAGCATCTCCTACAAGCATAAGTCCATTGGCTATCGTTCTATCGATAGTTCCACAAACAGGTACGCCTCCGATGACCATTTCGATTATCTTGGCATCAGGCATGTTCTTTTCCATAAAGTCATTGAGAAGGTCTATGGCTCTGTCCTCTCCGGATTTGCTACCCAGTATGCCTATTCCCACATTTGCCTTGTTGCCACCTTTGGGGAACATCCATACATAACCGGCAGGTGCTATCTCATTTCCTAGGTAGAAATGGCAGAATTCCTGGTCAATGTTGGCATTGCTCACAAGGTACTGCGCACAGGTTTCCATCTCGGATGGCTTTACTGCTGTTTCAATACCTGCCCAACGTCCGACTTTTGATTCCATTCCGTCTGCGCCAATAACTATCTTTGAGCGCACTTCATGCATTTTTCCCAAATGCATGAGCTTTATTCCGCAGACTGTATCATTTTCAATTATCAGGTCAGTTGCTCTTGTCTTGACCATGACCTCAGCACCGGCCAATGCGCTTTCGTTAGCAAGTGCTCTGTCAAAGATCTTCCGCTCGAGTACATAACCCACTTCCCCGCCGGACATCTCCTCTGCCATTTCGACCCTTGTTCCGTCCGGTGAAATTATGCATGATCCTTTTACGTCTGCACATATCCATCGTGGATCTGGTTCAATATGTTGTTTTAAATGAAATTTGCCTACGCCTTCAGCGCATCTGATGGGGTCGCCGATCTCCTGCCTTTTTTCTATCATTAATACGTCGAGCCCTTCCTTTGCTGCGGTTTTTGCAGCAATGGATCCTCCCGGCCCTGCGCCAACAACAATGACATCGTAGTGGTCTTTCATCTGTTCACCTCGATGGCTCCGAGCGGGCATATTTTCTGACAAATGCCACATCCAGTACATTTATTGTCTACTTCTATCCATGTTTCGACAAGTTCCAGAGCTCCCGTTGGACATACCCCTACACATGCACCGCAGTATCCACATATATATTTATTTACACTGATGCTCATTGATTATCACCGAATAGTTCAGATGTGTTGCTATCATTATTACTTCCATTATAATATATGTTTCGTGGCATCCATTTTTCATAATGGTGATATTTATATGTTAGTACTTATAAGATGCTAAAAATAGTGGACAAGTTTTCTCTTTTAGGACAATACTATTAATATCAGTTATTTCAGGATCGATATTTTGTTCTTATTGCTATGCGACTTTTGGCAATATTGCAGGGAAAATTGGTAATTGTGTCATTAATGCCGTGCAAAACAGCTTATACTATTTTCTTACGATGAACTAAACGACATTTTATATGTTCTTAAAACCCTCCTCCTTTATATGCAGCATATCATTGTCTACGTTACTGCGGGAAGTATGGATGAAGCTCGAATGTTGGGAAAAGAGCTGGTGTCAAGGAATCTTGCAGCATGTGCTAATTTTCATCGTATGGACTCTGTTTACCGGTGGGGTGGTAAGGTCGTTGAAGATCAGGAAGTTGCAGTCGTGCTAAAAACCATCTCTGCAAGATTTGATGAATTAAAAGAAACAGTAAGGTCGCTGCATAGCTATGAGCTTCCATGTATCGTCTGCTGGGATATTTCCGGGGATGAGGAGTATTTGCAGTGGATCTCAGATGAAACTGGAAAGCTTTGATAGGGGTGAGATCTTCACTCTTCCTTTTCCGGTCTCAGAACCGAACCGTTTCTCTGCATATTCTTTTGCCTTTCCTTTTCCGTGAAGCATGAGCTCAACAATATCATGGGGTTCATCGATATCGGTACTTGCAAGGAATGAATCGAATATGTGCATGCTCTTGTCGAGATCTTCAGTGATCTCACAATGGCTTGTGAAACTACAATCGTGATATTTTACAGTGAACTCGTTCGGATGACGTATGAAAAGGATGTTAGTTCCTCCGCCTTTTCCCGGAACGATGACGACATCTTCTGAAACTGATGTTATCTTTCTGATATGGTCGCCGGTCACAAGGGGCAGGTCAGCCATGATTATCAATACGGGTTCGCTGGCATTTTGCAAGTATTCATTTATAGACTCGTTCAGTCCGGGTTCTGTGACAATGAGATCCCCCTTGAACTCCTTTGGAATTCCTTCCGTTGAGGTCGTGAGGATGTCTACAGTTGTCATTCCTGCATCGTTAAGGGCTTTAATGACATCTTCTAGCATAAGCTCTACGAACTCTTCTCTTTCTTCCTTTGAGAGGACTGGAGATAGCCTTGATTTTGCATTTTCGTTCTTATAAGGAATGACCGCTCTCATATTATATTTCCTCGTATAATGCATTCCTTAGCATCGGTTTGCGGCCTGCACTTTTGATGATCCATTCCAGCTCTTCTGGTGGTAGATATTCCCCATTCGGCCCTCCGGATGCCAGGGTGATCTGGTCTTCCATAAGAGTGCCTCCGAGATCATTTGCACCACAGGACAAAGCTACATGTGCAAGCTTCTTGCCAAGTTTTACCCAGCATGCCTGAAGGTTATCCACGTGTTTGTTGAGCAGTACTCTTGCAATAGCTATCATTTTGAGGTCTTCCATTCCGGTTGTCATGAACTTCCCTGAACGTAGCATCTCCTCTCCAACACTGTTGTTGTAGGGCATGAAAGGCATGGTTATCAGTTCGGTGAACGCACCGGTCTCTTCCTGTATCTCACGTATTGTCAGTATGTGATCGAACCGTTCTTCCCAGGTCTCCACATGACCGTACATTATGGTGGCATTGGTGCGCAGGCCGACCCTGTGGGACGCTTTGATGGTCTCTATCCACTGGTCTGTTGTGATCTTATCCTCGCAGATGATCTTTCGTACACGGTCCACAAGTATTTCTGCGGATGTCCCGGTAAGTGTGCCCAGGCCACTTTTTTTCAGTTCGCTAAAGGCATCTTCGATAGGTGTTTTTGAAAGGGATGAAGCATAGTGGATCTCCATGGGTGAGAATCCATGTATGGTCATATTAGGATATTTTGTGTGTATGCTTTTCACGATCTCATTATAGAATTCAAGGTCCAGTTGTGGAAGATAACCGCCCTGGATGCAGATCTCCACAGCACCTGCCTTTTCTGCCTGTCCTACCTGTTCAAGTATCTCTTCAATGGTCAGTATGTACCCTTTCTCTTCTCTGAAACTGCAGAAACCGCAGTGTCCCTTGCACATATTGGTGATGTAGATATTCCTGTTGGTGACATAGGTCACTGTATCACCAACGGCTTCTTTACGCAGGTTGTCTGCGAGTGTGTAAAGTTCGAAGGGATTTACATCCAGAAGTGCAATTGCATCTTCCTTTGTTGCTTTTCCCCTGTGGGCCCGTTCAATGATCTCTTCGGGAATGGTCATTATCATATGCTCCTGTAAAGGGTGTCTCTCTGAACTGGTGTCCTTTCTGTGGCCCTTATGATCCATTCCAGTTCTTCCACAGAAATGACTTCTCCACTGGATGCTCCTGCTGATCTTGAAATACTTTCTTCCATGAGCGTGCCACCCATGTCGTTCGCACCACAGGACAGCGCCATTTGTGCAAGCTTCTTTCCAAGTTTAACCCAGCTTGTCTGTATGTTGTTGATGTGCGTATTGAGCAATATGCGTGCAATGGCATAGACCTTTAGGTCGTCTATACCGGTGTTCATGAATCGGCCTTCTTCCAGCATTTTCTCGCCTATGGGATTATTGTAAGGCATGAATGAAAGGGGTACGAACTCAGAGAAGCCGCCTGTGTCCTTCTGAATTTCCCTGATGGTGAGGATGTGGTCGATCCTGTCCTCCCACGTATCCACGTGGCCGTACATCATTGTTGCAGTGGTCCGAATTCCTATATTGTGGGCAAGGGTCACAGTGTCTATCCATTCCTGTCTTGTTAACTTGTCCGGGCAGATGATCTTTCTTACTTTGTCTACAAGGATTTCCGCAGCTGTTCCGGGCATTGTGTTCAATCCGTTATCCTTGAGCTTTTTCAGTGTTTCTTCGACTGAAAGACCGCTGGCCTTTGCAGCATGATTGATCTCCATTGGGGAGAAGCAGTGGGTGTGGAGGTGTGGATATTCGGACTTGACCGCTCTGAGAATATCAATATAGAGGTCTATATTTGCATTAGGCAGCAATCCACCCTGGATGCAGACTTCGGTCGCACCGGAAACATGGGCTTCCTTTATTTTTTCCTTTATCTGGTCAATGGAAAGCAGATATCCTTTTTTATCTTTAAATGCACAGAAACCACATGTTCCGATGCATATGTCCGTGAAATTGATGTTACGGTTGATGATGTAGGTGACGTTATCTCCAACGGTTTCAACTCTGATCTGGTCTGCAAGTGCGAACAGTTCAAAGGGTTTTATTTTCAGTAGGGTAAGAGCATCTTCTTTGGTAGTAGTGCCCTGATATGCTCTCTCTAAGATATCTTCGGGGATCATTGCTGCTTCCTCTTAAATCCGTTTTTATCAGTAAGTGTTTCTATCAGGTTGGAAAGGTTGCTGCTGTACCATCCTTTCTTTATATGCTGTGGGTATATGGGCAATCTTTCTCTAAGTTCTATTTCTTTTGTCATCCTTTGAAGCTCGATGACATCCGGCCACTCAGCTTCCGGATTTATCCAGTCAATGGTTGTGGGGGATACTCCTCCAAGGTCAGATGCACCTGCTTTTATCAATATATATGGGTCGATAAGGTTTGGTGCGACCTGAACTGCAACATCATCCGGTAGTATTTCCCTTGCAATGGAAACGGTCTCTATCATTTCTTCCTTTGATGGTGGGGCATGGTCTGCCATTGGGGTGTCAGGTTTTGGCATGAAGTTCTGTATGATTACTTCCTGTATGTGTCCGAATTCCATGTGGATGTCCGCAATGACATTGAGTGAACGTTTGCGGTCAGCCTTTGTTTCCCCGATGCCCACCAGTATGCCTGTGGTGAATGGTATCTGTAATTTTCCGGCAGTCCTTATCATCTCTATGCGGGTGGATGGGGCTTTTCCAGGAGATTCGGAATGTGCTTTCAATTCCGCAGTAGTTTCCAGCATAAGGCCCATGCTTATGTTCAAAGGCTTTAATATCTCGAGCTCGTGCTGGGTAAGGATCCCTGCATTGGTATGCGGCAGAAGTCCTATTTCTATAGCAAGTTTGCAAAGGTCGGCAACATACTCAACAGTGCTGGAATATCCAAGCTTTTCAAGTTCCAGTAGATATTCCGGAACTTCTTCAGCGTATTCTCCAAAAACAAAAAGGGCTTCAGTACATCCTGCCTTTTCTCCTTTTTCAAGGATCGACCCTATCTCCGACATGTTAATTAGGCGGGCTTCAGGATGTCCGGCATCGCGCCTAAAGGTGCAGTAGCCGCAACGGTTCCTGCAAATATTGGTAACAGGAATGAAAACATTGCGCGAGAATGTCACAAATTCGGGCATAATTGGTCAATGAATGAAGGATTTAGTACATAAGCTTAATTGAAGGTTCCAACTACTAGATTTTTGTTGGGAACTAAATAATATTCTTGAAATTGCCTGAAAATAAATAATAAAAAAGAAAAGGGGCGAAATGATCAATTTCCTTCGCCTAAAATGATGTTCATTGTATTCTTGACGCCAAGGGCGACCCCTTCCACCTCGATCCCACCTTTGCCCTTTGCACCATCTCCGACCACATACAGTCCTTCTATCGGAGTGGTATTGTCAATATCGGTTCCTGATGAAGACCTGTTGACAGGCCAGCCGTCGTAATATGATTGTGCAAGAATGATCTCGTAGTCCTTGTTCGGGAATATCCTTTCGAGGTCAGCTATCCCCATGTCGATCTCTTCTTCGAGGTAAGGTATCCTGTCCCATTGCACTGTCTGGTGTGCCATTACAAGATGTTTTCCCGGGGGTGCGAGGTTTGGGTCGATGTTAGTGACCTCATTGATGCCATTGACCCTTTTTGCCGATGGTGTGAAAAGCACTCCTCCATGACCTATGAGGGGTTCATTGGCAGCAAGACAGATCTTCACTCCGGCGGAGGGCTTTATCGTTCTTATCTTGTCAAGGTATTGCTCATATTGGGTTGTGGTAGGTGCATCTTTGCAAAGGTCATTTGTGAATGGGTGTCCAATATTGCTGATGACGATGTCTGCCATATGCCTTTGTCCATTAATTAGCACGCCAACGGCTTTTCCGTTCTCCACCAATATCTCTGTGACCTCTGTTTTTGTCTCGATGCTTCCGCCGTTCTTCCTTACAACGTCTGCAAGGGCATCGGTGACTGCTTTACAGCCGCCTATGGGGACTCCTGGTCCTCCGTGTCGATAGAGGTTCTCAAATATCTCAAAGGCCTCTTCTACCGGGGTATCTGCTGCTTTCAGGCTCAGTGCCCAACCACAGAACGAGTCTGCCATCTGGTGGGCAATGGGCATGTTAAGGTTCTTTGTTATCCATTCTCCAAAAGAGCAGTTTTTAGGTGACCATTTTCTGGTCGAGAGTAATAATAATGCAAGTTTTATGCGGTTCCATGCTGAAAAGGTCGAACCGAACTTCCCAAATGGGACATCTTTGTATATTCCTTTTTCAAGATCTTCATGTATTCTCATGAAAGCGGTATCATCCTGTCTTTCAATAATGACATCGGCATTGACTTCTTTGATAAGTTGTGCAAGTGGTCCGGTCGGTCCATGGGGTAGCATGTGAAGTGCGCCGGTGGTCAATTGATAACCGTTGATGTTGAAGTTCGTGAACCTTCCTCCAATCATTGCGAGGCGTTCGAACACTTCTACTTCATAACCTGTTCCGGATAGCTTGGCTGCGCTGAGCAACCCTCCCAGTCCTGATCCGATAACGATCGCTTTCATTCATCTGCCTCAATCGCTTTCATGGGGCAATATGTTGCACATACTCCACAATTTACACATGCATCGGTGATGTGTGCCTTACTTTTTACGATGATCGCATCTATTTTGCAAAATGCTGTACATTGGCCGCATCCAACACAGTTGTCGTTGATCTTCATGAATCTTCCTCGAGTTGGAGTTCTTTTAGTTCCTTAATAGTAAAAGTATTTTGTTCTAATTTACGGAAGTGTGACCTATATATTTGTTGTCTTATGTTTTGTTTGTTAACATAAGCAATGTATTAATACTGATGCGTTCTATCTTTATTGTACTATTATGTGTGGGTGTATAGTTTTTTTGTTGGTCTGTTTTTTATTTAGCAATGTACTCTAATTATCATCATCAATAATGACAATCCTTTTATAGTAATATGTCAGATTATACTTTGGTGATATACATGTCCACGGAAACTATCCAAGTAGTAGCTCGTAAAGACGGTGAAATGGTTTCGAAGAAGTTCAAGGCTGCGCCTTATGAATTTACTATCGCCACCCGCGCAAAGTGGAAGATGGTGATATCTGATGAGGATCTGGAACTTCGTGCTGGCGAATATAAGAAGGTCGCAATTAAGGAAGTCACATTGGATGCTGACACGCTCGCAATTCCATGTGTGTTCACTTACCATGCAGTCGCTTCTGTTCTAAAGGTCTCTTCAAAGAAAGGAAATTGCCTTGTTGAAAGTCCGCGTACCATCAATCATGCCTATGTATTCGGACAGGAGACCGGTAAGGTTAGGGCAGGGGATCTGCTTGGGGTATTGAATGTCTTCCCTATCATGTTCACAAGGGAAGCTATGAAACCTGTTCTTGTAAAATGAACTGATCCAAAGGGGGCTTTTAAATGGAAAAATGCGTGATCTGTGGGGAGGATCAGGATTTCAAGCAATATGAGGGCTACAATATCTGTACCTCCTGTGCCGATATCATGGAAGATGTGATGAGCGAGTATTTCATGAAAACGGTGAGTGATGCCACAAAACCGAAGGCGCATGAAGGCTATCTGCACTATCTTGATAGTACTAGTCGATATGTGAGTGATTACAAGAAGATCCTCTCTAAATCACACAAGTATACTGTAGATGCTTCTGAAAGGGCAGATGATGCGCTTCATGAGAGTAAGGCGCCTTCAAAGCAGCGTTATTTTGAAAGAATGCATGAGGTGCTTGATTGGCTTGAGAAGACACCACAGTTCTACCATTATTATTTCAAGGAATATTATACTTGTCCGAGCTGTGATTCCTCAATCTTTGATAAGTATGAAACTGAAGAAGTGGGTGAGTGGCTTGTGATAACTTGTTCCAATTGTGGCGAAATGGTCAAGAAGTATTACTCTCCAAAGATGATCTGATATTTGTAAAGCAGGTATATCCTGCTTTCTTTGACTTTTTTAAATTTTACTGAATACGTACTTTTGGTACTTGTAATAAGTTTAAATATGCGTTTTTCTGCTAAATTTCTATTCAAAATCCGCACAGTCCTTCTATTCTTCTCCTGTTGATATATAGTCATCTTTTGTTATGAATGTGTGTTTTTTGGAAATAGTTATATAGAGAATACAATATCTACGATTATTAATCTTCAGGTGATTCATCATGTCAGTAATAATCGATAGTAGCAGTATTATCAATAGTTACATTCCGGTTGCTGTGTTTCTTGTTGTTTCGCTTCTGATGCCTCCGGCAACGATGGCTATGGTTAAGTTGGTAAGCCCCAGAAGCAAATCACCTAACAAATACACGACCTATGAATGTGGTTCAGATCCGTTAGGAGATGCGCGAATACAGTTCAATGTTGAGTATTATCTTTATGCGATAGCATTTGTTGTGTTCGATATCGAAGTTCTTTTCCTGTACCCATGGGCAATGGTCTATCAGGGTAACTCTGTCGATATGGTAACAGCGATCGTTGAGATGCTTATCTTCATTTTTGTTCTGTTGTTCGGATATGCATACTTATGGAAGAAGGGTGCTCTTAAATGGATGAATTAAACGATAACGCAATAGTAGAGAATCAGGAGGAGTATGTGGAAGAGATTCCCGGTGTAATCACCACCACTTCCATGGCTATCACTGAATTCTTGAAAAAGACAAAGGCCCAGGATGTAATTAACTGGGGTAGGAAGAACTCTCTGTGGTTCCTGACTCAGCCAATGGGTTGCTGTGGTGTGGAAATGATCGCTACAGGTTGTGCACACTATGATACTGACAGGTTCGGTATCATCCCACGTAATTCCCCAAGGGCTGCAGATGTCATGATCATTAGTGGGTATGTGACAAAGAAATACCTTCCTGCTCTTAATACGCTCTGGGAACAGATGGCTGCACCAAAGTGGGTGATTTGTATGGGTGACTGCTCTATTAGTGGCGGTCCTTTCTATGAATCTTACAGCACAGTGCAGAACATCGATAAAATGTTCCCTATAGATGTCTTTATTCCAGGATGTCCGCCAAGGCCGGAAGCCCTGCTTCAGGGATTCATTGAGCTTCAGAAGAAGATCATGGCCAAGAAGGACCATGGGACGGATTATTGAGGTGATCGCATGGATGCAAAAACCATTATTGATTCATTGGTTAATAAGTTCCAGGATTCCCTCGTGGATGCAAAAGTAGATTCTGATATCAGGGTCTCTGCTTACCTGGAACCGGAAAAGATCGTGGAAGTCTGCCAGTACATGAAAGATGAACTTTTATTTGATCATCTCTCAAGCGAGACTGCTGTAGATTATCCTAAAAGGAACGAGATCGTGGTTGTCTATCATATTGGTTCATATGACCATTCTGTTCTAATGACCATAAAAGTTAAACTTCCTCGTGATGCTCCGGTGATCGAGTCTGTTGTTCCTGTTTATTGGAATGCAAATTGGTATGAAAGAGAAACATACGAACTGTTCGGTGTTAAATTTAACAATCACCCTGACCTCAAACCTCTGGTCCTTCCAGATGAATTGATGGGAGATTGGCCTTTGAGAAAGGATTACGAAGGCTTCCCGAACAGAACTGCCAGAAATTTGGTGTGAGGGTATAAATATGGATGAAACAGTTGGCCCATCAGAAATGATCGTTCACCTTGGACCTCAACATCCGATGCAACCAGGACCATTTAGGTTAAACCTGAAACTTAAAGGTGAAACCGTGGTCGATGGTGATATCGAGTTGGGATTTATTCACAAGGGTATTGAAAAGATCTTAGAAAACAAAACGTACCTTCAAGGCATACCTATCGTTGACAGGATCTGCTATCTTACAGCAATGACAAACGAAGAAGCTTATGTCGGTGCTGTTGAAAAACTTGCAGACATTGAAGTTCCTGAAAAATCCCAGTATATCAGGGTTATTGTTGAAGAACTGTCAAGATTACAGAGCCACCTTCTTGGAATGGGTGAGTTCGGTGAGTTCATTGGTTTCGTATCAATGTTCATGTATACGATCAAGGAAAGGGAAGATATTCTCTCTTTGATGGACATGGTGACAGGAGCACGTATTACACACACATTCCTCAGGTTTGGCGGTGTACGTGACGATCTTCCTGAAGGATTCAAGGAAAAATCCGCAGCCGTATTCGCAAGTCTCAGGGAACAGATAGCAGATTACGAAAAACTGTTCAATCATGATGAGATCTACAAGTTGCGTTGTTTCGGTGTTGGTATTCTTGATTCAAAGACCGCAAGAGACCTTGGGGTATCAGGACCAGCACTTCGTGCAACAGGTGTTCCTTTCGATATAAGGAAAGATGAGCCTTATCTTGTTTACAAGGACCTTGATTTCAAAGTATGTACAGCTACTGACGGCGACATCGCAGCCCGTATCAATGTGAGGCTCGAAGAAATGCTAGAGGCCATGTACATAATCGAACAATGTCTTGACCAGATGCCAAGCGGCCCTCTCTTCTTTGAGGACTCATTATACGGTGTAAGGACACCTGTGATGAGAGTTCCTGAAGGAGATGTTTACCACAGGGTAGAAGACCCACGTGGAGAAATGGGATTCTATATGGTATCAGATGGTTCAGACAAACCATATCGTGTAAAGATAAGGGGACCGGTATATCCAACAATGCAGGCATTGCCTCCACTGATAAAAGGCACTACTATTGCCGATGTGGCTGCTATTGCAGGTAGTATGGACGGATGTACGAGTGAGGCGGACAGGTGATCATGATGTCTTCAGAAGTTATAGATATTCTTTTCAACCCCTGGGTTCGCGCTCTGATCGGCCTTTGTCTGATCGGTGTAGTTTTCGGCGGTGCTATGTTAGTTGTCTGGTTCGAGCGTAAACTATCAGGCGATATTCAGTTCAGGCTGGGTCCTAAATATGTAGGTCCGTTCGGTATTTTCCAGCTTGTGGCCGATGCTATCAAGTTGATGACCAAAGAAGATCTTATTCCATCAAAAGCAGACCGTTTACTGTTCGTATCAGCACCGATCGTGCTCATGGGTTCAGTGTTCCTGATGCTTGTGGCAATTCCATTCGGTGCCGTTTTTGTCAATGGTGTCGAGTACCCGATCGTGGGTACGGAAATGGATATAAGTCTTCTTTATATTGAAGCAGTGTCTTCGATCTCTATTATCGGTGCTTTCATGTATGCATACAGTTCCAACAACAAGTATTCACTTCTTGGTGCTTTCAGGAACTTTGCAAGGATGATCGGATATGAAGTTCCACTCGGTATCACTATAGTAAGTGTAGCGATCATGGTAGGTTCATTGAACATTATTGAGATAGCACAGGCACAGAGCCCGATCTGGTTCATATTCCTTCAGCCGCTCGGATTCATAGTGTTCTTTATTGCATTGATGGCCGATATGGGTCGTCTTCCTTTCGATCAGAACGAATCTGAAGAAGAACTGGTCGCAGGATGGATCACAGAATACACAGGTATGAGATTCGGTCTTGGTTTCTTTGCTGAATATATTCACCTTATTCTTGGTTCAATGCTTGTTGTACTCTTGTTCCTCGGTGGCTGGAACCTCCCTTCATTCCTGACAAATGTCACGATACTTGGAATCTTCCTTCCAACATTATTCTATCTGTTGAAGGTGGCTCTTGTTATACTGACCATCATCATGCTTAGATGGGCTGTTCCAAGGTTCAGGATCGATCAGGTCGTTGACCTGAGCTGGAAAAGACTTCTCCCACTTTCATTATTGAACCTTGGATGGGCAATAATGCTGGGCATTTACCTGGGAATGTGATACCATGGTATTGAAAAATATTGCTAGAGCTGTTAAGAATATCTACAAGCCCCCTATTACCAGAAGGTATCCTGAGGTGCCCACCGAATTACCTGACAGGTTCAGAGGGCTTCAAAAACTTGATAAAAGTAAATGTATAGGCTGTGGTATTTGCGCAAACACCTGCCCCAACAGTGCGATAAAGATCGTAAGGGCAAGGGTAAGCAAAGACAGTGACAAAACAAGATGGTTCCCTGCTATCGATATTAGCCACTGTATGTTCTGTGGTCTTTGTATCGATCAGTGTCCAAAAGATGCGCTTTCAAGCACAAAGGTCTACACAACTGGTGTGATCAGATTGACCCATGAAGAATTATTGTACACTCCGGACATGTTAGCACGTGAAACTCCGGTAGGGGAGAATGGTGAGTGAAATGGTAGGTATAATCGAAGGCATCATTTTCTTGATCGTTGCTCTTGTACTGATCTCATTTGCGATCCTTTCAGTAGTAACAAGGGATATAGTCCGTGCAGCACTTGCACTGATCATCTCTATGTTCACAGTAGCCGCTGTTTACATAATGCTGAATGCACAGTTTTTGGGTGTTGTCCAGATCCTTGTGTATGTAGGAGCAATTGGAGTTCTGATACTGTTCGCAGTGATGCTGACTAAGAAAACAATGGGGCGTGAGAACAATGACTAATGATCGTCCAACAATTTTGGATTCATTCATTCACCAGTTCCATCCTAAGAAACAGATCGTAAAGTTACTGGACATACAAGCACCTTCTTTGAGAGGTGTCCTTGACACGATGTTCAGGCTAACAATTGCGTTTTTGTTCCTTGCAGTGATCCTTGTATCATTATATGGTACTGGATGGACAACGGTGGCAGAGCTTCCACAGAATATTGCTGACCAAAGTAACATCAAAGCACTGGGTGTATTGATATTCACAGACTTTGTAATTCCATTTGAGCTACTTTCCATAGTATTGCTCTCTTCATTGATCGGTGCAATATACATGGCAAAAGGAGATGATAACTGATGATCCCATTGAATTGGTATCTGGCTCTTTCAGCTATCGTGTTCTCCATAGGACTCTATGGTTTGATGACCCATAAGAACGGTATCAGGATGCTGATGTGCGTGGAACTTATGTTAAACTCCGCAAACATTAACCTTGTTGCCTTCTCAAGTTATAATGATGACATGACAGGACAGGTATTTGCTCTGTTCTCCATTGCACTTGCTGCAGCAGAAGCAGCTATTGGATTTGCAATACTCATGTCAATTTACAGGATGCGAGATATGATAGATGTTGATAAGCTTAACATATTGAGGTGGTAAAAATGGCAATGGAAAATCTTGCATTTTTAATACCACTACTCCCTGCACTCGCCTTTGTGCTGACTTTCTTCCTTGGGAAGAAGTTACCATCCGGTGGTGCAATTATTCCGATCATTGCAATAGCGATATCCTGTGTGATCTCTCTTTCTATCACAGCAGGTCTGTTAGCTAACCCCGAACATGTTGTAACACAATCTGTTCACTGGTTTGCAATACTCAATCTCGGAATATTGATCGATCCGCTTGCAGCGGTAATGCTTTCAATGGTCACTTTTGTGAGCTTGCTTATCCACATCTATGCTGTGGGTTACATGTCACATGACCCTGCAAAGCCACGTTACTTTGCAGAGACCGCACTCTTCACAGCAGCAATGCTTGGTCTGATCCTTTCAGACAACATTCTTCAGCTGTTCGTTTGCTGGGAACTTGTTGGCCTTAGCTCATACTTGCTTATCGGATTCTGGTTCCACAAGCCTGGAGCTGCTTCAGCAGCAAAGAAGGCGTTCTTGACCACCAGGATCGGAGATGTCATGTTCCTTGCAGGTATCGTTCTGCTTTTTGCAGACATATTCGCAATACTCGAAGGCAAGCTTCCAGAAGGCGTCTATCTCCTTCAGTTCGAAGAGATATTCAAGTTCATACCTGACCTCGTTGCGATTAACTCAACGATCCTTGGTATGGAAGTAAGTCATTTGACCCTTGTAACACTGTTGTTCTTCGGTGGTGCGGTTGGTAAGTCAGGTCAGTTCCCACTCCATGTGTGGCTTCCTGATGCAATGGAAGGTCCAACTACCGTTTCAGCACTTATCCACGCAGCAACAATGGTTACAGCTGGTGTCTATCTTGTAGCACGTACGTTCCCAATGTTCCTTGCAGCACCTGGTACTTTGATGGTCGTTGCAATGCTCGGTGCTTTCACTGCACTGTTCGCAGCAACAATGGGTATAGTGATGAACGATCTTAAGAGAGTTCTTGCTTTCTCGACTATCAGCCAGCTTGGTTACATGGTGCTTGGTCTTGGTCTTGGTGCAGTTATTGGTGCAGAGGCTGTTGGAGTTTCAATGTTCCACCTCATCAACCATGCATTCTTCAAGGCATTGCTCTTCCTCTGTGCAGGAAGTGTTATTCACGCTGTAGGTACACATGACATGAGGCAGCTCGGTGGTGTAGGTAAAGTAATGCCTATAACATTCGCTACAATGACCGCAGCAGCACTTGCATTGGCAGGTTTTGGTATTCCTGGCACCAGCATTGGTTTCAGCGGTTTCCTCAGTAAAGATCCGATAATCGAATATGCATACGTGTTCGCAACAGAGACCGGCAATTGGATGCCATACCTGTTCGCTATAACCGCAGCATTCCTCACATCCCTGTATATCTTCAGGTTGATCTTCATGACCTTTACAGGAAAACCAAGGAGCGATTATGGTGGACACGAGTCTCCATCATCCATGACGATCCCACTGGCGATCCTTGCAGTATTTGCAGTGATCTTCGGTGCACTTACCAGAGGTAAGTTCATGGCGTTCATTGAATCGAACTTTGAACATCTTGATATGAATGCACTTGCAGAACTCGGTGGCTATCATCTTGGACCTCATGGGCACGAACCCCTTCTTATCCTCTGGATGCCTCTGATCGTGGCAGTTGCAGGCCTTGTGATCGCTTATCTGATCTACAACAAGAGAGTCATTGACATGAGCAGAATCGTATCAAGTGAAAATCCTGTTTACAAGTTGCTCTATAACAGATATTATCAGCATCAGATATTTGTTGAGATCTTTTCCGTAAAGATCATCTATGAAGGTCTTGCACTTGCAAGCTTCTATTCAGACAAGATGCTGGATTGGCTTGTCAACGGAACCAGTACCTTCCTTATTGAGGCAGGAGACTCCCTCAGGAAATTCCAGACCGGAGTTATACAGGATTATGCAGCAGCAGTTGTTGCAGGAGTCGGACTACTGGTAATATTGGTCAAGCTGATCATGGAGGTCTTCTAATGTTACCAATATTATCTTTGATCGTGCTGATCCCAATTTTGTTCTCAGCCGTAACATTCTTTACAAAAACAAAGGAGCAGGCAAGGATATCCGCACTAGTGGGTACTCTTATTACCCTGGTCCTGACAATGTACATGTACTTCTCATTCGATAGTACATCTGCAGCAATGCAGTTCGAAGAAGCGGCTAACTGGATCCCTTCATTGGGTATCACCTATCACCTTGGTGTCGATGGTGTTTCCATGCCTCTTATATTGCTCAATGCAATAGTCATTCCACTGTTGATCATCTACACCTGGAATGATGTCAGAGCAGCACCTAACAGGTTCTATGCTCTGATCCTTGCAATGCAGGGTGCAGTCATCGGTGTTTTCATATCACTGGACTTCTTCCTGTTCTACGTATTCTGGGAGCTTACCCTCGTACCATTGTTCTTCATGGTCAATATATGGGGAGGAGCCAACAAGAAACATGCAGCTATCAAGTTCTTCATCTACACTCACGTAGCATCTCTTGTGATGCTGTTGGGTATCTTTGGATTGTACTACAATGCATGGTCTCTTAACGGAGTTCCAAATATGGATATGGCTTACCTTATAGGTCAGTTCCAGTTCTTGGAATCCGAAATTGCCAGGGATGCGATCTTCCTTGCATTGCTGTTCGGTTTCATTGTGAAGACACCTGTAGTGCCATTCCATTCCTGGTTACCTGATGCATATTCAGAAGCACCTACCGCAGGCAGTGTGCTCTTTATATTGCTCAAGATCGGTGGGTATGGATTGTTCAGGGTAATGCTTCCAATGTTGCCATTCACAGCAACTCCAAGCCTTATGATAACTATCATGGGAGCTCTTGGTGCAATAAGCATTATTTACGGTGCATTCCTTGCACTCGCACAGAAGGACCTTAAGAGAATGATCGCATATTCCAGTATCAGCCACATGGGATACGTAACCCTTGGTGCTGCTGGTCTTGTGAGCCTTTCAATATCCGGTGCAATGTTCCAGCAGTTCTCACACGGTTTGATCATGAGCATTATGTTCATGTCATGTGGTGTGATACAGACCAAAACTGGTACAAGTATCATCAATAATCTTGGTGGGCTTGCACAGAAGATGCCTAAGCTCACAGTGATCATGGTACTCGGTTTCATGGCTTCACTTGGATTGCCGGGACTTACCGGTTTCATCGCAGAGTTCCTCGTGTTGACATTCAGTTTCATTAACGTGCCTATTTACGTGATAGTCGCTCTGCTGGCTATTGTAATTACAGCAGCATATCACCTGTGGGCATTGCAAAGGGCAATGTTTGGTCCTTTCAATGAAAAGCTTGGTGATATCGTGGATATTTCGTCCTTCCAGACGTTCTCCATGGGGATCATTGCCCTTCTCGTACTGTACTTTGGATTGAACCCAAGTCCGGTGCTGGATATGATGATAACGAATTCAGAACATATTGTCAGCCTGATGGCTGTAATGGGGGTCTAAGCAATGGTGGATCTAATGTTACTTGCACCTGAGATCACAATTCTGGTAACAGGTTTGATCGTGCTTTTGGCAGGTCTTTTCCTGTCAGCCCAGTCTAAGAAAATACTCGGATACATAGCAACACTTGGTTGTCTCGTTGCCATGCTGCTGACCATCAGCAGCTTTGGTACTACTGCAGTGATGTTCTCGAACTCACTGAGCATCGATGCACTATCGCAGTTCTTTAAGATAGTGTTCCTTACAGTTACGACCCTTGTGTGTATTGCATCCGTAAAATACACTGATGGCAACGACCATGCAGATGAATACTATGTACTGGTGCTCTTCGCGACCATCGGTATGATGATGGTAGCATCTGCGAATGACCTCATGGTCCTGTTCGTTGCATTCGAACTGGCAAGTCTTGCAACCTATGGTCTTGCAGGTTTCGAGAAAAAGAACCCTGCTTCCATTGAAGCTTCAATGAAGTACTTCATCATAGGTTCCCTTTCAGCTGCTCTGTTGCTGCTTGGTATCGGATATGTCTATGGTGCAACTGGCACTACCAACATTGAGGGAATTGCTCAGAACATCGATCTTCTGCTTAACAGCCCAATGGGAATTCTTTCCCTTGTACTCTTGATCGCAGGATTCGGTTTCAAGATAGCTCTTGTGCCATTCCACATGTGGGCACCTGACACCTATCAGGGAGCACCTTCCCTTGTGTCTGCGCTTCTGGCAGCAGGTTCCAAGAAGATGGGTATCATCGCAGCTTTCAAAGTTTTCATAGGAGCTCTCATTGCCCTTCAGGCAGACTGGCAGATCGCTTTTGCTATCCTCGCAGTCCTGACAATGACCTATGGTAACATCGTTGCTCTGTCCCAGACAAGTGTAAAACGCATGCTTGCTTACTCGTCTCTTGCACAGGCAGGATACATCACAATGGCATTTGTGGTCATGACCCCTATGGCATTAACTGGTGGTATCCTCTATGCATTGTCACACGGCTTCATGAAAGCAGGAGCTTTTATTGCAACAGCAGCTGTGGTCTACATGGTAACATCAGAGAACAAGGACATTCTAAATGCTGACCATCTTGACAACTTCAAGGGTCTTGGCAGGAGAATGCCAATAACTGCTCTAAGTATGACCGTGTTCGTATTCGCACTGTCCGGTATCCCACCAACAGCAGGTTACATGAGCAAGTTCATCTTGTTCTCATCAACTATCCAGTCAGGTCTTGTATGGCTCGCAGTGATCGCTATTCTTAACAGCGCACTTTCACTGTACTACTATGCAAGGGTTGTCAGGTACATGTATGCAAAACCAACTGATGGAGATAGGGTCTCAGAACCACTTCCATACGTCGTTGCACTGCTTCTTGCAGTTGCAGGTGTATTGGTAATAGGTATCTGGCCAGAGCCTTTCGTAAGCATGGCAATGGAAGCCGCAAGTGTATTGATCTAATGGAGGAATAAGATATGGCAGATTGTGATCTTTGCGGAGTATCGATTCCAACCGTATGTCCTGTAAGGGTATTCTCACCAAGGTTTGAGCACTCTTACCCTGAAGGTGTATGGAAAGGTCTTTGTGGCGGCTGTCTGGCTGCTGCTAAAAAGGCCTATGACGAATCTAGTGAAAAAGTGGCTGCAGGCACATTTGGAAAATGTGATCTTTGTGGTACAAAGGCCCAGTTGCAAGATGTAGGGGTAAACGTCCCCTCATTTTCAAAAGGGTCTATTGTCAAAACCAGAAAGATATGCCTGAAATGCCTTGAAGAATCCAGTGCATCCTTTGAGAAAAAGGATGAACTGTGTGGTGAACATCACTGAAGGTCGGTATTAATACTGACCTTTCCTTTTTTTTCTTTTTTTAATATCATTGCATTTTCGCTATTGATAACAGTATTATCAAAATGATGAACCTTATCGACATACTCATTCCTGTGGAGAACGCCACGATCCTAAAACCGACCTTGGGTCCGAATATGGATACATAACGTGGGAGGATCGACCTGATGCTTAGTATGGGTAGCATGAACATACTTCCAAGCATTAGCACTATCATTGCCTGAAGATATGTTATCCCTCCGTCACTTATCAGTGGTCCCAGTAACGATATTCCAATGATAGGACTTGCCACATAGGTCGTAAGGGGAATTATGCTCTCTGCCGGGATTCCAAATATATCTGCCAGTGGCAGTACGTTGAATGTCTCGAAAGCACCTCTTTCCCTCAAAGCGAAGACAAGCGTTGTCATCGTAAGGTAAATGATGGCTATTTTAGTGAAAAGCCTCTTTTGTTTATTGAATGCTTTTCGAATAGCCTCTTTTAATTTTGGTCTCTCTATCTTTTCGGGTTCTATTGATGCACCGTTATGTTCCTTGAACCAGATCCTGCTCAGAATTATGACCACACTAACTTTTACTATCGCACTTATAATAAATACCATCACGTAGAATCCGCCCACAATAGGGCCAAGTGCAGGAATGACTATCGGGATCTGGTATGTCAATATCTCTCTTATATAAGCTGGCGTACTGTTCAAAATAGCACATAACATCATTTCGCGATCATCAATAAACCCCTCGTCCTTCACTTTCACTACCATGCTATTTGCAGCCACTGTGGACCCAAGGGATACCATGAATGCAGATGCACATGCCTGTGGAAGATGGGTATGTTTGAAAATGGGTTCTGTGAACCGTGAAAGCTTTTGCATGAGCCCCATCTCAATTAGAACACCTGTGCCGAAAAGGCCAATGAAAATTGTAATTATGACGGGTAATGCAAAATCAAAAACCCTGATGAACAGATCGAACATATATGTATGATTATAGAAGATGTAAATTAAGTTTATCTACCATGTGTTCTACTTATTGCCATCTAAAACCAAAACCTTGATATGAATTGCAATGCTTTTCCGTCTGGTGAAATTAAATGAAGAAAGATCTCATGGATATTCTGGCGTGCCCTATATGCAAAGGCGACCTTGTTCTGAATATCACCAAAGAAGATGAAAAAGAGATTATTTCAGGAACTCTTTATTGTTCAAAATGTAATGAATATTACCCGATCACGGATGGCATTCCTAACATGCTCCCTCCAGAATTACGGGAATAATATAAACTGAGGTTGAATTCTTGCAGCAGGTACACATTAACCGTCTTGGTGTTAATTCCATTGAATTTGAAACAGATGTATTGGATATACCCCTGTCTCCTGGTGGTGAACAAAGTTTTGAGATAGTGATAATCAACTATGGCTCTCCAACGCATGTTCATCTGTCTGCAAGTGACGATCTCTATGACAACCTGACATTTCTTGAAGACAACCCTTACGTTTCACACGAAGAATATATTCCGGTCATTGCAAGGATACCCTTTGATGGTCGCCTGGTGAACAAAGGCAAAGTGTCTGTAACTGTTGGCTATGGTTCAAAGACCGAAAGCTTTTCTGTGAGAATAGGTGGTTCAGGGTCCGGTGATGGTCTTGCTCCAATTGACATCGATGAAAGTCTCTCGTTACCCTCGAAGGCAATTCATGTTCAAAGGAAGAACGATCTCAATATGCAGTTCTCAGACAGGTTTTCAAAGCTCCTTTCATCTCTTGACCAGTCAATTAATATAAAACATATCATCGTTGTATTGTCATCCATTGTTATCGTAGCTCTTATCTACATGTTGATACGTTCATTACCTTCAGGCGATACGAGTTACAGCATTAATATCGGCTTTTATCCCGCCGTAGCATTATCTATATTGTTCACTTCACTGATGGCATATCTGTTCATCAAACTTTCAACGTTGAAAAAGTAATTGAGGTAGTTGAGTCCATATGAAATATATCATAGTTACCGGCGGTGTCATGAGTGGTCTTGGAAAAGGGATCACAACGGCTTCAGTCGGCAGGAATCTGAAAAACAAAGGTTATAAGGTAACAGCAATAAAGATCGACCCCTACATCAATATTGATGCAGGTACAATGAGTCCTTACCAGCACGGTGAGGTCTATGTCCTTAAAGATGGGGGCGAGGTCGATCTTGATCTGGGTAATTATGAAAGGTTCCTTGATACTGAACTCACAAGGGACCACAACCTAACTACTGGAAAGATCTATCAGACGGTCATTGACAAGGAACGAAAAGGTGAATACCTGGGTAAGACCGTACAGATCATCCCTCATATAACGAACGAGATCAAGGGTCGTATTAGGAGGATCGCTGCTAAAAGTGGTGCTGATGTCTGTCTTATTGAAGTAGGTGGAACTGTCGGTGATATTGAAAGTATGCCTTTCCTTGAAGCAGTAAGGCAGATGTACAGGGAAGAAGCACCTGAGAATATTGCATTCCTTCATGTGACACTGGTGCCCATTGACTCTCAAGGGGACCAAAAAACAAAGCCAACACAGCATTCTGTTAAAGAACTAAGGGAACTGGGTCTGACCCCGCATGTAATTGTTGCAAGATGCAAAAAAGCACTTACGGAAAGTACCCGGTCCAAGATCGCTCTTTTCTGTGACGTGCCTGTAGAGGCTGTCATTAGTGCACATGACTCTGCAGATATTTATGAAGTGCCCCTCCAGCTTGAAAATGAGGGAATGAGCAATTTCCTCTTAAAGAAGCTACTCCTCAAATCCAAACTTGAGGTCGAGGATACCAGCTGGAAAGAGATGGTCGTGAGGATGAACAATTGCAAGGGCAGAGTGAATGTGGCAATTGTCGGTAAATACACACACCTCGAGGATTCATATATCAGCATTGTGGAATCCCTCAAACATGGAGCTATTGAAACCGGTTGTAATTTCGATATAACATGGTTCGATGCTGAAGCGTCCGATGACGATCCCAGTGAGGTCGAAAAATTGAGTGGTTTTGACGGAATTCTCGTTCCCGGAGGATTTGGTGAACGTGGGACCGAAGGAAAGATGCTTGCTATCCAGTATGCCCGTGAGAACAACATCCCGTATCTTGGACTTTGTCTGGGTATGCAGCTTGCTGTCATAGAGTTTGCAAGGAATGTCACTGGACTCGAAGGTGCAAACAGCAGTGAGTTCGATGAGAACACTCCTTATCCAGTGATCGATCTGTTGCCTGAACAGGAGGATGTAGTGGACATGGGAGCTACCATGCGTCTTGGTGATTATGAGGCCACTCTTAAGGAGGGTTCCCTTGCTGAATCCATATACGGTGAATCGGTCATTACCGAGCGCCATAGGCATAGGTATGAAGTAAACCCTAACTATGTGGACCGGATCGAAGAATCTGGAATGATCTTTTCCGGAAAGAACAAGAACAGGATGGAAATTGCAGAAGTCCCTTCAAATGATTTCTACTTCGCATCCCAATTCCACCCGGAGTTCAAATCCCGACCTGGCAGACCTTCCCCACCCTTCAAGGCCTTTATGGATGCAATGCTTAAAAAGAGCAAAGAAAAGAAAGATCAGTAAGCGATCTTTCTTCCTTTCATATTCTTATTTGTAACACCTTTTGATCAGTGTTACAATTCTATTTATTTCTGTATATCTCTGTCTTCTCTAAATGCTCTTAATTTATTCTTGCTAAAGCTCAGCTCATCTTCAAAGGTTCGACCTTCATATATTCTCTCAGTATCGTTGTGGCGTAACTGCCTTTTGGGAGGCTGAAATCAAGTGTCACCTTGTATTTCCCTTCGTTGAGCTCATCCTCTCCGATGGTGTATTTCGGATCCGCTGATAACAATATCTCTCGTCTCAATCCCTTTGAGCTCAGCTCTTCCATGGAAGGCACCTTGAAACCTTCAATGGGCACGTTCAACTCCTCAATGACCTCTCTCTCTATCTCTCCGGGAACTCCGGATGCAAGTTCTGAGCTATGTCCTATAAGAGGTGCTGTGACAAAGGCCCTGTTCCTTCTGACAAGATTGTTCATGCCATCGATATTGTCTTCTGTGACCCTCTCATTACGGGAGTTATCAGGCAGTCCTGCCTTGTTCTTAAAACAGACGATATCTCCCACGACAGCGCGGTTCAAAGGCAATCCCTTCTTTATCCTGGCACATATTATGGTGTTATATATGTACGACTGGTAAGCATGGACGAACATCTTCCTGATGTTTGCCGGCAGTGTCTCAAAAGAACCTGCATAGTCTTCAGGGCTGGAGACAAGGTGATGCATCATTGCACGTTCATACCTTAATTGCAGGGGATATTCTTTCAGCCCTTCGATGTAGTTCCTTGTTTCGAACACGCGGTCGCGTACTTGTTGTGTATCTTCAGGTTCATCGGGATATGATGCTGCAATATATGCCAGTGCCGCTTTTTCAATATCATTTCTTACAATTGATTCGCCTACTACATGCGTTATGGGTCTTAATGCTCCGAACCGCTGTATCCCGAAAAAGTTAGGTACGCCGCCCTGTTCCTTAATGGATGCTGTGGTCTGGGAAAGCCTGCTCTCAAGCTCATTCTTATCGGTGTCGATATCTCTTACCGTGATGATGAACTCATTTCCGGTTAGATTTCCAAGTTCCAGTCCCTTATTTGATCGGCCCAGTATCTTCAACTCTGTGTCTTTAAGATGGACATTTTGTACTTCTTCCTCACCCACGTCATAGATACTGATCTTCTGTGTTGTCACAGCTCTCTTATCCTTGGTACCTGCAAACCCAATACGTTTCTGGCTGATCCTTAATATTCGTGTCAGGTCCCTGATAAGGTGGTGGGTTTCCCAGTTACGCTTTGTAAGTTCTACTATCAGATATTTTCCTTCGGTACCCTCTTCCCTGTTCGTGATCTCTATGACCCCGAAGTCCTCGGTCTGTTGGCGCAGTTTACCTCCAATACCTGGAGTTTTAGTTGTGTATAGGTCAATTCCTATCTTTTTTTCTACATTTGGAACGTTATTCATGTGTCTCTCCTTTATTTGGGGACTATGTCGATGATAATTACTTCTTCAGTATCGGTGAACTTCCAGCCATCTGTGGAAGGCGTGGCATCTGCAGAAAGACCGCCTGCATAAAGTCCTGATGTTGTGTCCATTATAAGCCATGAACCATATTCATCGGTGGCATAATATACGGGTACACAACCATACTTATCTTTCACAGCATCGGTTATCTTCGAGGCTTCTTCACCTTTTCCTATATATGCAGTAGCAAAGACATGGGTGTCGGTGATATATAACCGGCTCGTGCCTCCAATGGCCTCAATAAGGGATGAAAGGAGGATTGCTGAATCATCGCAGTCACCGGCTTTAACTTTAAGGGTTTCATTTGGAGTTGCCCAGTAATCATTTCCCCTTGGATCGCTCATGTATTTGACATCGTTCTTTACATGATCGAACAAAGCACAGAGCTGGTAAACATTATATTCTCCCGGATACATGGCAATGGCAGATGCAGCAAGTGCCCGAACATCCTCGTTGCGTGGGTCTATCTTGTCATTGGTGGCCGTAAAGAATGGTTCTGTATTGTAAAAGTATTCTATATCGGTAGTTGTTGGGATGGGCTCGGTATCTATCTCTATCTCTTCGAAGAACTCAGTTCCGTAATCGTACCATGTATCTGAGCTTCCTTTGGCAAGAATTCCCAGTCCAATCTTCATCTCAACGGTGTCTGTATTTGTTGGGACATCTATGCAAATGAACCCTATGTGCTCTTCATCTCCCGGTTCGATGGTGTAACCTGTGGAATAACTCTTGAAATTTCCGCCATAGGGCTCTATGCCGTATTCGTATATGAAAAGGGTCGTTTCTCCGGCATTCTCAACCGTGATGTCCACCACCCCTGTACTTCCCTTGTAAAGTCCGGTATGCTGATAAGATGTAGATATTGCGTAACCCGGTGAAAATGTTGAGCTAGCACGTGGTTTATTCTCTATTGGTGTACTACGTTCTCCATTCACTGTCGGGATGGTCAGTTCAACGTTCTCCAGAATATCCTTGCCATTTCCTGTAAATAAACTGTTGATCGACAGTTCCTTTACATCTGTGATATCCACGGTCGAAGTGAATGTCAGGAACAATGCAACAATTACAACTACTATTACAGTAGCCAATGCTGTCAGCAATGACCTAACATCTACCATTCTATAGCCTCTTTCTTAAACCAGTTTTAGGTTACCTGTGA
The DNA here is from genome assembly GCA_021108185.1 of Methanococcoides sp. Lineage (GTDB taxonomy): Archaea > Halobacteriota > Methanosarcinia > Methanosarcinales > Methanosarcinaceae > Methanococcoides. Next base: position 13,412 of record JAIORJ010000133.1, on the reverse strand, counting down.
CCTTGTCGATGTAGTCCGCTCTGGCAGGACCTATGCCCAAAACGGTAACCGTTCCGGGAGCTATCTCGGTAAGTCCGGCATCCGTTATCAGTGCGGTAGCTAATCCTTCTCGTCTTGCCTTTTCTTTAAGTTCGAAAAGGTCCTGGAGTTTCTCCACACGCAAGACCACTTTTTTTTGCCCGCCTTCTTTCCAGTTCTCAAGGTCTGATCGGCTTGCCCACTCTGCAGCAGATACAGCAGCATGAGCTACCTGTACTGCAAGCTTTCCCTTTGAAAGTTTCAGGTCATCCCTGATAATGATACACTGCTTATATTCTGTCATCTAAAAGTTCTCCGGTTAACAACGAATATGGTATCTCCATTATTATAACTCGCTGCTGATATCGCTGACTATATATTCTGCAGCATTAATTCCCCATGCTTTATAAATGCCTGCCACAGAAGGTGTGGCATTTATCTCCAGTATCAGGCTTTTGTCACTGTCCTTGTTTGCATTCATATCCTCTATCAGATCGACCCCAGCAAAGTGTGTTCCTATTGATCTTGAAGCCTTTATGCAAAGCTCCTTCTGATAAGAGGACAGTTCGCAGCGGGACTCGCTGCCACCCTGGCTTAGATTATTGATCCAGGCACCTTCAGGTGCAGTCCTGTATATTGCTGCTATTACTTTTCCATTGACCACGAAGGCACGTATATCCCTTCCCGGATTGACAATATATTCCTGTATGTGGAGCATTCCCCTCTGCTCAAGGATCGCATCGATTGTCCTTTCCAGGTTGGAGTCATTCATCGTTCCATCATTGTTGATGATCGCTCCATCCTTTATTCGAATGATATCTTTCCCCTTATATCCGAAAATAGGCTTGATCACCGCATCTTCCATTGTGTCAAGAATATTCAATGTCTCTAATGTATCCTGAAATACCATTGTTTTGGGAATCGGCAGTCCTGCCTTTGCCATGAGGCTGGATGCATAATACTTGTTGGCAGCACTCTGTATCGATGCCGGTGAATTAACTATCAGCACACCTTCCTGTTCCAGCTGTCTTAGTACATCGAAACGGAACGATACCCCATCAAAAGCCCCTGCTCCGACATCCCTTACTATTATCGCATCCAGTTGCTGAAGGTCCGTATCTGTTATCTGTGAGCTTAGCCTTTCTCCAACCTTGACATTCCTTTTCCGAAGGTCGATCATGTGGGGTCTTATGTCGCTCGACTCACAGGCCTTCTGAAATGCCTGAGCCGTTGGATCGCTCTGGTCCGTAATGATGATTCCAATATGCTTCATTAGAATGAATGTCTTTTATGAGTACATCAATATATCGGAAAGTGATCTATCTTTATGTAAAGTTCTCAAGTAGCCATTCTAGAAAAGTTCAAATATCTAATGTAAAGGCAAGCTTTTGAGGAAGTGTGGCAAAGGTTCGATTACCATTCTGTTGAATTCGATACTTGACCTTTGCCATTAGATAACCAGCTGAATGGGTGAATATCCATAATATATGACTATCAGATTGTTCACTGTGGCAAATATTCCGATCAATACTACTGTGTGTCTTGTGAAATTCCATAAGATCGGTCTTTCAACCGTTCTGATGTAGAGGATACCTAACAGGCATAGGAATAAGAGCTTCAATAGAAAGGTCAGGCCAAAGGATGGAAGGAATGGATTCGATTCGAACCCATGTCCCCCATTTATTCCTATGTATGTGGTCAGGAGATCCCCGACTATGTAGAACAAAAGGACGTATCTTATGTCATGCAAGAAAGATAATAACTTACTCATAACATTGCCTCCGGGAAAGAGCCTGTTGGCTACGGGGAGTATTGCCATTATCGAGAGTAGAATCTCTTTTAAAACGTGTTTCAATTCTTCTCTTAATTGTTTAATGCCGTAATCAACCACACCACTCTCCGATATTAGTCGGATAAATCAACTATGTTACAAATTCTATTTATGCCTTATTACATTCAAAAAAACTGAAAATATAAATATACTCATATAAATGCACCAATTATGCATATTATAGTTAAAACCGAGAAATAAAAATTCTCCAGTAAGTTTATAGCTTTCACCATCATTTTATTATTGGGGTTATATAACATGGATATTCTATGGTTGGATCAGAATGACGTAAGATCTATTCTCGAGCTTTCTGAGGTAATGGAAGCTGTTGAAAAGGCATTTGAACAACATGGTAGAAAGAAAGTTCAAATGCCTCCTAAATCCTATCTGTATTTTGATAAACACAACGGTGATCTTCGAACCATGCCTGCTTATCTTGAGGAACAGGATGTTGCGGGTGTGAAGATAGTCAATGTTCACCCTGATAATCGTGCTAAAGGCCTGCCCTCGGTGATGGCTCTGGTCGTCCTGAACTCCACAGAGACCGGTCAGCCTCTTGCGGTGATGGATGGTACTCATCTTACTGATTTGCGTACCGGTGCTGCCGGAGGGGTCGCTGCAAAATATCTTGCGCGTAAGGATTCACATATTGTAGGCATTGTTGGTACCGGAAATCAGGCAAAGACCCAGTTGATGGCACTTTCTCTTGTCTTTGATATTCATCAGGTAAAGGTTTATGATATAAGCACGGACCGGGCTGAAGGGTTCAGGGGGGATATGATGCAAAATATAGGTGCTGAAATAATTGTGGCATCTTCTGTGGAGGAGGTATGTGATTGTGATATCCTTGTAACGGTGACCCCTGTCAGGAAACCGCTCGTCAGGTCCGAATGGATCAAACCCGGTACTCATATCAATGCCATAGGTGCGGATGCAGCTGGCAAAGAGGAACTTGATCCGATGCTTCTGACCCGTGCAAAGGTGATCGTGGATGATATTGTTCAGGCATCACATTCAGGGGAGGTGAATGTTCCTTTGTCAGATGGGGTCATAACCTCCGATGACATCTGGGCTGAAATTGGGGAAGTGGTTGCCGGTATAAAAGTTGGCAGGGAGAACGAGTCGGAAATCACTGTTTTTGATTCCACAGGGCTTGCAATTCAGGATATTGCGACCGCAACCCTCGTTTATGATGTTGCAAAGGAAAGGGGATTGGGGAGATCTCTTTCAATGTTCTAAAATATGTTATATCTGCCAGGCAATACTACACTATTATATATTGTTGATTATCGATTCTATACGATAAGCCGATTTAAATATTCCTGGTGAATATATATTCTTATACTTTTCGCATCCTTTTTTTTGAAATAAAAACATTGCAGCCACGCATGTCATTATAATTATAATTATATCCATTGATATAGATATATTTATATATTATTCACCTTTATACCTGCAATAAGTAGCTATTAAATTGTGTGTGTTGGTGGTGTATATGAAATCAGTTCTAAAACCTGTGTTTCTATTATTGTTTATCACTTTACTTTTGAGTGGTCTCACTACAATCACAAATACTCCTCCTGAACTTCCGCAGAATCCGGGTAGCGGCAGTCATGAAAGTAATTTCACCGAGTCGTATAATGAAACCACATTAAAGGTCGATGAAATTCCTCCAATCATGGTGAAAAGCAGGGGCTATATTCCTCAAGAACCTGCAAGTCCATTGAGTCCGGTTACCGCATCGATCCTGCCTGTGGCTGATCTTGCTTCCAATGTGACTGTTGGTTCTGTTCCTCTTAGCGTTAAGTTTACTGACCGTTCCTCAAATGCTACCAGTATTTCCTGGGATGTTAATGGGGATGGTATCGAAGATTCCAGCTCCTCGGAGTTCGTCTATGTTTACAATTCAGCAGGCACATATAATGTCTCGATAAATGCAACCAATCCAAACGGCAGTGATACAAAGACAATTGTTGACCATATCTCAGTAAGTATCTCTGAAGTTGGTCTTTCAATATCTATTGAGAAGTTTACTAACGGACAGGATGCAGATACTGGTACGGGTCCAATTATTCCGGTCGGTTCTGAGGTTAACTGGACATATATGGTTACGAACACTGGTACGATCGCATTGACCTCTGTTAATGTGACTGATGACATTGAAGGGCATATCGGATCGATCGATACCCTTGCTGTTGGTGAGACTCAGACCCTTTTCAAGACCGGTGTCTCCACGGAAGGCCAGTATTCGAACATAGGTTATGCCAGTGCAGAATCTGATACTGATGAACTAAACATGTACAGTGAAGAAGCTATCCTGGATAGTGACCCAAGCCATTATTATGGTAGTTCTTCAGAATCCCTTGTGGTGGTCGCTGATTTCATTACAAATGTGTCTTCCGGGGTTCCCCCATTCAGTGTTAAGTTCACTGACCTGTCCCAAAATGCTATCAGTATTTCCTGGGATGTGAATGGCGATGGTGTTGAGGATTCCAATGCATCGGAGTTCGTCTATGTGTACAATACTCCAGGCACTTACGATGTGTCATTGACAGCTACCAATTCCAATGGTGCTGATGTCAAGTTTGACACGGTTATATCATATTTTTCAGAAGAAATCCCTGAATTTCCGACGATAGCACTTCCTGTACTTAGTGTACTTGGGGTAATGTTCCTTTTACAAAGAAGAAAATAAAGGTGGTACGATATGAAACTTGTAAAAGTAAAATGTAAGAATTGTGGTGGCGAGATGATCGTTTATGATACTCTCATGAAAGAACAGTATTGTACGATCAATTGTCTTGGATCTGCAATTGTAGGCCAGTCAGAGATCAGCAGGCAAGTTTGAATGGCATGTTGATCTTTGTTTCTTTTTTTTTGTTCGAATCTAGTTTCAATATATTTTTGCAAAATTTATTTTCTCTTTTTTAAAATGGTCTATTGACCACGTTTTCATGAATCGATTTCCTACTATTTTTTGTTCTCGGCAACTTTAAATAATACTGGGGTATTACTAAGGTAATATCTATATAATATATTATTTCGGAGTTTTGTCATGAAGTCAATACTATTACTGAGCAGTGGTCTTGATTCGGTAGCCGCTCTTGCAATTGCATTACAGGACCATAAAGTTGTAATGGCGCTGACATTCGATTATGGTCAACGCTCCGTTGAAAAGGAGATCGAGAATTCCAGAGCTGTCTGTGAACACTATGGTATCGAACATAGGATCATTCCACTGAAATGGCTTGGTTCCATCACGAATACATCTCTTGTGAACAAGGACCTCGATGTTCCGGAACTGTCTATCGAAGACATTGTAGATGATCCTTCTTACATAACCGTGGACTCTGCAAAGAACGTGTGGGTGCCCAACAGGAATGGGGTTTTCATTAATATTGCAGCAAGCTTTGCTGAAAGTTATGGATGTGAATATGTCATTGCAGGCTTCAATGGTGAAGAGGCAAAAACATTTCCGGATAATTCCAAAGAGTTCGTGAACGCAGTGGATGAATGTTTTTCCTATTCAACCGCTAACGGTGTAAAAGTACTTGCTCCACTGATCGATATGGATAAGGTATCAATCGTGCGCAAAGCAATGGAATTGGATGCACCCCTTGAATGGAGCTGGAGCTGCTACCACGGGGCCGATGAGCCTTGTGGGGTATGTGAAAGTTGCATGAGGAGGAAGCGTGCATTCCTTGCCTCCGAGTTTGAAGACCCTCTTATTAAAAAACGAGCTGACTTAAAATGATAAGGTGTTTGTAATGGAATGTATCGTTCTAGATGAAAAAGTACATTATGATGGCAGCCAGATATCTTCTCTCTGGGCGTATAACCTAAAAGGGGTTCAGTATGATTCCATCGTTGCCTTCCGGGGAGGATGCGATGTCAAGATAGAACATATGATAGACCTTGAGGACAAAAGGATGGGCGATTCCATCTATTCTACGGATATGCTGCATTTCTTAATAGAGCACTTCGATTCCACTGACCTTAAATTGGTATACGCAAGACAGCGGCTCTTTACTTCAATTGTTGCAGAATCTCTCTCTGCTAATGGTGTCGTTACCACCCGTCAAGGTGATGATCTTTTTGTAAATGGCAAAAAACTGACGATATCGATAGCCAGCACTTCGGCAGTATCCCAGAAGATCCATTTTGGGATAAATGTCTACCATGATTTCTATGGGAACCTCAATGATGTCGGGATCGATGAGAACAATGCTGTAAGCTTACTTACCGACATTGGCAATCGATATGTTGCTGAGATCCATGATATTGAAAAAGATCTGAGAAAATCACGGCCCTTGGATGTGATCTGATGGAAGCTCCCATAAGTGAGATATTCTGTTCCGTTCAGGGCGAAGGTCCTCATGTTGGTGTGAGGCAGGCGTTCGTGCGTTTCATCGGATGCAATTTGAATTGTTCTTATTGTGATACCGAACCGGCAGACCCCAGTGTCTGCATGTTTGAAAGAACACCGGGTTCGAACAGCTTTGAGAACATCCCAAATCCTCTTGTCACCTCTCAGGTCAGTGAGCTCCTTGGTAATTATGGTAATATCCATTCAGTTTCCCTGACTGGTGGTGAACCTCTTCTCCATGCGGATTTCATTTCCGAGATGGATATCCCTCATCCATTGTATCTGGAATCGAACATGACGTTGCCTCATATGGCGGAAAAGATCAAAGATAAGGTCTCTTACGTTTCAGGGGACATAAAGCTCATAGATGAGTTCGAAGGTGAGGACCTTGTGGCACATCTTGAACAGACCATCGAATGTTTTAGAACACTCAGACAGACAAAGGATAGGGAATGTTTCTGTAAACTGGTGGTCACAAAGGATACTGTTCCAGATGATGTATACAGGATGGTGGATGCTATATCCGACTATGTTTCCTGTGTTGTGCTTCAACCGGTAACACAAAAACATTTTTCATCAGGCATTGAATTTTTGCTTCAATTGCAAAAAGACCTGCTTGATTCAGTGGATACATTAATAATTCCTCAGACACACAAAATGTGGGGTTGTTTATAATGACAAAAATGAGACTTGGAATAATAGAATACATTGACAGTGCACACTATTTGCCGGAACATGAGACCTGTGGTATAGTCCACGGTCACACTTATAAGATAGAGATAGTTCTGGAAGGCGAGAAACAAGAGAATGGAATGGTCATGGATTTTTACATTATCAAGAAGATCGTAAAGGAAATCCTCAAAACATACGACCATAAGCTCTTGAATGACGTTCTTCCTTTCCCAAGTGCCGAAAATATCTGTGAACACATGCATGGTCAGCTTTTTGAACAGCTTGGGCTTCCAGTATCTGTGAAGGTATGGGAAGGTCATGGAAAATGGTGCGAATTGAACGGTTTTGAGTGAGATATTCCAAAACCTATATCTATATCTTTAAGGGTCTTAATTTAAGTTCAGATGCTTTATTACTGCCGGAGGACATATTTTGCCTGATACTGATAAAATCACTGAAGAATGTCATGATGTAAATGATGTGGACCGTGAAATTCTGCGTAAGATCTCAGAACATCCATGTTATGATAAGAACGCGCAGCATAAATATGGCCGAATACACTTGCCTGTTGCTCCAAAATGCAATATACAGTGCAACTATTGTGAACGTAAGTTCGATTGTGTGAACGAAAGCCGCCCAGGTGTGACAAGTGAAGTACTAACTCCACAGGAAGCTCTTGAAAAGACACGACAGGTCCTCAAGGAGCATCCTTTCATTAAGGTGGTTGCTGTGGCAGGTCCTGGTGACCCGCTGGCTAACGATGAGACCTTTGAGACCTTGGAGCTGATCAAGAACGAGTTCCCTGATGTAACTCTTTGTCTTAGTACCAATGGTCTTGCTCTACCGGAGAAAATGGACGAGCTTCTCAGGGTAGGGGTCAGTACACTTACTGTGACTCTTAATGCCATCGATCCTAAGATCCAGGCACAGATAGTTGACCATATATCTTACAAAGGCAAATCCTACACAGGCGTTGAAGCTGCAGAGATCCTCATTGCCAACCAGCTTGAAGGAATCGAAAAAGCTGTTGAGGCAGGGATGGTCGTAAAAGTGAACACCGTCCTTATCCCAGAGATCAATAAAGATCATATTGTAGAGGTTGCAAAGAAGATACGCGAAATAGGTGTTTTCATCATGAACATCATGCCTCTCATATGTCAGGCAAAGTTCGCGGACATGGAGCCTCCATCAAATGAAGTACGTAAAGAGGTGCAGGACTCCTGTGAACCTTACGTACAGCAGATGAGGCACTGTCGCCAATGCAGGTCTGATGCTTACGGTCTTATCGGTAAGGACCTTTCACAGATGAGCGAAGAGCGCAGGAACGTCATTAAGATGGAGTCGATAGAAAAGAAAGATCATAGTGAATGATCTTTCATTTTTTTTAAGGATATTAAAGGGTGGATCCTATTGGATATTGAACAATTAGCTGCGAACCTTCGGAATTTTGAAGGTGTGACCCGTAAAAAGCCCATTGCTGATATCGTGAATATGTTCGAGGATGTCCGCAGTGAATACGGCGAGACGATCGTTGACTTTGGCGATGATGCTGCGGTCTTAGATACTGGTGGTGATGAGGTGATCCTGTTCGCTGCTGATGCTATCTGGGGTAAGATCGCAATGGAAAGCCAATGGTGGACAGGCTACACTTCCGTAGTTGTCAATGTAAATGATATCTCTGCAATGGGTGGAAGGCCAGTTGCAATGGTCAATGTCATGTCCTCTTGTGACACGGAGGCCTGCAAAGAGATGATGCGGGGCATAAAGGACGGCGTGAAGAAGTTCGGTGTTCCCATGGTGGGTGGTCATATTCACCCTGACACCCCTTACAATTCCCTTGGGGTTGCAATAATAGGGGTCGCCAAAAAGGACTGTATCATCAGAAGTGATATGGCAAAACCCGGGGATTCGATAATAGTTGCCTATGATATGGATGGTCGGGTCGGGAAGAATTCCCCTTACAGCTGGGATACCACATCTTTCAAGGATGCTCAGACAGTTCGTGACCGTTTCCTTGTAATGCAGACCATTGCTGAAAGGAAATTGGCGATCGCAGGAAAGGATATCAGTAATCCCGGTACTATCGGAACTCTGGGTATGTTATGTGAGACCAGCAAGGTAGGTGCATCCGTGGACCTCGATATGATCCCGATACCTGACGAGCTTGAGCTTGAACAATGGCTTAAGATATACCCTGCTACTGGTTATGTCATTAGCACAAAACCGGAGAACTGTGATGAATGTATACGTATCTTTGAAGAGGTCGGTATTACTGCGGCGGTCGTTGGAAGCATCAATGATTCCGGTCTCGTGGATATATACTCGGGTGAGCAAAAAGCAGTTGTCTTTGACCTGAACTCTGATACTATAACCGGAATTGAATTGAGTGCAGAAGATGTTGAATGACTCTGTGGCACTGCCATCAGGTCATTCCTTTTATTAAATCAGTTTGAGTTGATATATTCTTCCATCTCTTTGAAGTAATACTGTTCTGCTTCCTTTACAACCTCGAGTTTTCCTCTAAGGACTATAACGTTCCTTTCGTCACATTCCACGATGTTGACAGTAAGTTTCCTTTCGAACGGTTCCAGTTCGAACTCTTCGATCATATCATACATTATGTAAGATGGAGTTCCCGGAGGCATTATGATGTCATAAAGGTCTTCGAGCTTTTCGCCAAGTTCTTCTTCTATCTCTATCTTCTCTTTCCTTTTTTCGAGATCTTCAATTGTTAGTTTTTTTGGCATTATGGTCACCTTGGATCTAATGAATTGATGGCATGTTCTCCATAAATAGTAATCGCTGTGATGCCTATTTGAAAGGCTGGGAGGAGGTAGTTACATAGGTTAATATCCTTTGTCGAAAAACTTACTATTCAAGGTAGTTAATGTTGTAACTGGGGGGTATGGATGCGTTTGGTCGATATATCTGATTCTAATGGAATGATGCGTGTGGAATTTTTTGGTTGCAATATGAAATGTCCTTATTGTGTTCACATTCATCAGCCTTTCAAAGAAATGTTTGTGGAGGAAGTGGTCGATATTGCCAAAAATTCCCATTCTAAGACCGTTCACCTTGGTGGGGCTGAGCCGACATTGCAAAAAGAGCTTATTCCTCTCATAAAGGCACTTAATGATGCTGGAAAAGAGGTTCTGTTAAAATCAAATGGGATGAAACCTGAGGTTCTGGAAGGAGCATTGCCTTACGTACATGGCTTTGTCCTGGAATTGAAAGCACCTCTTGATGACTTGAAGGCTATTATGGAGCTGACGGGCATGTCTGAAGAGAGAACTAAGAAATATGTGACCTTGTTAAGGGCCTCCCTTGAGATCGCTCGCAAAAAGTGGCTGCGTATATGGGTGCGCGTAATTCCAGGTTATGTGAACCTTGCTACTTTACCTTCTTTGTTCCCATATATGGAGAGTGCTTCTGAAGTACTATTCTATCAGTTCCTGAGCAATCCCGATTTCGATCTTCCATTTCAAGACTATAACATTGCTGTCCCTGGATGGGAGGATATGGAAAAGATTGGAAAGAAGGCTCTTTTGGTCGTATCCCGCGTTATTCTGATGGGTGTCAATGGGAAAGTGGTCCTTGAAAAATAAGGCTGGTTCCGGCCACAAGTTTTCGAAGACCTGTGCAAAATCAGTTCAATATGGGTAATAATATTTTTCAATATTTAAAAGATCGAATTAAAAATGAGCAAGGTTTTGAGCGACTGAAAAAAGTTGTTGTGGTGATTGGTGTTGGTACGGTATGAACCGATCATATAACCTTACTCAATATGATAGTATGTAATTACTTATTTATTTATGTTGTGCTACGGGGTGTTATATGTAGTTATTAATATCAAATTTGTCCAATGGAAACGAAGGGGATATATACGCATGTACATGAAATGCTACAATTTGTACACACGGATGACACTTAAAGTTAAATGGACATGTTTTAATATTAAGATGCATTTATTTATTTTAAGTAAACAGTTTGCTAATATCCTTTAATTATAAGATGATTGATTTCATTGAATCTTCATCGAAATATTCAAAGCTGGAGTCGATCGAAGATATTGACTTTAAGATGATAGATATTATTTCCATCCTGAAGAATGTGATCGAGGATCTTGAGCCGCATTCAAGCAAGAAGTCGATATATGTCTCGTTAATTTTTAAAGGGCAATGCCATGCTTATGCGAATCCGATGGTTGATGCGGTGTTTGTCAACTATCTTTCCAATGCGATAAAGTATAGTCCGGAAGGCTCCAAGGTAGAGCTGGATGTCGCGGAACTTGGTGATCATTGGAAAGTGATGGTCAGGGACAATGGTATTGGAGTTCTTGATGCTGACAAACCCTTTTTGTTTGAGAGGTTCACAAGGTTTAATTCTGATCATATCAAAGGTGCGGGTCTGGAGCTTGCAATTGTTAAGAGGATAGCTGAACTTCATAAGGGTCAGGTGGGTGTCGATGACAATCCTGATGGAAAAGGTTGTGCTTTTTGGGTGACTTTGAAGAAATTCGGCTGATTCTCACCGGAATATTTATTCGTGTTCAATGTATTTACGAAAGGGATTGCAATGCAGGAATACAAGTTAAAACGTGGTTTTTCTCCGGATATCGAACGGATCTATGAAGAGGTAGGCAAATGTTTCCCAGTTGACATCAAGCGAGATGGCAATAAGCTTTCTGTTTCGTATGGTGTTATCAAGGAGTTGTCTGTTTCTATGAATGGCAAGATGCTTGTCGTGGATACGGACATGGATGTTTCTTCTGTTGACGATGAGCTGATCCTTGATACGAACAAACGTTTCCGGGATTTCCTTTTGCTCGCGACCGGATACACTGCTAAGGAACGCCGTAACCAGGCAAAGAAAGCAGTTGGAAAGTGATTATATTAAAAAAAGTTCGGATATTGATCAGTAGTGACATTCGTTAATTCGGAATTCTTAAGGGATCTCAAGGCATTTGATATCCCTACATGCCTGAGGGTATGTGCCGGTACAGATGGTTCTGTGACCTTCCTTCTGGAGATCATGACCCGTAAGGACATTTCAGTGGTCACTGAAGCACAGCATCTCGTTAAAGCGGATGCTGAGATGTCTTCTCTGTTGAAGGTCCCTGAAGGGTCAGACGTGAACTATCGTCTGGTCACCCTTTTAGCAGGTGACATTCCCTTTGTGAGGGCGTTGTCCCTGTCTCCCATAGAGAGGATGCCCGAAAATATACGCCAGGACCTGATGCGCGCAGATATCCCCATTGGCAAGATATTGAGGAACAGCGGCATTGAGACCCGCAGGGATTTCGATAATATCAATATTGCCGAAAGTGATCCTCTTTTCGACATCAGTAGGGTACTTTCACGCTCCTATCACATAGTGCATGACAACAGTACCATGATGTGGATAAATGAGAGATTTCCAGTGGATGAACGCTGGGATTTATAAACCCAACCGAAAGCTTCATATTTGATTATGTGTATCAGGGAGTTGTACCCATTAATAATGATGCCTCGGTGGCTTAGGGGTATAGCGCGTCCTTGGTAAGGACGAGGTCGCGTGTTCAAATCACGCCCGAGGCTTTCTAATTACAGTATAAATCTCTCACCTGCCTTGACAAGTTCAAGGAAGGTGAAACAAATTTTTCTATGTTACTTCGATAAAAGCCTCAAGGCTGTCGAAAAATGCATTGATAATGCGACTTATTCTGAATGCGATAAGGAAATCCTCTTTAGATATGAGGATGATCTTTTTGCAGGTTAAAAAAAGGGCATACAGACAAATGATCTTGCTCATCAATACATGGCATCAATTAATCTTATTTTATGGGAAATGAATTATCGACTCTTAAATAGATAGATATACCCATAGATTTACTTTGCTGGACGAAAACCCTTCCACGGTTTTTTCTGATGTTTTCTGCATATTCAACTGTCTCTTAAATCGAATCGACGCAATCCGAGAATGTCAAGATTGTATGTTTGGTTTGGTTGAGGATTTCTACAGAGCCCATATTACAACTAACCATATGTATCACGTTTTTGTCACACAATAACCAATTTGTAAACAAGGCTATGTATCCATTTGATATACGGGAACAAGGAATAAGAGCCGAACGAAAATACCAGACTTAGAATCAAGAAATAACAATAAGGGGAATCAGATGAAAACAATTGACAAGTACAATGAGATAAGATCAATCCTTATTCCAAGGTTTAACATAGATTCACCAAAAAAAATTAATTACGGAATTCAGTTTAGCGTATCAAAAAACCAGTTTTCTCGCGTAATTAGAATATATAACGGAAAGAATGGAATTAAAGTTGACCTATCCCAGTTAGATACATCACTTGAAGCAGAAGAAATACGTATTGCACTCATAGAAACTGCAGTACCTTCACCTACAAATAAGAATATTTCAATCCCTGAAGAAAAGTTAACATCATCTATAGATTTGCCTGTTGCAAGTGGACATAGTGTAATTGGCTCTGATGAATCAGGTAAGGGTGATTTCTTTGGTCCTCTTGTGGT